>NZ_JAUEYJ010000023.1:0-158360 GCF_032489615.1 Bradyrhizobium sp. SZCCHNR1051 | reverse complement strand
CTCTCCCTGGCGCCAAAGACCGCCCCCAACAAACGACGCCCCTCTTGACAACTTACTCCCCATACAAGGTTCAGCCGGAACGACCCGGCCCTCCCTGCGCGATCGGTTTTAACGGCTTATACTTGCTCTCCTCGGTGCACCGGCTTTCTGGCCACCGTGGCGACAACGCGCGCATCACGCGCGCTGCCGCGGACCTCAGCGTCGGGAGGTCAGGACCACACGATTTCGCCGTCCGCGACGACAGCGCTCGTCCAGCGCCGCCGTCACGTCCATCGCATTGCCGGTCCAACGTTCGTGACGACGCGCGTACGCCCCTCATCAGGACCGGAATGGGAGGAGCATAGGACATGAATTATGATTTTCGGAAGCTGTCTATTTTTCGCAGAGGCTCTTGAAATGGGTCTTCATATTGAGGGCGCGGGGGAAATGAGTGTTTTGGCGCAGGCGACATGCGTGGCGCATCGGCCGTCCGCCGGCGTGTTGGAGATCGGCACTCCGCCCGACGGGCGAATCGGGGATTGCAAAGTTGTTTGTGGCACGCAGGCGCGGCGCGATCGGTCAGCGCCTCCCCCCGCGTGCGGGGGAGGTCGCATCGCATCGTCAGATGCGATGCGGGTGGGGGATTGCTCCGGAAAGACTGCCGCTGTGGCACCCCCACCCCAGCCCTCCCCCGCAAGCGGGAGAGGGGGCGCACCGCCGGTGCCGTGCCTGCGCGGGTCTCTCGATGATGCGGGCCGAGATACGCATCATGAAACGCCCTGGCGCAATTGAGCGAGCGCTACCCCACGTTCGGCTCGCCGCCCTCCGGGGCGAGCCTGGTCGCCAGGATCTTGTCGATGCGGCGGCCGTCGAGGTCGATGATCTCGAAGCGCCACCCTTGCAGCTCGAAGCTCTGGCCGATCGCGGGCACGCTGCCGAAATGCTGCAGCACCAGGCCGGCGACGGTGTGGTAGCCGCGATGTGGCGGCACCTCGATGGCGAGGACGTCGGCGAACTCGTCGAGTTGCATCCAGCCGGAGACGAGCAGCGATCCGTCGTCGCGGCGGAGGCAGGCCGGCTCCGGCGGACCTTCCTCCGAGGAGAACGCGCCGACGATCGACTCCAGAATATCCGCCGCGGTCACGACGCCTTCGAACGCGCCGTATTCGTCGTGGACGAGCCCCATGTGCACGGGCGCGACTTTCAGGATCGCGATCACGTCGCGCGCATCGACGGTGGAGGGAATGATCGGCACCTCGCGCACCAGGCTGCGCAGGTCCGGCGTCTCGTCGCGCAGATAGGCGGCCAGCAGGTCCTTGGCCTGGAGCACGCCGATCGGACGGTCGCGCTCGCCGTCCGACACCGGCAGGCGCGAATGCGGGCTCTTGGCGAGCAGCTCGCGAATGGTCTTGGGATCGTCGTTGAGGTCGACGACGTCGACCTCGGGGCGCGGCGTCATGATGGCGCCGACCGGGCGGTCGCCGAGCCGCATCACGCCGGCGATCATCTCCTTCTCGCCGGGCTCAAGCACGCCTGCGGTCTCGGCCTCGCGCACCAGATGGTGGATCTCCGCCTCCGACACCTTCTCCTCGGCCTCGCCGGAGCGGCCGAGCAGCGTCAGGATCAACTTGCCGGAGAGATCGAGCAGCACCACGAGCGGCAGCGACACCTTGGCGAGCACCTGCATGGCGGGCGCGACGCGGACCGCCACGGCCTCGGGGTCGCGCAGCGCCAGCTGCTTCGGCACCAGCTCGCCGACGATCAGGGTCGCATAGGTGATGGTGGTGACGACCAGGCCGACGCCGATGATGTCGGCAACGGAGGCGGACAGGCCGAGCTCCAGCAGCCACTGCGTCAGGCGCTGGCCGAGCGTGGCGCCCGAGAATGCGCCAGAGAGCACGCCGACCAGGGTGATGCCGATCTGCACCGTCGACAGGAACCTCCCCGGATCGGACGCCAGCGCCAGCGCCCGACGGGCGCCGGCGATGCCCTTTTCGGCCAGCATGGCGAGGCGTGCCGGCCGCGACGAGACGATCGCGAGTTCGGACATCGACAACAGCCCGTTGACGACGATGAGGACGACGATGATGGCGAGTTCGACGGAGAGCATTTCGACCTGGTCTGGCGCCCGGAGGGGGCGGGATGGGGACAGGTCCTAGCATATGGGGGTGGCAAGCGCCCAATGCCGCGTTGCGGTGGGGGCATGGCTGGAGACGGGTGGGCGGTCAGATTGGGGCTTGCCGCGCCTGGACCTCCGCTGTCGTCCCGGCCTTGAGCTGGGACCTATAGCCACCGGCGGTCGTGAGGCGGGCAATCGGCAGTGACGTCCCTCGATAGCTTCCGCGGTATGGGTCCCCGCGTTTGCGGGGACGACACCGAGTGAGGAGCTATGGCCTGCGCAAATAAAAACAGCCGCCGCTCAGAAATCCCCGTGCAGCCGCCCCGAGAAGATCGACACCGGACCGCGGTCGGCGTTGTAGGCGGGATTGCTGATGAACTGATAGTCCGCCGTGAAGGTCAGGTATTTGTTGATCGAGTAGGCGTAGTAGGCCTCGATGATGTTCTCGCGCCGGTAGTTCAGCGCGCCGTCGCCGATCAGCGGGCCGAGGCCGCCGGCGGCGAGGAAGGCGCGGTGGTCGCGCGACAGCCCGTTGGTCACGCCGGCGAGGCCGATGGTGTCGTCGGGACGGCCCCAGCGCGTGCCCTTGATCGAGGTGCCCAACGACAGGCTGCTGTCGATGTCGGTGAACGCCATGATCTCGTTCTTGCCGTCGTTCCAGCTCCAGCGTCCGAACAGGCCGACATCGTCGGAGAGCGCCTGGTCGAAGCTGATCACGTAGCCGAATTTGCCGCGGCCGCGGCGGGTCTGGCTGATGTCGAGATTGAGCGCGGGATTGTCCAGCGTCTCGCGATAGCTGCCGGCGAACACGCTGTTGAACCAGCCGATCGTGCGCAAATGTCCCGGCTGCGAGAACAGCTGATAGCGCGTCTCCAGCTCGACGACATACTCGCCGCGCCTGAACACGCGCGTGTCGAAATTGTTCGAGTTCGACTCGGCATCGACCAGGAAATAGCCGGCGCGCAGCGCCCAGTTCTTCTGGTTCAACTCGGCGGTGGCGCCATAGGTCAGTCCGAGCTTGTCAGCGGCATAGTCGAAGGCGCCGGGCGCCCAGACCGACCAGTTCATGAAGTCCTTGCGTGCGTCCTTGGCGTAGGCGTTGCCGTCGAACACGTCGAGCACGGGGAATTTTCCGATCTGAAGCGTGAGACGCGAGATGTCCTGCTTGCCGGACAGCTGCAGCTGGCCGCTGCCGAGCTGCTCCTGCTCGCCGCCGAAGCCGAAGGTCTGGCGCAGGAACAGCCGCGAGGTGTTGTAGTGCGGATAGGGGAAGTCGGACTTCTGCGCTTCGCCATTGGGGAAGCCGCCTGCTCCGACGGTGTTGCTGAGGCCGAAGCCCTGCAGCAGCTCGGGATTGTAGTAGACCTCGCCGCCGTCCCACAGCCGCGCGTTGATGTACAGGCTGTTGCTCCAGGTCTCCTGGAATTGACGCGCGGGTGTCAGGCTGTTGGCGCCGGTGTAGGCGGCGCGGAACGCCGGATAGCCCTGGCCGATCACGGTCGCCTGGCCGTGGATCTCCCAGCGGTCGGATTCGGGATCGGACGGATCGCTCTTGAGCTTCAGGTCGGGACCGCCCACGAAATCGAGCTTGCGGTTGAGCCCGACCCGCAGGGTCTGGAAGTCGAGTTGCGAATTGTAGCTGGCGCCGTTGGAGAAGCGGACGCCGCCGTTCTCGAAATGGCTGTAGAGATATTCGAGGCGCCAGCTCCAATGCGGCGCAAAGCTGCGCTCGATGCCGGCGCCGGCGGCCCAGCCGAGCCGCGTCGTCAGCAGCTTCTCGGTGTCGCCGGCTGCCGTCGTGTTGATGAAGCGGCCGCCGGTCCAGGCGAGGCCGCCGGTGGCATAGACCAGCCAGTCGCCCCTGATGTAGCCGACGCGGCCGCGGGCGGTGGCGACATAGTCCCACAGCTCCGAGACGTTCGATGCCGGCGTGCCGAGCATCGCGACGGTGTGGTTGGAGGTGAGATAGTTGGGGAAGCTGAAATCGCCCTCGAGCCCGAGCAGCAGGCCAGACCGGGTGACCCAGTTGTAGCCGGCCTGCACGCCGCCAGTGAGACCGCTGAACGGGCTACCGGCGCTGACCGTCCCGCTCGGGTCGGTCAGCGTCGCCTGGGCGCGGTCGCGCGTATAGCCGGCATGGACGCCGACATAGAGGCCGGTCCAGTCGAACACCGTCTGCGCCATCCGCGCCTTGACCGGCAGGTCGGCGGCAGCTGCGGGGGCAGCGAGCGCGGCGATCATGGCGCCGGCCGCGATCATCTCCCGGGTGCAGTTCGAACGGATCATGGCGGCGGATTCCCAAGGCGAGGCAAACGACACAGGCAAACGTCACAACTGATTGCCCGCGCACAGTCACGAGAAGATTACGGAGTCGTCGATGTTCGATCGGAAGTGTGGACGGCACGCGGTAATTTGTGGATGATTTATATTGCGATTAATTCGCAACAGCAATCGTGAGGCGGTCTCATCCGGTTTCCGATTGAGGGTGTGGCGCCCACGCAACAATCAGCCCGCCCGGGCGGCCGGGCGGGACGCGACGAACGCCCGGCATCAATAGCCGCAGGCCCTGACGCGGCCGACATACTGGCCGTAGACGTTGTACTGCGGCACCCAGCGGCAGTACCGATAGCCACCGTCATCGGAGTAGCTGTCGTTGCTGGCGGCGATGGCGCTGCCGACGACGGCGGCTCCGACGAGGCCGGCACCGACGCCCCAGCCCCAATGGTGATGATGATGGAAGCCGTTGGCCGCCGCAGGCGTCGACGTTGCGGCGATGCTGCCGGTCACGGCGAGCGCGGTCAGCGCGAGGGTGGCAATCTTGGTTTTGATCGACATGGTGAAGGCTCCTGTTTGATGTTGCGGCGGCCGGCGTCGGCCGCTTGCCAAATTGGACGGAGCCTTTTCGAAACCGGTTCGAATCGCCTGATGGCGATCGACGCCATCCGGAGATTCATCAGAAGATCCAGAATGTTATCTTTGGCTCAGGAGCCCGGCAGCGGGCCGTGGCCGAGCGTGGTCACGTCGAAGTTATCGACGTCCTCCAGCAGCGCGCAGAACGCCCGCGCGCCGTGGTCCAGCACGCGCTCGCCCTTCTCCGCCGAGGCCTGCGTGGCATCGCCGACCGCGCCGCCCGCATTCAGGTCCTGCGTCTGCCAGGCCATCGGCGCCGGCCGCTGCGTCGAGAGCACCTCGTAGGTCGTTTCCATCTCAGCGCCGCGCGAGGGGAAAGCGGCGATGGCATCGCTGCGCACCAGCGTGGGATGGCGGGCCAGCATGATCGAGGTCTCGACGGCACCGCCATGGATGCCGTGACGCAGCTCGTCGGCGGAGAACAGGCCATCGGGCGCGCCGAAGCGCGACCATGACGTCGTCACCACCAGCATGCGGTGATCTGCGCGCAGATCCTGCGCGACCAGGGTCATCGCGGCGCTGTTGCCGCCATGGCTGGTGACAATCACGAGCTTCGTGATTCCGATCGCGCGTATAGCCGGCGTGGCCGCCGACATAGACACCCGTCCAATCGAACTCCGTCTGTGCGACCGGCGCTTTCAGCGCCAAATCCGCGGCCTGGGCCGCAGCTCCCGAGCCGAGGACGACGACGGCGGCAAGCCCGGTCCAGCTTCGGACGCGCGATCGTCCGGATCGTATTGGCGTAACCGTCGGCAAGCGTATGGACCGCAGGAGCAGGAGTGAACAGAGGCGCTGGTGATGCGGACCCTAGCGAATATTGCAAGTTACTTGCAATGACTTTGAAGTCACACGTCACGGCTCGCGCGCGGAAGCGGTGATTTTCGATGGCCCTATCGGCTGTGGGAACGGGTGTCGGCCCTTCGCGATCGAGCTCGCTTGTGACATGACGTCGCAAGGCAATCGAGCTGACGAGCGATTCGAAGACGGAACTGCCGCATGGTGGGAGACCCGCGTGTTGCAAATCCGTTACGAGATGATGTCAGAACGGCACTGATCGTAATTCTCACGTGAATTGAACAAGATGGACCACCGGCTCCTGGCTCGGGCGACGCTCGGTCTCCTGCTCACTTTGTCCAAAACCGCGACAGCGGCCGATCTCGGGTCGGTAAATTCGCGGCCGCAGTCGTATGACAATTCGGCGGCCCCTGACTGGAACGGATTCTATATCGGCGGGCACCTCGGCTACGCCGCAGGCAAGTCCGGCTGGACCGCCCTCGAGGCCGGCGCCGGAGTCCCGATGCTCTCGGGATCGACCGGCCTGTTTAACTCCTATGATGCCTTCAAGGGGACCGGCAGCTATCTGTTCGGCCTGCAGGCCGGCTACAACCGGATGCTGTCGCCGCGCCTCCTGCTCGGCGTGGAGGGGGACTTCTCGGCTCCGAACACGCTCGCCGGCGTGCGGGCCCCGACCTCCCCGGCAACTGGCCAGGCGGCCTATCGCGATACGATGCTGGGGACGGGTACGCTGCGCGGGCGTATCGGTTACGACTTCAATCCATGGCTGGTCTACGCGACCGGCGGCCTCGCCTGGAGCTACGACCGTCTGGAGCGGACTCAGCTCGCGGGCACGGCCGGCAATGCGGCGGTGGGCGACGTCGATACGGCGCTGACCTGGCGGCTCGGCTGGGTCGCCGGTCTCGGGGTGGAAGTGCCGATCGCGCCGGCCTGGAGCGCCAAGCTCGAATTCCTGGACTCCGAGTTCGGGCATCATCGGAAACGCTTCACCGCGGCCGGCCAGCTCTACGACTCCGATTTGTCGATCCAAAGGCTGCAACTCGGGCTCAACTACCAGCTGGGCACGGATCCGGCCAAGAAGGACCTGCTCGGCAAGGGCATCGTGCCACCCGAGCTCGACAATTTCGCCGTGCATGGCCAGACCACGATCACGACGCAGTACGACTTTCCGTTCCGTGCCCCCTATGCCGGCCGGAACAGCCTGGATCCCAATATCGGCCGCGAAACCTTTGACCTCGACCTGTACGTCGGTTTCCGCCCCTGGGACGGCGCCGAGATCTGGATCAACCCCGAAATCGACCAGGGCTTTGGCCTGAGCGGCACGTTCGGCGTCGCCGGCTTCCCGAGTGCTGAGGCCTACAAGGTCGGCTCAAGCTATCCCTATGCCCGCATTCCGCGCGCCTTCCTGCGCCAGACCATCGATCTCGGCGGCGAGAGCCAGAAGGTCGAGGCCGGCATCAACCAGTTCGCGGGATCACAGACATCCGATCGTCTCGTCTTCACCGTCGGCAAGTTCGGCGTCGTCGATATCTTCGACCAGAACAAATACGCCCACGACCCGCGTGCCGACTTCCTGAACTGGACCTTGGTCAATACCGGCACGTTCGACTATGCCGCGGATGCCTGGGCGTTCACCTATGGCGCAGCGGCCGAGTGGTACACCGGCCCGTGGACGGTCCGCGCCGGTATCTTCGATGGTCCGGCCGTCCCAAACAGCACCGATCTCGATGCCAAGCTCGGCCAATTCCAGATGGTCGGCGAACTCGAACGCCGCTACGAGCTTTGGGGGCAGCCGGGCAAGATCCTGGTCACCGGCTATCTGACGCGGGCCCGCCTCGGCAATTTCCAGGATGCGGTGACCCTGGCGGCGCAGACTGGAGCCGCTCCGGATCTCGCGGCGGTCCGGACCTACAAGAGCAAGCCCGGCATCTCCGCCAATTGGGAGCAGCAGATCCTGCCGGGGCTCGGCGTGTTCGCGCGCGCCGGCTACACGCCCGGGAAGCTGGAGGCCTACGCGTTCACCGACGTTGACACGACCTTTGCCGCCGGCACCTCGGTGTCAGGCAGATTCTGGGGACGGCCGGACGACACGTTCGGCCTCGCAGGGGTGGTCAATCAGATCTCGCCGGCGCATCAGGCCTATTTGGCCGCGGGCGGCTATACGGCGCTGATTGGTGATGGGCAGCTGCCGCACCCCGGGGCCGAGAAGATCCTCGAAGCGTATTACTCGCTGCCGGTGTTCAATTGGCAGTTGACGTTTGACTATCAGTTCATCGTCAACCCGGCCTACAGCCGCGATCGCGGGCCGGTCTCGATCATCGGGTCGCGGCTGCACGCGCAGTTCTGAGTCGAACGACCTGCCACCCCGACAATCCGCCCGGGGGGGATAGCCGGGCGGGTTGGGACACGGGTCTAAGCTGATGGGGACACCCGTATCAGACGCGGGACCGGTGCTGCAGCGCGTTCACGAGCCGACGTGGCGAGCCCTGGTGGATTCGGTTGGGCAAGGTGACCGTCGCGCCATCAATAGCCGCAGGCTCTGACCCGGCCGACGTAACGTCCGAACGCGTCGTACTGGGGCACCCAGTGGCAGTACCGATAACCGCCGTAGTAATAGCCGTCGTTGCTGGCGGCGATGGCGCTGCCGACGACAGCGGCGCCGACGAGGCCGGCTCCGACGCCCCAGCCCCAGCCGTGATGGAAGCCATGGGCCTCGGCAGGCGTGGAGGTCGCGGCGACGCCGCCGGTCACGGTCAGGGCGGCGAGGGTCAGGGCGGCAAGCTTGGTCTTGATGGACATGGAAGGCTCCTGTTTTCCGTTGGGCGGCCGGTGCTGGCCGTCTGTCAAATTGGACGGAGGCTTCTCGAAAGCGGTTCGAATCGCCCGAACAAGGCCGGGGCGGTTCAGAGATTCGTTTGAAAATCCAGTTAGATCATGATGCGATTCCACGGAATCGCATCATGATCTCATCTCTTTGTTTGAGCATGATCTTTCCGGAAAACCGGTTTCCACTTTTCCGGATCATGCTCTAGTTGGGCCCAATCCAACGGCTCGCCAGCGGGCCGCCGCCGAGCCCGTTCACGTCGAAGTTATCGATATCCTCGAGCAGCGCACAGAACGCCCGCGCGCCGTGGTCGAGCACGCGCTCGCCCTTCTCCGCCGACGCCTGCGTGGCATCGCCGACCGCACCGCTCGCATTCAGGTCCTGCGTCTGCCAGGCCATCGGCGCCGGCCGCTGCGTCGAGAGCACGCGATTGTTCTTCTCGATCTCAGCGCCAGATGACGCGAAGGCAGCGATGGCGTCGCCACGCACCAGCTCCGGATGACAGGCCTGCATGATCGAGGTCTCGACGGCGCCGCCATGGATGCCGTGCCGCAGCTCGTCGGAAGAAAACAGGCCGTCGGGCGCGCCGAAGCGCGACCACGATGTCGTCACCACCAGCATCCGAAAGGCGGCGCGCAGGTCCTGCGCGACCAGGGTCATCGCGGCGCTGTTGCCGCCATGGCTGGTGACGATCACGAGCTTCCTGATTCCCGCGCGGGCCACGCTGTCGCCGAGCGCTCGCCAGCTCCGCAGCGCGGTCTCGGTCGGCAAGGTCAGCGTGCCCGGATAATCGATATGCTCGGTGGAAATGCCGACCGGCTGCACCGGCAGGAAGGTGACCGGCAGTGCCGGCGGCAGCAGCGCGCGCACGCGGGCGAGATAGGCTTCCGCAATGTAAACATCTGTGCCGAGCGGCAGATGCGGTCCGTGCTGCTCGGTGGCCGCGAGCGGCAGCACTGCGATCCAGCGCGCCGCCTCGGACGTTCCGATCAAGGGCCAGTGCAGCTCGGTCCAGTCGCGGGGCGGGGTGGTCATCGTGCTGGCTGTTTCTTTCGTGCCTCGGGCAGGGTACTTATCGCCCGACCATAGCACTTCGAACGGCATCTTGGGCGAGACTAACCGGGGAATCCAATCATGACGCAGGGGCTTCTGTCGCGAACGTTAATGGCGGCTTTGCTCGTCGCGGGTGCGCTGGTCCCGGCGGCCCAGGCCCAGACCCTGGACAAGGTCTCGTTCGGCACCAACTGGGTCGCCGAGGCCGAGCATGGCGGCTTCTTCCAGGCGGTCGCCGACGGCACCTACAAGCGCTACGGTCTGGACGTGACGATCGTGCCGGGCGGTCCGAACGAGAACAACCGCATGCTGCTGATCTCCGGCAAGATCGATTTTTTCATGGCCGCGAACACGCTGATGTCGTTCGACGCGGTGGCCAACAACGTGCCGGTGGTGTCGATCGCCGCGATGTTCCAGAAGGATCCGCAGGTGTTCCTGACGCATCCGGAGTCCAGGATCACCAAGCTCGAAGAGCTGAAGCCGCTGACCCTGTTCGTCTCCAAGGAAGGCATCTCCAGCTACTATCAGTGGCTGAAGTCCGAATACGGCTTCTCGGAGAAGAACGTGCGTCCCTACACGTTCAATCCGCAGCCGTTCATCGCCACCGCGCAGAGCGCGATGCAGGGCTACGTGACATCAGAGCCGTTCGCGGTCGAGCGCGCCGCCGGCTTCAAGCCCGGCGTGATCCTGCTCGCAGACAACGGCTTCAACACCTATTCGACCCTGATCGAGACGCGGCGCGACCTGATCGAGAGCAAGCCGGACCTGGTGCAGCGTTTCGTCGATGCCTCGATCATCGGCTGGTACAATTACATCTACGGCGACAATTCCGCCGGCAATGCGCTGATCAAGAAGATGAACCCGGAGATGACCGACGACCTGCTGGCCTATTCGGTCGCCAAGATGAAGGAGTACGGCATCGTCGATTCCGGCGACAGCGTGGACAAGGGCATCGGCGCCATGACGGAGGAGCGCATCGCCAGCTTCTTCGACAAGATGGTGCGGGCCGGCGTGGTCAAGTCGACGATCGACTATCGCAAGTCCTATACGCTGCGTTTCGTCAACAAGGGCGTCGGCATCGATCTCCGGCCGAAGAAGTAGGACGCTTGAGCGGCGCTTTCAGCACATGAGTTCACCCCCTTCGTCCGAGCGCGCCGTTGCGACCGCGGTACGCCTGCGCGGCGTCACCAAGGTGTACGAGTCCGGCGTCGCCGCGCTGGGGCCGATCGATCTGACGATTTCCAAAGGCGAGTTCGTCTCGCTGCTCGGCCCCTCCGGCTGCGGCAAGTCGACGGCGCTGCGGTTGATCGCCGGGCTTGCGAGCCCGAGCGGCGGTACGGTCGACGTCGCGGCGTCCGCGTCCGAGACGCATCCGGGCCATCGCATCGGCTTCGTGTTCCAGGAGCCGACCTTGATGCCCTGGACCAGCGTGCGCGACAATGTCGGCTTGCCGTTGAAGCTTGCGCATGTCCCGGCCACGGAGGCACGGCCGCGGATCGATGCCGCCTTGGCGCAGGTCGGCCTGTCGGATTTTGCCGATGCATTCCCGCGCGAATTGTCCGGCGGCATGAAGATGCGCGCCTCGCTGGCGCGAGCGCTGGTGACACGGCCCGACATCCTGCTGATGGACGAGCCGTTCGCGGCCCTCGACGAGATCACGCGCTTCCGCCTCAACAACGACCTGCTGGCGCTGTGGCGCAGCCTGAACATGACCGTCCTGTTCGTCACCCATTCGGTGTTCGAGTCGGTCTACCTGTCGCAGCGCGTCCTGGTGATGACGGCGCGGCCCGGCCGGCTCAGCGCCGAGATCCGGATCGACGTCGACGCGCGCGATGATGCGTTCCGCGCCTCGCCGGATTACGCCGCATACTGCCGCCGCGTCTCGGACGCGTTGGCGCCGGCCTACACCGGAGTGCATGCGCTGTGAGCGGCGTACGAGAGCAGAGAACGTTCGTCGCGGCAGCGCGGCTGGCGAGCCTCGCCTTTCCGGCCTTGGTTTTCGTCGCAGCGATGACGGCGTGGGAGTTGGTGGTGCGCGTCAACGGCATCCAGCCTTATGTGCTGCCGGGGCCGCTGCTGATCCTGAAGACCTTGGTTGCCGACTGGGACATTCTGGCGCAGTCGCTGCTGACGACACTGGTCACCACGCTCGAAGGCTTCATCGCCGCCGCGCTCGGCGGCATCGCGCTGGCGCTGCTGTTCAACCAGTCGAGATGGCTGGAATGGGCGTTGTTTCCCTATGCCGTGGTGCTGCAGGTGACGCCGGTGATCGCGGTCGCGCCGCTGCTCCTGATCTATCTGCCGCAGCAGACCGCGGTGGTCGTGTGCGCCTGGATCGTCGGCTTCTTCCCCGTGCTGTCCAACACCGCGCTCGGGCTCAACTCGGTCGATCGCAATCTCGCCGGCCTGTTCCAGCTCTACGGCGCCTCGCGCTGGCAGACCTTGCGCCATCTGAAATTGCCCGCCGCTCTGCCCTATATTCTCGGCGGTCTGCGCATCGCCGGCGGCCTGTCGCTGATCGGCGCCGTCGTCGCCGAGATCGCCGCCGGCAGCGCCGGCGCGGGATCAGGCCTCGCCTATCGCATCGCAGAATCCGGCTATCGTCTCAACATACCCCGCATGTTCGCCGCGCTGGTGCTGCTGTCGGTCGCCGGGATTGTCATCTATGGCTTGCTGGCGCTAGTTTCGCACCTCGTTTTGCGGCGCTGGCACGAAAGTGCTCTTGGAAAGGACAACTGATGGCGGCCACTTCGTCTGACAAGATCGATGTTCTGATCTATGGGCCGCTGCGGCCGATCCTGGAAAAGGGTTTCCCGGACAGCTTCACCGTGCACCATGCGACGACACAGGCCGATCTCGAAGCGCTGCCAGCGGACGTGAAAGGGCGGATCCGCGGCGTCGCGGTGACCTTCCACACCGTGAAGACCGATGCCGCCGTGATGGCGATGCTGCCGAAGCTGGAGATGATCGCAAGCTTCGGCGTCGGCTATGACCACATCGCGGCCGCCCATGCCGGTCAGCACGGCATCATCGTCACCAACACGCCCGATGTCCTGACCGAGGAGGTCGCCGACGTCGCGATGGGCCTGTTGATCGCCACCTGCCGCGAGTTCATCAAGGCCGACCGCTTCGTGCGCTCCGGCGAGTGGACGTCGAAGCCCTATCCGCTCAGCGTCGGCTCGCTGCGCGACCGCACTGTCGGCATGGTCGGCATGGGCCGCATCGGCCAGGCGATCGCGCGCCGACTCGAAGCCTCGCTGGTCCCCGTCGTCTATCACTCGCGCAATCCGGCGGCCGGTGTCGCCAACAAGCACTATCCCGACCTGCTCGCGATGGCGAAGGACGTCGACACGCTCATCGTGATCGTGCCCGGCGGCGCCGGCACCAACAGGATCGTCAATGCCGAGGTGCTGAAGGCGCTCGGACCGCGCGGCGTCGTCGTCAACGTCGCCCGCGGCTCGGTGATCGACGAGCAGGCTTTGGTCGAGGCGCTGAAATCCGGCGCGATTCTCGCGGCCGGCCTCGACGTGTTCGAGAAGGAGCCGGCGGTGCCCGACGAGCTCAAGGCGATGGACAATGTCGTGCTGCTGCCACACATCGGCTCGGCTGCCATCGTAACGCGCAACGCGATGGATCAGCTGGTGGTCGACAATCTCAAGGTCTGGTTTGCCGGCAAGCCGCCGCTGACGCCCGTTCCGGAAACGCCGGTGAAAGGCCGCTGATGAAACGTTCGCTCCCAATGCTGATCGCGCTGCTGTCGTCAGTGGCGGGCGTCCCTGCCGTTGCGCAGGACGCCGCCGGCCTGAAGAAAGCGATGATCGGGCAGTGGGAGCTTGCGACCACTGAGCGCAGCAAGACCTGCGTCGTGACCTTGAAGCCGGACGCGGCGCCGCGTGGGCAGAAGCTCGAGCTGGAGCCGGGCTGCGCCGCCGCGCTGCCCTTCACCAAGGACATCGCCGGCTGGAACGTGAAGGGCCTCGACATCGTCAGTCTCCAGGCCGCCAATGGCGAGGCGGTGATCGACTTCACCGAGGTCGAGGCCGGCATCTTCGAGGGCCTGCGCCAGGGCGAAGGCGTCTACATCCTGCAGAACCTGGCGGCGGCGCGGTCGCTGGCGAAATCCATGGACCAGATGATCGGCGACTGGGCCATGGTCCGCGGCAATGGCGCCACGATCTGCAGCCTGGTGCTGACCAACAACGACGCCGGCCACGACAATTTCCAGGTGTTCGTGAAGCCGAAATGCGACGCCGCCATCGCAGCGTTCGCGCCGAGCCAGTGGCGGCTCGAGCACGGCCAGATGATGCTGATGTCGGATCGCGGCGAGACCTGGCGGTTCGAGGCGGACGACAATGCGCAGTGGCGGCTGGTGCCCGACAGCGCCAATCCGCTGATCATGCTCAGGCAGTAGGGCGAGACGCGCGCCGTTGAGCGCCCTTGCCGCGCGTCGGGCAAGCCTCTTCCGGCATCGGATTTGGTTAACGGTCGGTTACGTGCCTGTTCCACCAATTGGAACTTGTTGTTTACGCATCTTGCGTCTGATGGTTGCATTCCATCGAGGGGGCCCGTCATGCGTGAGTTGTTGCGCCGGTTCAACAGGTCGCTGCCGTCGTTCAGCCTCAACGACAAGATCTCTGCGGCTGCGGCCGCGTTCGCCGTCCTGGTGATGCTGTCGACACTGGGCGCGCTGTCGGCGCTGCGCGAGCAGCGCCTGTTCTACGACCGGCTCGAAGCGCTTTCCATTGCGGCCCGCAACATCGAGCGCACCAACGCGCTGATCTACGCGGTCGTGATGGAATCGCGCGGCATCTACATGTCGTTGGACCGCACCGTCGCGCGGCGCTACGCCGACTCGCAGCTTGCGAAGATTGCGCAGCTGAGCAAGGTGGTCGACGAATGGGAAAGCCGGGTCACCGATGACGACGCCGCGCTGTTCGCCCCGTTCAGGAAGCGGATCGATCAGTTCGTCGCATTCCGCACCGAGATGGCGCGGCAGACGATCTCGGTCGGATCGTCGGCGGCGCGCGAGCTCGGCGACAATGACGAGAATCGCGCGGTGCGCACCGCGCTCAACGAGGACCTCGAGAAATTGTCGCGGCTCTATGCCGACCGCACCCGCGAGCTCGGCGAGGCGGCCGACGCGCGCGGCATGGCCGCGTTCTATCTGGGCGCGCTCGGGGCGGTGATCATCGTGCTGATCGCGGCCGCGGCGCTGGCGCTGCGCTGGGGCGTGCTGATGCCGCTGCTGGACATCGCCCGCGTCACCGACCGCATCGCCGCCGGCCGCATCAAGCTCAAGATTCCCCATGCGCGGCGCCATGACGAGATCGGACGGGTCGCGCATGCGGTGGAGACTTTCCAGAACGGCGCCTTCCGGATTCAGGAGCTCGAGCAGCACGAGGTCGAGATCGAGCGCCAGCACGCCGACATCCTGCGCGAGCACGAGCGGCTGGAGCAGGGCGCGCTCAGCAACCAGCAGCGTCTGGATGCCGCGGTCGCCAACATGGCCCAGGGCCTGATCATGCTCGACAGCTTCGGCTACGTGCTGATGGTCAACGAGCAGTACCGCGAGCTGTACGGCGTTCCTGCCTCGGTTGCGAAGCCCGGTGCACATGTGCGCGAGATCCTCGCGCACCGCGCCAAGCTCGGCCTGCTGCGTGAGAAGCCGTCGGAGTTCCTCGCCGCGCTGCGGGAGCGCATGAAGGAGCGAAGGGCGGAGATCGTTGAGGTCGAGCTCGCCGACGGCCGCATCATCCGCATCTCGGAGCGGCCGATGGACGGCGGCGGCTGGATCGCGACGCACGAGGATTTCACCGCGCAGCGCCGTGCCGAGCGCAAGCTCGCGCGCGCCGAATATTTCCTCGCCGCATTGCTGGAGAACATCCCGCAGGCGGTGCTGGCCAAGGATGCGCAGTCGCTGCGCTACATGTTCGTCAATCGCGCCGCCGAGCGTCTGTTCGGCGTGCCTCGCACCGACATCATCGGCCGCACGCCGGGCGAACTGTTCTCCGCGCCGACCGGCGCAATCCTCGAGGAAGCCGCCCGCGAACAGCTCGCAGGGCGCGGCGACGATGAGCCGCGAGCCCATAGCATCCTCACACCCGGAAATGGTCCGCGCGACATCGTCGTGCGCCGGCTGCCGGTCTCGATCGGCGAGGGCGAGCCGAAATATCTGCTCAGCATCATCGAGGACCGCACGCAGGATCAGCGCGTGGCGGCATGATGCGCCACGTGGCAAGGCCTTGGATTGCCCTGCCTTGACGTCGCCTTGATCTGCATCAAGAACGGCCACGCCGGGCGGACTAGCGTGCCCGGAACGGAGGCCTGTCCATGATCCGACGTCTGGGGATTCCCTTTGCTACCCGCCTTGGCGCTGCGGCGCTGCTCACGCTCGCCGTCGTCGCGCCGGTGCATCAGGCTGCCGCGCAGGACGTGCTCGGCGGAGCGATCCTCGGCGGCGCCGGCGGAGCGATCCTGGGCGGCGCGATCGGCGGTGGCCGGGGCGCTGCGATCGGCGCCGTGATCGGGGCCGGCACCGGAGCTGCGATCGCGGCCGATGGCGAGCGCCGTCGTGGCGGTTATTATTCCTATCGCAATGGCTGCTATTTGCAACGCGGCGACGGGTCATGGGTCCGCGCACACCCGCGCTACTGCTACTAAGCCTTATCCGTCGGCCGAATTGGCCGCCTGGCGGCGCGATGAACGCGCGGCCGGTGGCTTGGTCGCGCGCTCCAGCGCGTGGATGACGCGCGGATCCTCGCAATGCGCGACGTTGAAGCGCATCATCGTCGCGGCGGATTGCGCCGCGCTGAAGACGTCGCCGGGCGCGAGCACCACATGTTCCTCGAGCGCGGCCTGGGCCACCTCGATCGCCGTGCAGCCGTCCGGCAACCTGCACCACAGATGAAAGCCGCCGCGCGGCATCAGCCAGGGCGCGATGCCAATGCGCTGCAGCCGTGCTGCCACGCGCGGCCGCGCCCGCGCAAGCCGAGCGCGCAGCTCCTCGATGTGCTTGCGGTAGCTGCCGCTGGTCAGCACCTGGGTCAGTGTCTCCGCGGCGAACTGTCCGGGGCCGCCGAAGCCGGTCGCGATCTGCAGATCGATCAGGGGCTCGATCCAGTCGGCGCGCGCGGCGATGTAGCCGCAGCGCACCGAGGCCGACAGCGTCTTGGAGAAGCTGCCGACCAGGATCACCCGCGTCAGCCCGTCGAGTGCGGCGAGCCGCGGCGACGGCTCGGGTTCGAAATCGCCGTAGATGTCGTCCTCGACGATGATCGTGTCATGCGCCGCCGCGGCGTTGAGCAGCCGGTGCGCCGTCTGCAGCGACAGCGTCGCGCCGGTCGGATTGTGCAGGCCGGAATTGGTGATGTAGAGCCGCGGGTGCTCGGCTGCGAGCATCGCCTCGAACCGCGCGACGTCGGGTCCGCCCGGCGTCATCGGCACGCTGACGATCCGCGCCTGATGCGCGCGCAGCAACGCCAGGAAATTGAAGTAGCAGGGATCGTCGACGAGCACGGCGTCGCCGGGACGCAGCAGCATGCGGCAGATCAGGTCGATCCCCTGCGTGCCGGACGAGGTCAGCACCAGCTGCTCGCTGAACGCGTCGATGCCGAGGCCGGCAAGGCGGCCCTGCAGCAGCCGTCGTAGCGCCGCCGATCCTCGCGCCGCGCCGTAGTCGCTCAGCACTGGGCCGCCGCCGCGCGCCAGCGCGCGGACCGCGCGCCGCAGCGCGTCCTGCGGCATCCACTCGGCCGGCAGCCAGCCGCAGCCGGGCGTCAGCGTTCCCGGCCCGGCGTCGAGCGACTGCCGCGACACCCAGAACGGATCGACCGCGCGCGGCCGGTGCGGCTCGCGATCGGCGAGGGCCAACGGCGGCAGCGCCGTGTCGGCGACATAGAAGCCGGAGCCGCGCCGGGCCCGAATGACCCCTTCGGCGGCGAGCCGGTCATAGGCCTCGACGACGGTGGCCGGCGAGACGCCCATTGCCGCGGCGAAGGCGCGGATCGACGGCAGGCGCTGGCCGACGTCGAGCGCGCGCGTCGCCAGACGCTGCCGGATCGCATCGACCACGGCGGTGGTCCGCGTGCCGTCTCGGCGGGACTCGAGCGTCCTTGATTCCAAAGTGTATTGCCTCCTGCATCAGTACAGAATGTCGAAATTGTATCGGTCTGTGACTGCCGCAACAAGCCCGATCCGGCTAAGGGATCTGCGAGGAGGAGCCGTGCATGAAGGGATCGATCGAAGGTTGGGGGAGCGGCATCGTCGGCATGACGATCTTCAGCGGCTCGCTGCCGGCCACGCGGGCGGCGCTGGAGGGTTTTGCGCCGCTGTTCCTGACGGGCGCACGCGCGACGCTCGCGGCCGTGCTGGCTGCGCTTTGTCTTTTGCTGTTGCGGCAGCCGCTGCCCGGCCGGCGTGATCTGGTGTCGCTCGGGATCGTATCGCTCGGTGTGGTCATCGGCTTTCCGCTGCTCACGGCGCTCGCGCTCCAGCACATCACCTCGGCCCATGCGATCGTGTTCGTCGGTCTGCTGCCGCTGTCGACCGCCTTGTTCGGCGTGCTGCGCGGCGGCGAGCGGCCGCGGCCGTTGTTCTGGCTGTTCGCAGCCCTTGGCGCTGCGGCGGTCTCGGGCTTCGCCCTGTCGCAGGACGGCGTCGCGGCGCCGATCGGCGATCTCGCCATGATCGCCGCGATCATCGTCTGCGGCCTGGGCTATGCCGAGGGCGCCATGCTCACGCGCCGGCTCGGCGGCTGGCAGGTGATCTCGTGGGCGCTGCTGTTGTCCGCACCGCTGATGCTGTCGATGGCGGTGCTGACGCTACCCGGCGCGTCACATGACATCACGGCCGCGGCGTGGCTGGGCCTCGCCTATGTCTCCGTCTTCAGCATGTTCATCGGCTTCGCCTTCTGGTACCGCGGGCTCGCGCGCGGCGGCACTGCGACGGTGGGCCAGCTGCAATTGCTGCAGCCCTTCCTCGGCCTCGGTTTCGCGAGCCTGCTGCTGCATGAGCCGGTGTCGGCCACGATGATCGCCGCAGCCGGAATCGTCGTCGTCTGTGTGGCGATGGCGCGCCGTTGGGCGTAAGCCGTCAGCGGCTATTTGCGGTGATAGAGTCCGGTGAAGCTGACGCCGGCACCGCCGCAATCATTGTTGTCCTCGACCAGCAAAAGCGCGCCGATGCGCTGCAGACGCACGCGGCACTCGTCGCCGGCATTCGGCCGATCGAACGGCGTGCTGCCGTCGTCGACGAAGGCGATGAGGCCGCCCTTGGGTTCTGCCGTCGCGCCGAGCGATCCGTTACGCAACTCGCGACCGGCCGGCAGCACCTGATCGCCTTCGATCCTGAGCCGGTTGCCGGCCGCTTTCTTGATCGTCAGTCCCCCTCCCGGATGCTCCCAGCTTCCGGCCCAGTCGGACATTGCCGGCGCGGCCATCGGCGCGACGGTGGTGAGGGCTGCGCGCGGCAGCCAGCCGGTGGTCCAGATCTGGGCCTTCGCACGCGGCGCCTGGTAGCTGACGCAGACGAAATCGCCGTGGGTCCTGCCGACCAGCACGAGGTCGTCGCCGACGAGGTACGCCTTCTTCCGGCAGGCGTCGGTCGCAGCGGGACAGCCTGCGGCCTTGAAGTCATCGTCATAGGGGCTCTTGACGAAATTCACGCGCGGCTGGCCGCTCACTTTGGCGACGACGAGCGGCCGCGCATCGTCCCAGCCGATGCCATTGCAATTGGCGGGATCGTTGGCGTCGTAGGCAGCCGCCGCCGTGACGGTCAGGACGCCGAGGATCAGTCCGATGAAGGCCGCGCGCATCCGTCATTCCTCTCCACGCTTCGCCAGCATTAGCCGACGTGGGAAGACGGCCGGTTCAACGCGCCCCGACGTTTCGTCTATCCCGCGGCGATCTTTTGGCGGCTCCGACCGCGGCACGCTGCATGCGTCGTCTCGTCGGCGTCGCGCCTTCACATCACCCCGATGCTCTTCAGGCTGGTGTGGCCGTTCTTGCCGACGATGATGTGATCGTGAACCGTGATGCCGAGCGGCTTGGCGATCTCCACGATCGTCTTGGTCATCCGGATGTCGGCCTGCGACGGCGTCGGATCGCCCGAAGGATGGTTGTGCACCAGGATGATCGCAGTGGCCGACAATTCGAGCGCGCGCTTGATCACCTCGCGCGGATAGACCGGCGTGTGATCGACGGTGCCGGTCTGCTGCACCTCGTCGGCGATCAGCTGGTTGCGCTTGTCGAGAAACAACAGCCTGAACTGCTCCTTGTCGGCGAACGCCATGCTGGTGCGGCAATAGGCGATGACGTCCTGCCATGACGCCAGCGCGTGCTTCTGCCGCACCTCGCCCTTGGCGATGCGGTGCGCGGCGGCGGCGATCAGCTTGAGCTGGGTGATCGAGGCGTCGCCGACGCCGTCGATCTCGCGCAGCCGCGGCTCCGGCGCGTGGATCACCTCGGCGAACGATCCGAACGTCTTCAGCAGCGCCTTCGCCAGCGGCTTGACGTCTCGCCGCGGCAGCGCGGCGAACAGCACCATCTCCAGCAGCTCGTAGTCGTTGAGCGCGTCGGGGCCGGCGCTGTGGAAGCGCTCGCGCAGCCGCTGCCGGTGGCCGTGATAGTGCGGCGTGTCCGGCGGCGTATCGTTGGGAGGAGGGGCTTTCTCGGGCATCGGCGTCAGCATGCCGTGATGCCGCATTTTTGCAACCTCGAAGTGCTCGCGCGCCGCAGGGCGCGCCTTGCTAGGCCGCGCGCCCGGTCAGCACGAGGATGAGGCCGATGATGAGCGGAAACGCTGTGGGGTGGAAGGTGAGCGCAACGCCGAAGGCGCGGCCCGCCGCGCCCCTGGCATAGCCGAGCCAGAACAGCAGCCGCCCGAGGCCGAACAGGATCACGAGCGTGAGCAGCACCGGACGACGTCCATCTCGTCCGGGCGATCCTGCTTATGGCTGCAGACTGCCGATGAAGGCTTCGATGCTGGCGAGGACCGGCCTCTGGTCGCCGGCGAACATCCAATGGTCGGCGCCGTCGAACTCGACGAAGCGCGCGCGGCGGATATGGCTGGCGAGATGCCGCCCGGCCCCGACGAGCACGGCGCGATCATGGCGACGGTGCAGCACCAGGGTCGGCGCAGAGACCCGGGCGAGCAGGTGGCGGACGTCCATATCCCTGAAGGCTTCGAGCAGGCCCTTGATGGCGCCGGGGCTGGATGCCGCGCGAAGCAGTCCGGCCCACCAGGCTCGCGCCTGGGGATCGCCGGCCAGGCTCGGTGCGAACGTCTCGATGCCCGCCGGTCCGCCCCATTCGGCCACGAGCTGTCGCAGCCAGATGCTGTACTGGCCGGCCTGCAGCGCATGCGGATAGTCTGATGTCGCGCTGCCCTTGGCGAGCGAGGCGAACAGGATCAGCCCGGCGACTCGCTCGGGATGGTCGGCCGCGAAGGTGATGCAGGCCGGCCCGCCCTCGGAGGCGCCGAGCAGCACCGTGCGCCGGCTGCCGGCGGCGTCGAGCACGGTCGCGATGTCGCGCGCCGTCGCCTCCACGCTCGGGCTGAAACCGACCCGGTCGGAGAGCCCGATGCCGCGGCGATCGAACAGGATCAGACGGCCGATTCTGGCGAGCGCGGACAGCAAGGCCCGACAGCGCGGCTCCTCCCAGATCCGCTCGACATGCGAGACGAAGCCGGGCAGCAGCAGAATGTCCAGCGGACCGGTGCCGTAGGTCTGATAGGCCAGATGAACGCCGTCGCCCAGGATATAGCGCGTCGGCGGCGCGCTCTCGCCTTGCGCCGCGACGCCCTGCGTCAGCAGCGCCAGCGTATCCGGTTCGGGGGAGACGCCGAGCTCGTCGCGCAGGCGCTGTGTCAGGGCGTCGAGATGACGCTCGGCGGCGGCGCGGTCGCCGGCCAGCAGCAGGCTGCGGATCAGGGCGCGGCCATAGACCTCGCTGAGCGGATCGAACGCGACGAGGCGCCGGGCGTGGGCCGCCGCCGCGGCATGGTCACCGGCCGCGCTGCGGTCCTGCACCAAGCGCTCCAGCGCCTGGACCGCCCGGCCGCGCAAGGCTTCGCGCCGGAAGAAGGCCCATTCCTCGAACTGCGGACAATCGCCGGGCGTGAAGCCGTCGAGGAAGTCACCTGCATAGAGGCGGCAGGCCAGCTCGAATTCGCCGCGGTCGCAGGCCGTTTCGAACAGCCCGGATTCGACCTCCAGCTCGACCGCGGCCGCCCACCGAATCGTCGCGCGATCGATGGTGAGGCAGCCGTCGCCGAGCGTGAGCTGGAGCCGGTGCAGCAGGCGCCGCAGCCGCGCCCGCGCCACCTCCTCGGAACTCTCGGGCCAGAGCATCGTCGCCAGAACGTCCCGCGCGACGCGGCCCTTGGCCTCCGCCAGATAGACCAGCAGAGCGAGGCCCTTGCGCAGCGACAGCGGGTATGGCTGGCCGTCGCGATGCAGCTCGGGAAAGCCGAATGTCCGGACGCGGAACTGAACCATTGTCGTGCGACCTGCATGGCTGCGTCCGGGGGACGCTCGGGGGACGGTCGATTGGTAAGGCTCAGGCTCGCGCGGGACGTGAACGATCCCAGGATCGGGCGTCTCGATCACGGCCATGCCGTCCTCGATGCAACAAGGAAACATTCATGTCCGGACGTCTCCTCATCATGCTCTACGCCATCACGAGCTATGCCGTCTTTCTTGGGTCGTTCGTCTGGGCGGTCGGTTTCGTCGGCAATTACAACTATCTCACGGCCAAGTCGATCGACGTGGGCGAGTCCAGCACCGTGACCGAGGCCGTCGTCGTCGACGTGCTGCTGCTGGCGCTGTTTGCGGCCCAGCACAGCGTGATGGCGCGTCCGGCCTTCAAACGGTGGTTCACGCGCATCATTCCGGCGGCGGCCGAGCGTAGCACCTATGTGCTGCTGTCCAGCGTGATCCTGCTGCTGCTGTTCTGGCAATGGCGTCCGATCCCGATCCCGGTCTGGCGCGTCGAGGGCGTCGCCGCGGCCGTGCTGACCGGCGTCCACTGGCTCGGCTGGCTCATCGCGCTCAGCTCGACCTACATGATCGATCATTTCGATCTGTTCGGCCTGCGGCAGGCCGTCCTCGCCCTCCGCGGCACCGATGCGACGGCGCAGCCGTTCAAGACCCCGCTGCTGTATCGCCTGGTGCGCCACCCGCTGATGCTGGGCTTCCTGCTCGCGTTCTGGGCCACGCCGGAGATGTCGGTCGGTCATTTGCTGTTCGCGGTCCTCAGCACGGCCTACATCCTGATCGGGCTGCAGCTCGAGGAGCGGGACCTGATTGTCGAGTTCGGCGAGAGCTATCGGCGCTACCGCCAGCGGGTGCCGATGCTGCTGCCGCGGCTGATCGGCGGCCGGCGCACCGAAGAGACCGAAACGTCAGCGCGTGGCATGCGCTAGCGGCCTCGATTGCCTGCTCCCTCTGCTCCGGCTTGGGCGATGCAGCGCCCACGTAGACGTGAATTGGTGCGGGGGACCTCAAGACCTATGTCGGGCTTGATTGCTGCGATGCAAAATCGCAGCTCGACAGCCTCCGTTCTCGTAAGGCCCTATGGCCTGCCGTTTCCGCCTGAGAGAGAGCCGCGTTGACCACCATCACGTCCGATTCCGGCGACTCGCTGTCGGCCTGGATCACGCTGTTATTGGCCTTTTCCTGCGGGCTGATCGTCGCCAACATCTATTACGCGCAGCCGTTGATCGGGCCGATCAGCGCCGACCTCGGGCTGCGGCCGCAGCTCGCGGGACTGCTGGTGACGATGAGCCAGATCGGCTACGGCGCAGGTCTCTTGTTCGTGGTGCCGCTCGGCGACCTCATCGAGAACCGCAAGCTCGTCATCACGACCATCATCGTCGGCGCCGCCGCACTCGGCTGTGCGGCCCTGGCGACGAGCCCATCGACATTCCTGCTCTCGGCGCTGCTGATCGGCTTCGGCTCGGTCGCGGTGCAGATCCTGATCCCGTATGCCGGCCATATGGCGCCGGAGGCGATCCGCGGCCGCACCGTCGGCAATGTCACCACCGGCCTGATGCTCGGCATCATGCTGGCACGGCCGCTCGCGAGCTTCGTCGCGGCCCATGCCTCCTGGCACGTCATCTATATGGCCTCGGCGCTCGCCATGCTGATCCTTGCCGTCGTGCTGCGCCTGGCCCTGCCGCCGCGTGAGCCGCAGGCGCGGCTGAGCTATGGCCAGCTGCTCGGCTCGATGGTCGAGCTCTATCGCGACACGCCGGCGCTGCGCCGCCGCGCGCTGTACCAGGCCGCGCTGTTCGGCGGCTTCAGCGTGTTCTGGACCACGTCCCCGCTGCTGCTGGCCGGGTCCGATTTCCGGATGTCGCAGACCGGCATCGCCCTGTTCGCGCTGGCCGGCGTCGCCGGCGCGATCATGGCGCCGGTCGCCGGCCGCATCGCCGACCGCGGCTGGACGCGTCCGGCGACGGTCGCATCGATGCTGCTGTGCGCGGTCGGCTTCGCGCTGACGCTGACGGTCCCGCTCGGAACGAATGGGTCGCTGGCCACGCTGGTGATCGCCGCCATCGCGATCGATTGCGGCGCGCAGCTCAGCCTCATTCTCGGCTATCGCGTGCTGTTCGTGCTCGGCGCAGGCCAGCGCAGCCGACTCAACGGGCTCTACATGACCACCTTCTTCGTCGCGGGCGCAGCAGGGTCGGGCCTTGGCGCGTGGGCCTATGCGCATGGCGGCTGGACGGCCGCCGCCGCATTCGGCATGGCGCTACCGCTCGCCGCGCTGGCCTATCAGTTCACCGAGCCGAATTGATCAGAACGGGCTGCGCCTCAGCCCGGGCACCAGCGCCGCCAGCCGGTCCTTGATCCACGGCGCCGGCGGCAGCTTGCCGGTGGGCATCTCGACCGCGGCGGCCGGGTTGCGGCCCACCGCGAGCGTCAGGGTCGCGAGATAATGGTCGCGCTCCTCCTTCACCGCGCAATGCGCGCGGTGATCGGGATCGGCCTCGGTCGCGACGCGGTCGTTGGCGTTGATGACGAGCCGCTGCTTAGGCCGTCCGGTGTAGTCGGGCACGTTGGTGTAGATGAACTCGTTCAGCGCCTCGGGAAAGAAGGTCTGTCCGGTCAACACCGTGGCCTCGTCGACAAACACCCTGAAGTGGATGTGGGTGGCGCGGCCGGCATACCAGCCGGGATAGATCGTCCTGAAGCCGGCCCAGCCGGCGGCATCGGCCATCTGGGTGCCGCGCAGGAACGTCTTGCCGCTCTGGTCGAGCTTGTGATTGTCGCTCTGGCCGGGATAGCCCGAATAGATGCCACGGGCGTCGCAGTGCCAGACGTCGACCCGTGCGCCCGGGATCGGTGCGCAGGAGCCGGCCTCGATGACGCGAAGGCGCAGCCTGAGCGGGACGCCCGGCCGGTCCTCGGCGATCTCGGCGCGCACCAGCTTGGGATCGAGATAATAGGGTCCCGACTCCGACTGCGGCGTCAGGATGCAGGCATCGTCGGCATTCGCCGATGCAGGAACTGTCTCCGACGCGGCGCGCGCCGGCGGCGTCAGCAGCGCTGCGCCCGCGGAGAGAAGGCCGAGAACGCCACGGCGTGTTGCGATGGTCAGAGCTGCCTCCCGCAATCGCATGCGATGGAGCCGGCAGTCGATCAGCCGGACATGGCAACAATCGGACGCCCTGCGACCATTCGTCCAGGGAGCCCGCTCACACCTGCGTCAGCGGCTTCTCGCCATGGCGCTCCGACAGCGTGAAGATCTCGACGCCATCGGCGGTGACGCCGACCGAATGCTCGAACTGCGCCGACAACGAGCGGTCCCGCGTCACCGCGGTCCAGCCGTCGGACAGGATCTTCACATGCGGCTTGCCGAGATTGATCATCGGCTCGATGGTGAAGAACATGCCGGGCTTGAGCAGCACGCCCTCTCCGGGCCGGCCGACATGGATGATGTTCGGCTCGTCGTGGAACAGCCGGCCGAGGCCATGGCCGCAGAAGTCGCGCACCACGCTCATGCTCTGCGGCTCGACGAAGCTCTGGATCGCATGGCCGATGTCGCCGGTGGTGGCGCCGGGCTTCACCGCGGCGATGCCGCGCATCATCGATTCGTAGGTGACCTCGATCAGCCGCTCGGCCTTGCGCGCGATCGGGCCGATCCCATACATGCGGCTAGAATCGCCGTACCAGCCGTCGACGATGAAGGTGACGTCGACATTGATGATGTCGCCTTCCTTCAGCGGCCGGTCGTTCGGCATGCCGTGGCAGACCACGTGGTTGATCGACGTGCAGGTCGAGTAGCGATAGCCGCGATACATCAGCGTCGCCGGATAGGCGCCGTGGCTGAAGGCGAAGTCGCGGACGAAATCGTCGATCCGCGAGGTCGGCACGCCCGGCTTGACGATGTCGGTGAGCGCATCGAGGCACCTCGACACCAGCGCGCCGGCCTTGCGCATGCCGGCAAAGCCGCTCGGGCCGTGCAGCTTGATCTGGCCGTTCTTGCGCGCAGTGGTGTCGGTCGCTTCGATATAGTTCATGGGCCTGTTTCGTTCTCAGGGGTGTCGCGGGGTGATCGCCTAATTTAATGATCGTGCCGGCCGGTGCAAGCCGGGTGTGCACGGCCGGATCTGCCGCCTAGCCGGTCGGCACCTCCAGCGTGGTCTCCACCGGCAGCGCACCGCCGCGAACGCGAAGCTCTCGCACCGGATACGGCACCCTGATGCCCTCGCGCTTGAATGCCTCCCACAGGGCCAGCATCACCTCGCTCTTGACGCTGTCCATGTAGCTGGGGTCGGCGATCCATGTGGTCAGCGAGAACTTCATGCCGGCCTCGGTGAACTCGGTCAGCAGGCAGTTCGGCGCCTTCGATTTCAAGGTGCGCGGCGTCTCGGCCGCGATCTCGGTGGCGAGCTTGCAGACGACCCGGGGATCGGCGTCGTAGTTGGTGCCGAAATTGACCTTCACCAGCGTGTTCTTGTCGGTGTAGGTCCAGTTGGTCACCTTCTGGGTGACAAGGTCCTCGTTCGGGATCAGGAACTCGCGGCCGTCGCCGGCGGCGACCGAGATGTAGCGCGTGTTCATCGCGCTGATGCGCCCCGAGCTGTCGCCGATGGTGACGAGATCGCCCGGCTTCACCGATTTGTCGGCCAGCAGGATGATGCCGGCGACGAAATTGGCGACGATGCGCTGCAGGCCGAGGCCGATACCGACACCGGCGGCGCCCGAGAAGATCGCGAGCGCCGACAGGTTGATGCCGACCGCGCTGATCGCAATCGCGACGCCGAGGATCATCAGGCCCATGCGGACCATCTTAATCAAGAGCACCTGGATGGACGGTGTCAGGTCGGTCGAGCGGGTGATGCGGCTCTCGACGAAATTGCTGGCGATGTTGGTCAGCCACAGCACCGCGAGCAGCAGCACGCCGAGCTTGATCACCAGCAGCGGCGTCAGCCTGAGGCCGCCGAGCACGACCGAGATGGAATCGAGCGCGTCGACCACGTTGTCGAGCTGGCCGATGATGCTGAGCGCGGCGACCAGCCAGGCCGAGATCGACACGATCTGCACGATGAAGGTGCTGCGGATCACCGAGGTGATCAGCCGGATCACGAGCCAAGCCAGCGCCAGCTTGAGCGCGACGGCGAGCAGGTAGCTGCGGCTCGGCCAGGTCCACAGCAACATGCCGGTGCGGGCGATCCGCATCAGGATCACGAACACGACCGTGGCGACGCTCTCCAGCAGCACCCGTAGCAGCTGCCGCAGCGGGCCCGGCCAGCCCATCGCCAGCGAGGTCATGTCGATGCGCGCGCGCACGGCGGCGCGTGCGGCAAAGGCAATGCCGGCGCCGCTCAGCACCAGCCCGAGTTGAAGGTAGAACCACGGCGAGGTGACCTCGGCGCCGATCGAGCGGCCAACGGTCTGCAGGAATTCGAGAACGTCTTTCAGGTCGAGGTCCATCAGCGGGGTCTCGGAGGGGAACAGTGGCGCGGGTTGGCGGGATCAGCGGGATTTAGTTCGTTTTCGTCACGGGCGATTGCCGCGAAATATACCCCGAACACGGCCAAGGATGGAAAAATGGGCATATCGCCGCGATAGGAGCAAATCCGGTTGGCGTGCAAGTGTGGCGACGATAAGGATGTAAAACTCGGATTCATCAGCGTTTTTTCATGACATCCCTCGACGCCGTCAGCATTGCCATCCTCCTCGGTGCGGTCCTCGTTATGGCCGGTATCCTGTCGAGCCTGCTGGCGCTGCGCTTCGGCGCACCGCTGCTGCTGGTGTTCCTGGTCATCGGTATGCTGGCGGGCGATTCCGGCCCTGGTCATATCGAATTTCAGGACGTCCGTACCACCTATCTGGTCGGCTCCGTCGCGCTGGCGCTGATCCTGTTCGACGGCGGCCTGCGCACGCGCTTCCAGAGCATCCGCACCGTGCTGGCGCCCTCGATGGTGCTCGCCACCGTGGGCGTGCTGATGACCGCGTTCATCACCGCGCCGGTGGCGAAATATTCCCTCGACCTCGGCTGGACCGAGGCGATGCTGGTCGGCGCCGTCATCGCCTCGACCGATGCCGCGGCCGTGTTCCTGCTGGTGCACGCCCAAGGCCTGCGGCTGCGCCCGCGCGTCGGCGCCACGCTGGAGGCGGAGTCCGGCAGCAACGATCCGTTCGCGGTGTTCCTCACGCTGATGCTGGTCGAGCTGATCTCGGTCGGTCAGGGCTCGTTCGGACATTTCGCATTCGAGCTGGTCCGCGAAGCGGTGCTCGGCACGCTGTTCGGCATCGTCGGCGGCCGCCTCGTCGTCATCGGCCTCAACCGGGTGGCGCTGCCGCAGGGCCTGCACGCGCCGTTCGTGACCACGGCCGCTTTGGTCATCTTCGGCATGGCGCAGATCGCCCACGGCTCCGGCTTCCTCGCCGTCTATCTCGCCGGCCTCATCGTCGGCAACCGGCCGACCCGCGCGCACAACTCTGTCGTCACCTTCCTCGATGCCGCGACCTGGCTCGCCCAGATCGTGATGTTCGTGCTGCTCGGGCTGCTGGTGTCGCCGCAGCGGCTGCTCGACAGCCTGCTGCCGGCGATCGCTGTTGCGCTGATGCTGATGCTGGTGGCGCGACCTGTCGCGGTGTTTCTCTGCCTCTATCCGTTCCGCTTCAACTGGCGGGAGAAGGCGTTCATCGCCTGGACCGGCCTGCGCGGCGCGGTCGCGATCTTCCTCGCCTCGATCCCGCTGCTGGTCGGGCTGTCCAAGGCCTATCTCTATTTCGACGTCGCGTTCGTGGTCGTGATCATCTCGCTGCTCGCGCAGGGCTGGACGCTCGGCGTGGCCGCACGCAAGCTGCACGTGGCGCTGCCGCGCACCGATCGGGGCCCACGCCGCATCGAGCTCGATCTGCCCGGCCAGCTCGAGCAGCAGCTGGTCGGCTATTCGATCCGCTCCAAGAGCCTGTACTTCCGCCGCGGCCTGATCCCGTCCTGGTCGAAGCCGACGCTGGTGATCCGCAACGAGCAGATTCTGTCGCCGCCCGAGGCCGAGCCGATCGCGCCGGGCGACTATCTCTATCTGCTGGCACCGCCGGAAAAGGCCGAGTCGCTCGACCGTTTCTTCGTCGACATGCCGCCGTCGGCGGCGCCCGACCCGCATCTGCTCGGCGACTTCATGGTCTCGGCCGAGCATACGCTCGACGAGGTCGCCGGCATCTATGGCGTCAAGCTCGACGAGGGCGAGGACAAGCTGACGCTCGCCGACTATTTCGACATTCACCTCGACAACGCGCCGAGGGAAGGCGCGACCGTGGCGCTCGATACCATCGTGCTGGTCGCTCGCTCGATCTCCGGCGGCCGCGTCAACGTGGTCGGCCTGCGCCTGCCGGAGGACGAGGAGGATGTGCCGGTGCTGACGCGCAAGGAGCGGATGAAGCGCAGGCTGGCCAGTGTCTGGTCGTCGGTCGCGGGGGTGTGAGCGTCATTCTGCCGCCGGCAGGACGGCGATCGAGATCGTATTCTCCGGCGCGCCGCTGACCTGCAGCACGAAGGGCTGCGATCCCAGCTCGTACTTCATGGTCTTGCGGATGCCGTCGCAATCGGTGGCGCCGCTGAAGCCGGCCGGCTTGAGGATCTTGCCGTCCTGCACGACGTCGATCCAGGCCGCGGCTGATAGGCTGATCGTGTACACGCCGGCTTTGGGCGCCGCGGTAATCCGCGCGAGGCCGGCGAAAGTGCCGTCCTTGGGCGCGCGTTCCGGCGGCACCGCCAGCTTGGCCTCAGCCGCCGGACGCAGCTCCAGCACGATGCCGGTCGCAGGGATGGTGGCGACCTCCACACCCGATGCGAGCTTCTCGCGGTCGGCTGCGGTCAGGGCGGCACGCTCGCGCGCGATGTCCCATTTGAACTTGTCGCAGCCGCTCGGCTCGGCGGCGAGCGCGACCGTGCTGGCGGCCAGCGTGAGGAGGAGGGCAGTCACGGCGGGACGGATCAGGATCATGACGGACTCGCTACCGTTACGCCGCGCAGCAACCCGCGGCATTTCGATACCGCGATAACAGGAGGTGGAGGGACCGTCATCCCCTTCGATCGTCGCGCTCACGGTGCGAGCGCCGTCATCCGAGAGCGATCCAGCCGCTCCTGCGACTCCTTCGTCGTGTCGGCTTTCGGTCGCATCAATTCTTGGCGTCCGGCGCATGCAGCACCGCCCGGCAGCCAGGCGGCAGCTGCGCCATCGTGATCGGTTGCGGCGGCTTGGGCGGCTCTTTCGGCGGCGGCGGATGCAGCACCGCGTCCGAGAACCAATAGTCGAGGTCGCCGCAGCCGTCGCCGCCCTCCTGGTCGGTCTGGCCATGACAGTCCGGGTTGCCCGGCGGGCACACCATGCGGATGTGGAAATGATAGTCGTGACCCCACCACGGTCGCACCTTGGTGAGCCAGCTGCGGTCCCCCCTAGCGTCACGGCACAGCGCCTTCTTGATCGCAGCGTTGACGAAGATGCGTTGCACCGACCGCTCCTGCGCGGCGGTGCGGATCACGGCGAGGTGGCCCTTCGTGAACACGCGCGGATCGACGTCGAGGCGATCGGGCCGCACCATCATGACCGCCGACATCTCCTCGCGCTCGTTGCGCGACAGCCGATGGTCGGGCATGGGCGTCAGCCAGATGTCGGCGTCGAGCCCGATCTGATGGCTGGCATGGCCGCTCAGCGCTGGCCCGCCGCGCGGCTGGCTGATGTCGCCGACCAGGATGCCGGGCCAGCCGGCATCCTTGTGCGCGCGGGTCGCCAGCCGTTTCAGCAGCGCGATCAGGTTGGGATGGCCGAAATTGCGGTTGCGCGACAGCCGCATCACCTGCCAGCCCTCGCCATTGATCGGCATTCGCTCGGCGCCGGCGATGCAGCCGCGATTATAGGTTCCAATCACCTTGGTCGGTTGCGCCGACGGCAGGATCCTGCGGGCGAACAGCTCCTTGGCCGGTGTATCCGGATCGTCCGGATGCGCCAAGGGCGGCAGAGCCTTCGGCTCGACGCTGCCCTTGTCCTGGGCATGGGCCGGAGCCGTCGCGGCAATGACGGCCGAACTGATGATGGCGACCAGAATCAGGCGGACATGCATGGAGCGAGTGTAGCGGCTGCCGACCGGTCGAGATGCCCAATTCTGCGTCAACGTCAGGCATTCGAGCCACTTTAACCTGATTTTAACCCTGCTGCCGGATTGGCGGAACAGGCTGAACACGGCTCAATTGCGTGAGTTCGTTCGGTAAATGAACACCACGTGCGGGGCCATTGCACGGTATGCGGGTCTTTTTTGGTCTGCGGCAACCGACGTCACTTATCGCTGGTTGTACCGCAGCCCTTGGTTGATCCTCCGCGCAAGTCTCAGCTCTCCAAATACGCGAGTGCGTCTGCCTGTTCCCGTAACCAGTGGCTGTCGTGCCCCGCATCAAGATACCATTTTTTCAGAAACGTGGCCGAAAACTGCTCGTCGAGAAGGAGAGTGAGGCACGCAATGCGGCCCGTTCGGCCACCCACGGCAAAAAAGCGCAATCGCGTGCCAAGCGCCCGCGATGCAATTCACCCGGTCAAGCCGAGCCCGAAATTGCGGCGGCACAACCTGCGTAACCTCGGCCCCGTCGATGAGAGCGCGGGCAAGTGCGCCGAAGTGGCGATGGCGGAGGCGAAGAAGGCGCATGATCGTCTCATCGAAGCGATCGACATTCTTCCCGAGGGGATCGTGTTCCTCGACGCCGACGGCCGCTACATTCTCTGGAACAAGAAATACGCCGAAATCTACAACCGCAGCTCGGACCTGTTCGAAGCCGGCGCGCGGCTGCAGGACACCATCCGGGTCGGCGTGGCGCGGGGCGACTATCCGGAAGCCGCCGGGCGCGAGGAGGAATGGATCGCCGAGCGGCTGGAGAGGCTGTTCCAGCCGAGCGGCCGCCACGAGCAGAAATTGTCCGACGGCCGCACCATCCTGATCGAGGAGCGCCTGACCGGCGATGGCGGGATCGTCGGCCTGCGCGTCGACATCACCGAATTGAAGCAGCGCGAGGAATCGTTCCGCCTGCTGTTCGACGGCAATCCGGTGCCGATGATCGTCTGCGCGACGGATGATGGGCGCGTGCTCGGCGTCAACGAAGCGGCGGCCCAGCATTACGGCTACAGCCGCGCCGCCTTCGAGCGGCTCGGCATCCGCAACCTGCAGGCCTATGAGAGCGAGCCGCCCTGGGCCGGCGAGCAGTCCGCCGAGGAGCAGGCGGCGCGCACCTGGAAGCATGTCCGCGCCGATGGCGCCCTGATCGATCTCGCGATCTATTCACGCCATCTCGTCCACAACAGCCAGCCCGCCGTGCTGCTGGCGCTGATGGACATCACCGAACGCAAGCGCGCCGAGGCGCGGCTCGCCTTCCTGGCCCAGCACGATGCACTGACCGGCCTGCCGAGCCGCAACCTGCTGCGCCAGAAGATCGATGACAAGCTCGCCCAGATGCGGCGCGGTTCCGAGAAAATCGCCGTGCTGGTGCTCGGCCTCGACCATTTCAAGTCGATCAACGACACGCTGGGCCACGCCGTCGGCGACCGGCTGCTGCGCGGGGTCGGCAAGCGGCTGCGCTCGATCCTGCGCCAGGAGGACATCGTCGCCCGTCTCAACTCCGACGAGTTCGCGGTGGTGCAAGGCGGGCAGGCACGGCCGGAGGATGCGGCCCAGCTCTGCCGCCGGCTGTTGCAGGCGATCGCCGATCCTTATCTCATCGACGGCAGCTCGGTGACGATCGGCGCCACGATCGGCATCGCCATGGCGCCGAACGACGGCGACGATGCCGAGAAGCTGCTCAAGAACGCCGACATGGCGCTGTCGCGCGCCAAGAACGAGACGCGCGGCACCTTCAGCTATTTCGAACCCGGCATGGATGCCCGCGCGCAGAGCCGGCGCAAGATCGAATCCGAGCTGCGCGAGGCCATCCAGCGCGACGTGCTGCAGCCGCATTATCAGCCGCTGATCGACCTCTCGACCGGACGCATCACCGGGTTCGAGGCGCTGGTGCGCTGGCCGCATCCCGAGCGCGGCATGATCCCGCCGTCGGAGTTCATCCCGGTCGCCGAGGACACCGGCCTGATCTCGGCGCTTGGCCGCGCGATGCTGCGCCAGGCCTGCAGCGACGCCGCGAAATGGCCGGACGACGTCCGCGTCGCCGTGAACATGTCGCCGCTGCAGTTTCGCGTCGGCAACGTGCTGTCGCTGGTGATGGACGTGCTGAAGCAGTCGGGCCTGCCGCCGAGCCGGCTCGAGCTCGAGATCACCGAGACCCTGGTGCTTGAAAAGAGCGGCCAGGTGCTGGCGACCCTGCATGCGCTACGCGCGCTCGGCGTCCGCATCTCGATGGATGATTTCGGCACCGGCTATTCCAGCTTGAGCTATCTGCGCAGCTTTCCGTTCGACAAGATCAAGGTCGACCAATCCTTCATCCGCGATCTCGCCGCCAATCGCGAGGCGCAGGCGATCGTCCGCTCGATCGTCAGCCTCGGCAAGGGGCTCGGCGTCATCATCACGGCCGAGGGCGTCGAGACCGAGGCGGAGCTCCGCTGTCTGCGCGCCGAGGGCTGCCATGAAGGGCAGGGTTATCTGTTCAGCCGGCCCCGGCCCAATGTCGACATCGTCCGGCTGTTGCAGGCGCAGCGAGATGCCATGGACGGTGCCTCATCTGGCAACGCGCTGGTGGCTTGAGCGAGCGACGCTGGCTGATGTCGGGCGCGCCTCGAAGCGCCGGCGATACGCCGCGGGCGATGTTCCGACGATGCGACGGAAAGCGACGCGAAACGTTTCGAGTGACCGGTAGCCGCACTGCGCCGAGATGTCCGCCAGGGAGAGCGTCGCAGTCTCCAGCAGCTCCCGCGCCCGCGCCATGCGCTCCTGCTGCAGCCAGGCCGCAGGGCTCGCGCCAGTGCTGTCCTTGAACGACCGCAGCAAGGTGCGCTCGCTCATCCCGGCGCGTTTTGCCATCGCGCTGATCGCAATCGGCTGCGCCAGTCGCGCCCGCGCCCAGTCCATGACCTCGCCGATCGTCCGTCCCGGGCGCGCCTGGACCGGTGCGACGACGTACTGCGCCTGCCCGCCGTCCCGGTGCGGCGGCATCACCAACCGCCGCGCAACGGTGTTCGCAACCTTGCTGCCGAAATCACGCCGGACCAGATGCAGGCAGGCGTCGATGCCCGCCGCGCTGCCGGCCGAGGTGATGACGTTGCCCTCGTCGACATAGAGCGTGTCCTCCTCGACCTGAATGCGGGGGTAGAGCCGCTTCAGGTCGGGGATGTGCCGCCAATGCGTCGTGGCGCGTTTGCCGTCCAGCAGGCCTGCGGCTGCGAGCACGAACACGCCGGAGCAGATCGACAGGCATCGCGCGCCGCGCGCAGCCGCCTGCGAGATGGCGCGCAGCAGGCGCTCGGGCGGCCGCTCGGTGCGATCGCGCCACCCCGGCACGATGATCGTGCGGGCGTCCTTCAGGCGCGCGAGCGGCGCGCCGGCCTCAACGACGATGCCGCCGATCGCGCGTGACCGCCGTCCCTCGGCCGAGACCACCTTGAACCGATACCAGGAGAAATCGAACTCCGGCCGCGGCAGTCCGAACACTTCGACCGCGATGCCGAACTCGAACGTGCACAGCCCGTCATAGGCAATGACGGCGACGAGGCCGGGATCCTGACGATGGCTGCTGGCTGCGGCTGGCGGCATTGGCGGAAACTTACCGGACTTTGTCGGATCCGTCACTTGGGGCGCCGGGCATCTCGGGCGAGATTCGGGTCTGTTGACATCACCGAATGGAGACCCAATGACCACGCGTGTCACCGAAGTACCCGCCGCTCCCTCAGCGCTGGCGCTCCAGCATTTCGAGGCGATGCTCGGATTCGAGACCGATTGCTGGGACGTTCACGAGAGCCTCCGCGCGGCCGCCCCGGACTTCATCCTGGTCGACGTCCGCGGCCCGGCCTCGTTCGCGAAGGGCCACATCGCGGGCGCCATCAACATTCCGCACCGAACCATGACCGCGGAGCGGATGGCAGAGTATCCGAAGACCGAGCTTTTCGTCGTCTACTGCGCCGGTCCGCATTGCAACGGCGCCAACCGGGCGGCCATCCGCCTCGCGCAGCTCGGGCTGCCGGTCAAGATGATGATCGGCGGCATTGCCGGCTGGCTCGACGAGGGCTTTGCGCTCACGCCGGGCGGCTGAGCGCAAGCGGCCCGCCAGCTACGCGGCCTTGCGCAGGCCGGCGAGGAAGGTGTCGACGCTTTTGAACAGGTCGTTCGCACGCTTGCCGAGGTCGCGCGTGGCGACCATGACGTGGTCGGCGAGCTGGCGTGACTGCTCGGCGGCGTCACTGGCGCCGACGACGTTCTGCGACACCTCGTTGGTGCCGGACGCCGCTTGCTGGACGCTGCGCGCGATCTCGCGCGTCGCCGAGTCTTGCTGCTCGACGGCGGCGGCGATGGTCGCGGCAATGCCGCTGATCTCCTGGATCGTTGTGCTGATGCCGCCGATGGCGGTCACGCAGTCAGACGTCGCGGCCTGGATCGAGGTGACCTGGCCGGCGATCTCTTCCGTCGCCTTGGCGGTCTGGCCGGCCAGCTCCTTGACCTCGGCGGCCACGACCGCGAAGCCGCGGCCCGCCTCGCCGGCACGTGCCGCCTCGATGGTCGCGTTGAGCGCCAGCAGGTTGGTCTGGCTCGCGATCGCGTCGATCAGGCGCAGCACGTCGCCGATCCTCTCGGCGGCTGCGGCGAGGCTGCCGACCATCTCGGTGGTCTGGCGCGCCTTGACGACCGCGGCATCGGCGACCTTGCTGGAATGCGCGACCTGGCGGCCGATCTCGGTCACCGAGGAGGCGAGTTCTTCGGAGGCCGCGGCGACGGTCGACACGCCGCTCGAGGCTTCCTCGGACGCGGCAGCGGCGGCCGCTGCGCGCTGCGAGGTGCCGTTGACGCTGACGGTGATCTCGTGGACGACGCGCTCCATGTCCGCCGTGGCTTTGGCAACCGAGGACACCACGCCCTTGACGTCGGCCTCGAACCGGTCGGCCATCTGCCGCTGCAGCGCCTGCTTCTCCTGCTCGGCGCGGTGCTGCGTCGCCTCCTGCGCCTCGCGCAGGCTGGCCGTCTCGATCATGTTGCGGCGGAACACGTCGACCGCCTGCGCCATCGTGCCGAGCTCGTCCTTGCGCTGGCCGCCGGGGATCGCGACCTCGGTGTCGCCGCTCGACAGCCGGTGCATGACGGCGGTGATCGCGACCAGCGGCCGCGAGATGCCGCGGGCGACGAACAGCGCGACGATGACGGCAAGCAGCAGGATCACGACCGTGCCGATGATCAGCTGCTGCTGCGCGCTGCTGGCTGCGGCCTCATAGGCCGTGGTGTCCTTGATCAGCTCGAGCACGGCGATCGGGTCGCCGGCGTAGTTCCTGATCTGGCCGGCATAGACCGCGGCGGGCTTGCCGGCCAGGGTGGCATCGCGCAGCAGCGCCGTGCCCTTGAACACCGCGAGCACCTCGTCCGGCGTGGCGACGACATCGTCGCCGAACGTCGACGACAGCCGCTTCGGCTGCCCGTTGTCGATCCAGTAGACCGCGAGATCGATGCCGAAGCGCTGCTTGGCGCGCTCGACGAATTCTTTGCCGAAGGCGGCGCCGACGTCGACGGTCGCGATCACCTTGCCGTCGCGCACGATCGGCGTCATCCCGAAGATGCCGAGCGACAGCCGGCTCTGCTCGACGCCGGCGATCAGGCGGCCGGTCTGGTTGGCCTGCACCACGGTGATGCGGCGCTTGGAGGTGTCGTCGCCGAACACCTTGGGCTCGTGCACGCGATAGAAATTGGTGGCCGGCGGCGCCCATACGTTCACCAGCGGAATGCCTTGCGCCTTCAGCGATGTCATGGCGCCGCCGAGCAGGGCGCCCAGCGCGTCGCGGTCGCCCTTGAGGTAGGCATCGGCGATCGGCGGCAGCGCCGCCAGGGTGGAGCTGACCGCCAGCGCGGCGCGGCCTTCATAGTCGATGCCGGCCGACACGCTGTCGAACTGCAGCTTGAGTTGCTGCTCCAGCGCCAGCCGGGTCAGGGTGCGCTGCTGGATGACGGAGAAGGTGCCGAGCACGGCACAGGCGATGGCGACGGTGAGCGAGAGCGCGACGATGAGGCGGGCGGAGATGGACCGGAGGCGGGACATTCGGGGCATTCCTTGCTTTGCAGCAAGGGTCCCAGAATACCATTAAGGAACGAATACCGTGATTCTACGGGGGCGCGGATTGTTGATCATCCTTACGGACATCCCCTCCTCTCCGCGCGGGTTGCAGGGCCGTGATTGCTTCTCACTGGTCCACACGTCGTCCGTACGCGAGTGCAATACCTCTGAAACGAGCGTGTAGGCTGTGCCTTTATATCGGGCTCGCGCCAAGGGCGAGTGCCACCGCGCGCTGTCGTGGCGCTCCTGGGATTGATGTTGTCGGGCTGCGCCGGGCAGGGCGGCAGTCCGTCGGAGCAGTCGGCTGGCGCGAATGCGTCTCCGACCGCCGATCCGCTCGATGGCGAATGTTGGAGAAGGGCGCGTCTGATCTCGTTGCCCAAAATCAACAAGCCGCTCAAGAGCTCACTTCAGTCCGTAGTACCGCAATGCCGCTTCGGTCAGCACATTAGTAGCAACAGCCATTCCTGCTTTCCAGGTTCCGTCGGCAGCTTTGCCAATGTTCTTCACGATCCACCCCTTGGCCCTAGGCCCAAACGGCTCAGCTTTGCTATCTGGCTTCTCGGAAGCAATAACCGTGGCTAGTTCTTGCGCGTCCGATTTCGCTATGCCTGCCTTTGTCAACGTGTTTACGAAAGCATCTCGGTCGCCTGCTGAATTGTTGAAAGAGAATAGAGCGTTGTCCCCAGTGTTCGAAATTGATGTTACATTGCCGTTGATTACCTGGTGCGTAATCTGTGTCACTCGATCATGATCCTTGCTGAATTGATTTGTCGGCGAGATACCCAAGCCAATCTCGACCGCATCAGGAACTGACTTTTCCAACTGGATAGTCAGTTCGAGAATCTTGGCTCGAACAACGTTCTGTATTTCTACCAGAGCCCCGACCGATATTATGCCGGTTACGCTGTTGCAGGCATAATCTTCGTATACGTTACCTTGTAGCAGAAGGATCAGGTTTGACGCATTGATATGCAGAGTCTGTCCTGGGTCTTGCTCTGCACCTACAAGTTTATCGATGCCTGCGATGCTTTGGCGCATGTGGCTGAAATTCCAGCTGGCGCCCGCAAATTTCTCAATTAAGTACGGAGGTATGGGAGCATTCTGCATTCCGCTCCCAAACGGACCTGTAAAGGTGGCTTTGTAAGCTATCGGGATCTTTCTGTAGTCCGGTAAATCAATATCGGAAGGGTAGCCCTCAGACTCGTGTTTGACCCATTCCTCAAGAGTCTCGCTACCTAAACGTGATGCTAGAAGACGCAGCTTAAGCAGAATTGGACCTAACGGCTTTCCTTCGACTAATGATCCTTGAATATCCCTCAATAAACTCATTATTGGTCTCCCGGTCTCTAACGACGGACTTATCTAAGGTAGCACGCCGGTTGTGTCGGGACACCACACTGCCTCAGCTGTCGACCTTGAGCGCGGCGATGAAGGCTTCCTGCGGGATGTCGACCTTGCCGAACTGCCGCATCTTCTTCTTGCCTTCCTTCTGCTTCTCCAGAAGTTTTCTTTTACGCGTGATGTCGCCGCCGTAGCACTTGGCGGTGACGTCCTTGCGCAGCGCGCGCACGGTCTCGCGCGCGATCACCTTGCCGCCGATCGCCGCCTGGATCGGGATCTGGAACATGTGCGGCGGGATCAGGTCCTTCATCTTCTCGACCATGGCGCGTCCCCGGCCTTCGGCGCGGGTCCGGTGCACCAGCATCGACAGCGCATCGACCGGCTCGTTGTTGACGAGGATCTGCATCTTGACGAGGTCGGCCGGCTTGTAGTCGGTCAGGTGATAGTCGAACGAGGCGTAGCCCTTGGAGACCGATTTCAGCCGGTCGTAGAAGTCGAACACCACCTCGTTGAGCGGCAGGTCGTATTTGACCATGGCGCGGCTGCCCACGTAAGTGAGCTCCTTCTGATTGCCGCGGCGGTCCTGGCAGAGCTTGAGCACGCTGCCGAGATATTCGTCAGGCGTCAGGATGGTGGCCTCGATCCACGGCTCCTGGATCTCGGCGATCTTGACCACGTCGGGCATGTCGACCGGGTTGTGGATCTCGATCTCCTCGCCGTCGGTCAGCTTCATCTTGTAGATGACGCTTGGCGCGGTCGCGATCAGGTTGAGATCGAACTCGCGGGAGAGGCGCTCCTGGATGATCTCGAGGTGCAACAGGCCGAGGAAGCCGCAGCGGAAGCCGAAGCCGAGCGCGGCCGACGTTTCCATCTCGAAGGAGAAGCTGGCGTCGTTGAGGCGGAGCTTGCCCATCGCGGCGCGCAGGGTCTCGAAATCATCGGCATCGACCGGGAACAGTCCGCAGAACACCACGGGGATTGCCGGCTTGAAGCCCGGCAACATCTCCGTCACCGGCTTGCGGTCGTCGGTGATGGTGTCGCCGACGCGGGTGTCCGCCACTTCCTTGATCGCGGCGGTGATGAAGCCGACCTCGCCAGGGCCGAGTTCGTCGACCTGGGTCATCTTCGGCGTGAAGAAGCCGACGCGCTCGACGTCATAGGCCGCACCCGTGCCCATCATGCGGATGCGCTGGCCCTTCTTCATCACGCCGTCGACGATGCGCACCAGCACGACGACGCCGAGATAGACGTCGTACCAGCTGTCGACCAGCAGCGCCTTCAGGGTGGCGTCGCGATCGCCCTTCGGCGGCGGCAGCCGGGTGACGATCGCCTCCAGCACGTCGGGAATGCCGAGGCCGGTCTTGGCCGAGATCATCACGGCATCGGAGGCATCGATGCCGATGACGTCCTCGATCTGCTGCTTGATCTTCTCGGGCTCCGCCGCCGGCAGGTCGATCTTGTTGAGGACCGGGACAATCTCGTGGTTGTTGTCGAGCGCCTGGTAGACGTTGGCGAGCGTCTGCGCCTCGACGCCCTGGCTGGCATCGACCACCAGCAGCGAGCCCTCGCACGCCGCCAGCGACCGGGAGACTTCGTAGGCGAAGTCGACGTGGCCGGGCGTGTCCATCAGGTTGAAGATGTAGTCCTTGCCGTCCTTGGCACGATAGCGCAGGCGCACGGTCTGCGCCTTGATGGTGATGCCGCGCTCGCGCTCGATGTCCATCGAATCGAGCACCTGCTCCTTGCCCGCCATCTCGCGGTCCGACAGCCCGCCCGTCATCTGGATCAGGCGGTCGGCGAGCGTGGACTTTCCATGGTCGATATGGGCGACGATGGAGAAGTTGCGGATGTTGGGAATGGGGGCGGTCGTCATGGGTCGCGCAGATAGCACCCCAAGCCCCCAACCAGCAACCATATTGCTGAATTTCCAGGGCCTTTCTTCACGGCAAGCTGATTCCCCGGGCGCTGAAAACAGGCTACCGAGGGCGGATGTCGAGTACCTCTCTCCCGCCTCTCGCGGCGCGCATGCGCGGCCGTTTCGGACCGCGGCGAATCTCCGCCTGGCTGGTGGCGCGCGCCACGGCGCCGGCAACGTCGATCTGGGTCGTCATCGGCTTCGCGGTGGTCCACGCGGTGCTGTGGACGGCGATCCTCACCAATCTGAAGGCAGCGCAGGACGTCCACATGGACGTCGCCGAGGCCTATGCCTGGGGCAGCCGCTTCCTGCTCGGCTACGGCAAGCATCCGCCGCTGTCGGGCTGGATCGCCGGGCTGTGGTTCGCAGTGTTTCCGGTCAAGGACTGGGCGACCTATGCGCTGGCGATGGCCGTGAATGGCAGCGGCCTCGTGATCGTCTGGCTCGCGAGCCTCAAGGTGGTCGACCGCCGCCGCGCCTTCTTCGTCGTGGTGATGGTCGCGCTGTACCCGATCTTCAATTTCAAGGGCTTCAAGTACAACGCCGACCTGGTCCAGCTGCTGACCCTGCCGCTGTTGGTGCTGGCCTATCTCAACGCGTTCGAAAAGCGCAGCGCCGCCTCCGGCCTGTGGCTCGGCCTCGCCGGCGCGGCGGCGCTGATGACCAAATACTGGGTGCTGACCATGATCGGCGCCATCGGCCTTGCGGCACTGCTGCACCCGGAGCGGCTGCGCTTCCTGGCGTCGCCCGCGCCCTGGGTCGCCATCGTCACGATGCTGGTGGCGATGATCCCGCATCTGGTCTGGCTGTGGCGGGTCGATTTCGTCGCCATCACCTATGCCGGGGACGTCTATACGCTGTCGGATCGCGGCCGGGCCGCCGAGCTCGTGCTCGGCTATGTCGGCCACAATCTCGCACTGCTCGCTTTGCCGGTCGTGTTGGCGGCACTCGTGTTGGCCTGGCCGCCGCGCTTTGCGTTTCACAACTGGCGCGGCGGTCCCAATCCCGGCGTGAATGTGAGCCAGGCGATCAATGTCTGGCTGGTGCAGGCGATCGTCGCCGTCGGGCCGCCTCTCGGCGGGCTCGCTTTCACGATCTACATGAAGACCGATTGGGGCATCTCGCTGTTCTTCCTGGTGCCGCTGGCGCTGGTCGCGATCCCCGCGCTGCGGCTGCGGCGGGTCATGGTGCCGCGGCTCGCCGCCGTCTGGCTCGTCCTGTCGCTGCTCACGCTGATCGCCTCGCCCTGGATTGCCCGGCGCGAGATGGCCGCCAATCCGAACGGCGCCACCGGCTATGGCGCCCGTTCGGAGCTGGCGCGGGAGCTGACCAAGGCCTGGCACGCCCGGTTCGGCTCGCCCTGGCCCCTCGTGGCCGGCTTTTCCGAGATGAACACGCCGATGACCTTCTATAGCCCGGACCACCCGCGGTCGTTCACGGTGCCCACCACGGCGGAGGAGACCTGGAGTTCCGGCCTGAGCACGCTGGAGGACCTCAAGCGCGAGGGATTCATCGGCATCTGCGACACCACCGACAACCGGATCGCGGCCTGCGAGGCCTGGATGGCCAAGGAGGCGCCGAAGGCCGAGCCGCTGGTGATGACCACCCAGCGCTTCTTCCACGGCCAGGCGGGCCCTGCAATCGTTTGGAAGGTGTATATTCAGGGACCGGGGAGATAGCTTCGCTGTCGTCCCGGCCAAGCGCTCCTGCGCGCGAGGCCTCCCGATCACCGGAGCAGGGTATCGAGCCGGCGGATCAGCTCTCCGACCCGGCCTCCGCCGGGCGGTGGACAAGGATAACGTCTGAGGACGTCCACGACCTCTTGAGAAGCAAGAAGCCGTGATCGCGCGAGGTAGTCAGCGCCGACGGCGGGAACGTCTCCGGCTGAGATTTCGAAAGCTCGCGCCGCGTGGCCGGCAGCTCCGAGGATGTGCTTGACCTGGGAAGGGTTCGGGAGGGGATGAAGGAAGCCCGCGCCCGCCGCGGCGAGGGCAGCGCGAGCGGCCTCATAGGCCGCGCGCAACCCCTCATCGCGGGCCTCGATTGCCGCCCGCTGCGCCGCCCACGCGCTATCCCGTAGGGATTTGCTCCGACTCCTGCCGCTCGCAAAGCTCCGGGCGGCCTGTATTGCGGCTCGTGCGCGAAGATCATCCGGTCGGTCGCGTTCGAAGATCGCCAGCGCCGGAAGTGCAGAGAGGGCTGCGTATTCAGCCACCGCTCGCAGGTCTGCCTCGCTCAGCCGAATAGCGCTATTGGACATGCCATCCTTACCGCGTCGCTATGCGAGGATAGGCGCACATCGGGTAGAATGCCCATTGCGGCAGGCAAAGCGAGGTTCGGGAGTCCCTCACACGCCTTCTTCGTGGAACTTGTCGTTCACCAGGTCGGTGATCGCCTGCAGCGCGGCCTCCGCCTCGGGCCCGGTGGCGGACACCAGGATCTTGGTTCCCGGCGCCGCCGCCAGCATCATCAGGCCCATGATCGAGCGGCCGCCGACGGTCTCGCCGCCGCGCGTCACCCAGACCTCGGCCTGGAACTTTTCGACCATCTGCACGAATTTCGCCGAGGCCCGCGCGTGCAGGCCGCGCTTGTTGGTGATCAGCAGCTCTCGCGAGAGGGCTCCGGCAGGGACCGCCGGGCCGGCGACGTTGTCCTGCGGGGCGTCCTCGTCGCTCATTTGCCGGCGAGCACGCGGCTGGCGATGGTGACGTATTTGCGTCCTGCCTCCTGCGCCATGGCGATGGCGTCGGGCAGCGAGCGCTCCTCGCGCACCTTGGCGAGCTTGACCAGCATGGGCAGGTTGATGCCCGCGAGCACCTCGACCTTGGGCCGGCTCATGCAGGAGATGGCGAGGTTCGAAGGCGTGCCGCCGAACATGTCGGTGAGAATGGCGACACCGTCGCCGGTGTCGACGCGGTTCACGGCTTCGATGATGTCGCTGCGACAGAGATCGGAATCATCGTCGGCGCCAATCGTGACCGCTTCGATTTGTTTTTGAGGGCCCATGACGTGTTCCAGCGCCGCCTTGAACTCGTCGGCGAGGCGCCCATGGGTCACCAGTACCAGGCCAATCATCGGATACTCCTCGCGGGCGCCTTGGGTGCACCGCACGAACGCGCCACTTTGACCATCCGGAGCCCCCGCGCAAGAGGGCATATTCGCGAGCCTCCCGGATTCTGGCATACAGAATGGGAGCTGGCGGCGGTCTAATCGGTCGCGATAGTGGGGCTGATATGGTTACCAATTTGCTCCACACAATCGGCCGAAAGATTACCGGAACATGAAAGTCGGGGTGGTAATAAGCTCTGCTACAACCAAAGGGAGGGGTGGAAAACCCGGCCCAACCGGTATGCGTGGCAATTTGATACCGTTGAGATGAATGCGAAGCGATTCGGCGTTCGGCAGGCGGGCGGCATCCTCGGCCATCAGGTCGACCACCAGCCCCAGTTTCGCCTCCGACACATGGTCGCAGGCGCGGATTCCAAGGCCGCGGATCTCGATCAGTCCGGCCAGAGCGGGTGCGGGACTTACCCACATTTCCCCGCCGCGTGTGGCGAGATGAACACGGTCGTCGCCCACCAGAACCGTCGGCGGCAGCTGTCCCGCGCGTCCGGCGAGCATCAGATCGAAGGCGAGACGGGATTTGCCGGACCCGGAGGGACCCCGGATCAGGACGGCCAGTTCCCCCACCTGGACGGCAGACGCATGGATGCTCGCCGCTTCGGTCGTCACGACGCCGGCAGCCGGACGATGAAGCGGGCCCCGGCCGAGGTCGGATGTCCGTCGGCGTCGACAGGGCCGGGCCGGTTCTCGGCCCAGATCCGCCCGCCATGGGCGTCGATGATCTGCTTGGAGATCGATAGGCCCAGGCCGGAATTCTGGCCGAAGCCTTGGTGCGGCCGGTCGGTATAGAACCGCTCGAAGATGCGCTGCAGGGCATCCTCGCGAATGCCGGGACCGTCATCATCGACCGTGATCTCGATCTCCGAGCGCACGCGTCGGCAGGTGATGCGTACCTTGCCGCCGGCGGCGGAGAACGATTGCGCATTCGACAGCAGGTTGGAGATCACCTGGCCGAGCCGCGAATCATGACCGGGCACCGAGAACGTGTCGTTGGCGCCGCGGCCCTCGAACCGGACCTCGACGGCGACGTCGGTGCCGAGCTTGGTCTCGTTGGCGACCGAGGTCAGCGTGTTCAGGAGGCGGCGCAGATCGACCAGGGTCATGTCCTGGCGCTGCAGCTCGGCATCGAGCCGGCTGGCGTCGGAAATGTCGGAGATCAGCCGGTCGAGCCGCTTCACGTCGTGCTCGATCACGGCGAGCAGGCGGGCGCGGCTGTTGTCGTTGCGCGCCAGCGGCAGGGTCTCGACCGCCGAGCGCAGCGAGGTCAGCGGGTTCTTGAGCTCGTGGGCGACGTCGGCGGCGAACATCTCGATCGCCTCGATGCGGTTGTAGAGCGCGTCCGTCATGTCGCGCAGCGCGCCGGAGAGATGGCCGATCTCGTCGCGGCGGCGGGTGAAATCGGGAATCTCGACGCGGGTCTTGATGCGGCGGCGGACCCGCTCGGCACTGTCGGCGAGCCGGCGCACCGGCCCGGCGATGGTGCTGGCGAGCAAGAGCGACAGCACGATCATGACCGCGGAGGCAACGCCGCCGACCTTCAGAATGGCGAGACGCTCGGCGGTGACCATCTGATCGATGTCGTCGCCCTGCGTCGACAGCATCAAGGCGCCGTGGATGGTGCGCGAGCGCTGCACCGACACCGCGACCGAGACGATGACCTCGCCGCGCGAATTGACCCGGACCATGCTGCGCTTCTGGCCCTTCAGCGCGTCGGCGACTTCCTCGTAGCCGTTGCCGTTCTCGGGACCATATTCGCGGTACAGCGGCAGGTCGCCGCGATTGAGCCAGGTGCGTACCGAGATCAGCGCGCGCTCGACGAAGCCGGGCTTCTCGCTCGACGGCGGTGGCAGGTCGAAGCGCAGCACGTTCTCGAGATTGCGGCTATCGAGCAACAGGCCGCCATTCGGGTCATAGATGCGTGCGCGGGTCTTGGTCGGCGAGATCAGCGTGCGCAGCACCGGTGCGACGCGTTCCGGATTGATCGGGAAGTCGAGCGGCGAATATTCGTCCGGCGCGCCGTAGCTCTCGCCGGGCTTGAGATCGAGCAGGCGCTCGGGATCGATGGTGATGGTGTTGGTCTGCACGGTGGCCGAGGCGGCGATGGCGCCGGCGATGATCTCGGCCTGCACCAGAAGGCTCTGCGCGCGCGCATCGATCAGTCCGGCGCGGAACTGCGACAGGTACAGAATGCTTGCAACCAGTGCGAGCAGGCCGGCGATGTTCAGCGAGACGATGCGGCGGGTGAGGCTCGAGAACGACAGCGCGAACAGGAACTGTCCGGCGCGGCGCAGCCAGCTCAGCGGACGCTGCCAGCCGGAGACCTGCGGGGTCTCGTCCGCCGCCTCGGACGCGATCGTCGCCGCGGCGTCGTGGGCATTCACGGCTGGGTCAAGCTGCGTGCGATCGAGCAATGTGAGTGCTCCGATTCCGAATTTCGTAGGGGTCGTGCGGCGAATTCCCGTGAGAACTCGACTTGCCGCACCCGAATTCGCCGCAACAATGGCCCCGTTCCGGCATCTGCGCTCGGACAAACGCGCAGGAGGCGTAGCCTATCCAATCGAGACCGCGACGTCAGCGCGCAATTTCGCATGACGTCGCGCAAGGCAATGCTTCAGGTCCCTTGCTTCAGAGCTATCGTTTCAGGTTTCCTTGAAGCGATAGCCGACGCCGTAGAGGGTCTCGATCATCTCGAACTCCTCATCGACCATCTTGAACTTCTTGCGCAGCCGCTTGATGTGGCTGTCGATGGTGCGGTCGTCGACATAGACCTGGTCGTCATAGGCCGCGTCCATGAGCGCATTGCGGCTCTTGACCACGCCCGGACGCTGCGCCAGCGCCTGCAGGATCAGGAACTCGGTGACGGTCAGCGTGACCGGCTCGTTCTTCCAGGTGCAGGTGTGACGCTCCGGATCCATGCGCAGCAGGCCGCGATCGAGCGCCTTGGCGTCGTTCTCCTTCGGCAGCGCCGTCGGATCCTTCGGCTGCGAGCGACGCAGCACGGCCTTGACGCGCTCGACCAGCAGGCGCTGCGAGAACGGTTTGCGGATGAAGTCATCCGCACCCATCTTCAGGCCGAACAGCTCGTCGATCTCCTCGTCCTTGGAGGTGAGGAAGATCACGGGCAGGTCGGACTTCTGCCGCAGCCGCCGCAACGTCTCCATGCCGTCCATGCGCGGCATCTTGATGTCGAGGATGGCAAGGTCGGGTTGGCTGGTCCGGAATCCGTCGAGCGCCGATGCACCATCGGTATAGGTCATGATGCGATAGCCTTCGGCCTCGAGCGCGATCGAGACGGATGTCAGAATGTTGCGGTCGTCATCGACCAAGGCGATTGTGGGCATGAGCCTGCTTTCAGAGTCTGGTTAGCCGAGACACGAGAATCGAGCTAAGGGCCGCATAACTGGGCTTCGAACATGGTCAACGAGCAATGCAAGCTGGGCTGAAGTGTGACCGAGTTCCACAAATAGCATGGCAAAGTTTGTGCCCCGCCCAAGTTTGTGGTCCGTTTAGCCGAAAAAAGGCCTTCATTGCAACTGCTTGGACGAGGGAAAGATGATGTCTGCGAGCTTTAACCCTAACCGCGTGACGCATTCCCTGCTGCGCCGGAGCCGGCAGGGCGCACTTGCAACCTTGATGGTTGGCTCGGGCGATCCCTACTGCTCGCTGGTCAATGTCGCTACTGCGTCCGATGGTGCTCCGATCATCCTGATCTCGCGATTAGCCGTGCACACCAGGAATGTACTTGCCGATTCGCGCGTGTCGCTGATGCTCGATGAACGCGCGCCCGGCGATCCGCTCGAAGGTTCGCGCATCATGCTGTCGGGAAAAGCCGAGCAGGCCAGCGACGACAATCGCGAGATGCTGCGCCGTCGGTATCTCAATGCGCATCCGTCTGCTGCGGACTACGCGGATTTCGCCGACTTCTCGTTCTTCGTGATTCGCCCGTCAGGCACGCATCTCGTCGCCGGATTCGGCCGCATCGTCGATCTCAAGCCCGAGCAGTTTCTCACGGATATATCCGATGCTGACGAACTGATTCTGGCAGAGCAGGGCGCCGTCGATCACATGAACGAAGATCATCGCGAGGCGCTCGCCCTCTACGCGACGACGCTGCTCGGCGCCGAAGCCGCGGAGTGGCGGTGTAGCGGCTGTGACCCGGAGGGATTGGATCTGATGGCCGACGGCAGGACGCTGCGGCTGGAGTTTCCCGAGCGCGTGACCACGCCCGGGGCATTGCGCAAGATGCTGGTGAGGCTTGCTGACGAGGCCCGCGCGAAGTGAGGTGTAGTTCGAGCGCGCCTTGATGGCTGTGCTCATCCTCTCGTGACGACGGCGAAGTTCACACATGAACGCAGTTGCCGTGAAGCTCGATGTGCACGCTCCCTGCCCAGCAGAAGGTGAGCGCCGCGCAAACCCACGGCGTGGGCGCGGGTGAGCTCGTTGACGTCGCGGCCGGGAGAATCGGATTAAGTGATCCCGCAAGCGCGAGACAATCGTGAATGGAAGCTGGCTGATCGGATGGGCGACGACACGGCTGATCACCGACGCATTTCGTCGCTTGGTCTTCGCTTGCCCGCGCGAATTCGTCGATTTGAGCGTCGTTCGTCGTTCTCGTGAAACCCAACCGCGCTGATATATCTGTTGCGTTGCAGCATCTCAGCGGAGCGCAGGCGGTTGCCGCTGGAATGTGCATGACGCGGCAAAACATGAGCTACGTGCATCACGGCTTGCCAATAACCAATTGGGCCGGATCGTCTTGGCAAGACCAGCGTTGATCAGTATTAGGTCGGCGACCGCGCTTCGATAAGGCGATGTAACGGCAACGGTCACCGCGCAACGCGCGCGACTGCGCGCAACAGATGCGGGCTCTCAGGAGGGATCTTCGTGCAAGAGACGGGTATTCGCAACGGCGCCTTCGGTGCCGACAAGTTCGGCTTAAAGAACCTCAAGCAGGTGCACTGGAATCTCGGCGCTCCTCAGCTCTATCAGTATTCGCTGGCGGCGGGCGAGGCTGTGCTGTCGGCCGATGGGGCGCTGTGCGCGGATACTGGTGAGTTCACCGGTCGCAGCCCGAAGGACAAGTTCACGGTGCGCGACGCCTCCACCGAAAAGATGTGGTGGGCGGGCAACCAGGCGATCACGCCCGAGCAGTTCGAGGCGCTGCATCAGGACTTCATCAAGCACGCCGAAGGCAAGACCCTGTACGCGCAGGACCTCTATGGCGGCGCCGATCCCACCTTCCGCATCAAGACGCGCGTCTTCACCGAGCTCGCCTGGCACTCGCTGTTCATCCGCACCCTTCTGATCCGCCCCGAGACCATCGAGCTCGACACCTTCGTGCCGGAGCTCACCATCATCGACATGCCGAGCTTCCGTGCCGATCCGAAACGTCATGGCGTGCGCTCGCAGAACGTCGTCGCGATCGATTTCACCCGCAAGATCGTCCTGATCGGCGGGTCTTATTATGCCGGCGAGATGAAGAAGAGCGTGTTCACGACGCTCAACTACTATCTGCCCGAGCGCGGCGTGATGCCGATGCACTGCTCCGCCAATGTCGGGCCGAAGGGCGACACCGCGGTCTTCTTCGGCCTGTCCGGCACCGGCAAGACCACGCTGTCGGCCGATCCGAACCGCACCCTGATCGGCGACGACGAGCATGGTTGGGGCCCGTCCGGCGTGTTCAACTTCGAGGGCGGCTGCTATGCGAAGTGCATCAAGCTGTCGAAGGAAGCCGAGCCGCAGATCTTCGCGGCGTCGACCCGCTTCGGCGCCGTGCTCGAGAACGTCGTGCTCGATGAAGATACGCGCGTTCCCGATTTCGACGACGGCTCCAAGACCGAGAACACCCGCTCGGCCTATCCGCTCGACTACATCCCGAACGCCTCGCGCACCGGCCGCGCGCCGCATCCGAAGAACGTCGTGATGCTCGCCGCCGACGCCTTCGGCGTGCTGCCGCCGATCGCAAAGCTCTCGCCGGCCCAGGCGATGTACCACTTCCTGTCGGGCTATACCGCCAAGGTCGCCGGCACCGAGCGCGGCTTGGGCTCCGAGCCGCAGCCGGAATTCTCGACCTGCTTCGGCTCGCCGTTCCTGCCGCTCGATCCGTCCGTCTACGGCAACATGCTGCGGCAACTGATCGCCGACCACAATGTCGACTGCTGGCTGGTCAACACCGGCTGGACCGGCGGCAAGTACGGCACGGGCTCGCGCATGCCGATCAAGGTGACGCGTGCGCTGCTGACGGCGGCGCTCGACGGCAGCTTGCGCAACGTCGAGTTCCGCACCGACAAATATTTCGGCTTCGCGGTGCCGACCGCGCTACCGGGCGTGCCGACCGAGATCCTCGACCCGGTCAACACCTGGAAGGACAAGGCCGAGTTCGACAAGACTGCGCGCGCCCTGGTCGGCATGTTCCAGAAGAATTTTGCCAAGTTCGAAGCCCAGGTCGATGCCGAGGTCCGTAACGCCGCGCCGGATCTGAAGCTGGCGGCGGAGTAGGGCTGCAAACGTCAAAGGGGGCGGTCGCGTTGCGGCTGACCCCACATTTTCCCGCTCCGCCCCGTTCAATGCACGAGAGGCGCGAGCTCAAGCCATACCCACAGCTGTCGTCCCGGCGAACGCCGGGACGACGCCGTTTTCTTGGCTTGCGTCCCGGCTTTCACGCCTTGAAATACGCGATCTGCGTTGTCGTCGCGAGCAGGCGGCCGGAGGGTGACCACAGCTCGCCATGCTGGTCCTGATAGCTGCGGTTGAAGATCTTGGCATCGGCCGTTGCGAGCACGTGCGTGATGTCCTCGGCCGCGAGCTCGTCCCGGCTGACGTGGAAATAGGTCGTCAGCGACACCGTGCCGAACGGCACCAGCTCGCCGCGGGCGTGGAAGACGCGGCCGAAGAAGGCGTCCGACATCGACAGCAGCGACAGGCAGTCGAGCTTGCGCGGCTTGCGGTCGGAGATCCAGAGCCGGGAATAGCTGCTGTGCGGCTCACCCGACGACGATGCGCCAAATGCCGGACGGCCCTCGATGAAGCGGAAATCGTACTGCTTGGTCCAGGACATGTTCGTGTCGGGATGACGCTTGACCTGGTCGAACGGCGGCGCCTCGGGCTTTGTGGCCGGCTGGTGCGACCAGGACGGCCGGCGCTCGGCGAACACGACGGTGGCGAGCGTCGCCGCGTCAGAGTCGCCCTGACTCAGCTCGACGCACCAATGTTGCGAGGAGCGGTTCGCTTTCACCAACCGCACGTCGAGATCGAACGGCCCTTCCGCGATCGGCGCGCAATAGTTCACCGTCACCGCCAGCGGATCGCCCTGGATTTGCGGGTGCTGGATCAACGCGCGCAGTACGGTCGCCGCCGTGACGCCGCCAAACGGGCCGACGAAAGCCCAGTAATCCGGGCTGGTCCGCCCCTGCCAGCGGCTGTCGCCGGCAGTGACCCGGGTCGCCTCGTCGAACAAGTGAACTGGCGGTTCGGTCATGCATTCCTCCCGACGGTCATCGTATGATGGCCGTCAGGTGAAAAGCAATCGAAGGCCTTTGCAATGACGTCATGGGTCATTGATGAAGGCGGGAGGGAAGGGCCCTTCACGCCCGCTGCGCTTGCACCGGCGCCATCACCGGGCCGACCGGCACGTTCCAGATGTCGTCGGCATATTCGCGGATGGTGCGGTCGGAGGAGAACCACGCCATGCGCGCGACGTTCAGGATCGAGGCGCGGGTCCAGGCCGGCACGGTCTGCCAGCGTGCATCGATGCCGCGCTGGGCCTCGTAGTAGGAATCGAAATCGGCCGAGACCATATAGTGGTCGAGATGGCGCAGCGCATGCGCGATCGGCTCGAACCGGCCGGGCTCGTCCGGCGAGAACGCGCCGGTCGCGATCGCATCGATCGCGCGCGCCAGCCGCGGTGACCGGTGGATCACGTCGGACGCGTCCAGCCCCTGCTTGCGGCGGAGCATGACCTCGTCGGCCTCCATGCCGAAGATCGCGATGTTGTCGGCGCCGACATTGTCGCGGATCTCGATATTGGCGCCGTCCAGCGTGCCGATGGTAAGGGCGCCGTTCAGCGCCAGCTTCATGTTGCCGGTGCCGGAAGCCTCCATGCCGGCGGTCGAGATCTGCTCAGACAGGTCGGCCGCGGGAATGATCGTTTCCGCCAGGCTGACATTGTAGTCGGCCATGAACACGACCTTCAGCTTGCCGCCGATCGCGGGATCGTTGTTGACGGTGTCGGCGACGTCGTTGATCAGCTTGATGATCAGCTTGGCGTAGCGGTAGCTCGCCGCCGCCTTGCCGGCAAAGATTTTCACCCGCGGCACCCAGTCGCGTTGTGGGTCGTCCTTCATGTCCTGATATAGCGCGACGGCTTCGAGGATGTTCAAGAGCTGGCGCTTGTATTCGTGAATGCGCTTGATCTGCACGTCGAACAGCGCGCCCGGATCGAGACGCACGTTCATGCGCTCGACGATCAGACGCGTCAGCAGCACCTTGTTGTGATGCTTCACCGCGCGGAACTTCTGGTGGAAGCTGGCGTCGGCAACGTAGCTCTCGAGGCTCGACAGCAGCGTCGGATCGTCGACGACGGCGTCGCCGCAGGCCTCGCGCAAGAGGTTCGTCAGCTTGGGATTGGCCAGGGTCAGCCAGCGGCGGAAGGTGATGCCGTTGGTCTTGTTGGTGATGCGGCCGGGATAGAGATGATTGAGATCGTGGAACACGGTCTCCTTCATCAGGTCGGAATGCATCGCCGAGACGCCGTTGATGCGGTGCGAGCCGACGAAGGCGAGCTGGCCCATGCGCACGCGACGGCCGCTCTTCTCGTCGATCAGGGACACCGAGGCGCGGTAGTCGATGTCACCCGGTGCGCGCTGCTCGGCGAGCGCGAGATGCTGCGCATTGATGTGGTAGATGATCTCGAGATGCCGCGGCAGCAGCCGCTCGAACAGCTCGACCGGCCAGGTCTCGAGCGCCTCCGGCAGCAGCGTGTGGTTGGTGTAGGACAAGGTCGCGATGGTGATCTTCCAGGCCTCGTCCCAGCGGAAATTGTGCAGGTCGACCAGGATCCGCATCAGCTCGGCCACGGCGAGCGAAGGATGCGTGTCGTTGAGCTGCACGGCGGCCTTCTGCGCCAGGCTGCGCAGCTGGCCGTCGGAGCCGAGATGGCGCTTGACGAGATCCTGCAGCGAAGCCGAGACGAAGAAATATTCCTGGCGCAGCCGCAGCTCGCGTCCTGCCGGGCTCTCGTCGTTCGGATAGAGGAACTTGCAGATCGCCTCGGCGCGCGCTTCTTCTGCTGAGGCGCCGAGATAGTCGCCGGAGTTGAAGACGTCGAGCTTCAGCGGGTCGGGCGAGCGGGCCGACCACAGCCTGAGCGCATTCACATGCTGGCCGCGCCAGCCGACGATCGGGGTGTCATAGGCGACCGCCTGCACGGTCTCGCCGGGGTGCCAGATCGCGCGGTCGCGGCCCTTGTCGTCGACATGCTCGACGCCGCCGCCGAAATGGACGTGATAGACCACCTCTGGGCGCTGGAATTCCCAGGGATTGCCGAACGACAGCCAGACGTCGGGATATTCGTGCTGCCAGCCGTCGACGATCACCTGGCGGAACAGGCCGAAATCATAGCGGATACCGTAGCCGATCGCCGGGATCTGCAAGGTCGCCATGCTCTCCATGAAGCAGGCCGCGAGGCGGCCGAGGCCGCCATTGCCGAGCGCGGCGTCCGGCTCGCATTTGCGCAGGTCCATCAGGCCGACGCCGAGATCGCCGAGCGCGGTCTCGAACACCTTCATCAGGCCCATGTTGTTGAGCGCGTCGCTGAACAGGCGGCCGATCAGGAATTCGAGGCTGAGATAATAGACGCGCTTGCGGCCGGCGTCGTAGCTCTCCTTGTCCGCGGTCAGCCAGCGATGCACGATGCGGTCGCGCAAGGTCAGCGCCGCGGCGTGGTACCAGTCCTGCTGCGTCGCCTGGCTCGCTTCCTTGCCGATGGCGAGGCGAAGCTTGGCCAGGATGTCGCTCTTGATCTCCGCGACCGCCAATTCGTCGACGGGCTGGCCGGTGCTTACGAAGCTGCGCTGGGACGGCTGATCTGTCACCTTGGAAACCTGTGATGCTACGAGGAACCGGTAAAAGCATACGATGGTTGCGCGCGGTCCGAAACCCGGGGAAAGGCTGGTCCGCACAGCTAGGTGATGGAAAATGATGCAAAAACGGGGCCGGAGTTCCGGGGGCGGAACACGCTGGCGGCTGGTTGCATATGCGGTGATGTTGAAAGGACTCTCCACATCGTCATCCCGGCGAAAGCCGGGATCCAGACTCACCGGCCGAGGATGAGGCCCGACAAGTCACTCCAATCGGGGTTGTCCCTTTCAATCAGCTCGACCTTCCAGTCGCGGTGCCAGTTCTTGAGCTGCTTCTCGCGAGCGATCGCCTCGATCGGAGTTGGAAAGCTCTCGACGTGAACCAGGCGAAAAACCTTGTACCTGCTGACGAACTTGGCGCCTCGCCCGGCACGGTGGTCTTCGAGGCGCCTTCTGACATCATTGGTGATGCCGATGTACAGCGTGCCATGATGCCCGCTGGCAAGAATGTAGACCGTCCATGCGGCCTGGGTGCTCATCGGTCCGTGCAAACCAAAGGGCTGCTGCGGTGGCTCTGGGTCCCGGCTCGGGGGCCGGGACGACGATAAATCAGCACTTCCTTTTTTCGCAAGAACAAATTAAGAACAATTCAGCAGGCGATCGATTATCCTGATTGCGATTCGATCCGCCCCAGACAAACCGGCATCAGTGCATCCCGCGAGGACACCCATGTCCCATATCGCCTTCGATCCCCTGGCCCTGACCCGCATTGCCGATTTCGCGCGCAGCCTGACGCGGCTGCACAAGACGGCGCGGCGGCGGGCCGTCGACGACGACCAGATCGACCGCGCTTTCAACGCGGTGTGCATGTCGGTCTGGGGCTACACCATCGACGACATTTCCGACGACCTGTTCTCGGCCACCGACCACACCTTCCTCGATGGCCTCGACGAGGCGCGAGCGCGCATCTTCGCCGCGGAGCAGGGCTATGACCTGGTCGACGACGAGGGCATGCTGACCGATTGGTGGGGCTTCTGCTGGATGATCCTGGCCGAGAAGCGCGGCCTGCTGACGCCGGACAACCGCGCCGCAGCCCGCGCGGCGATCGAGGAGAAATATCTGGAAGCGCCGAACGTCATCGGCGTGATCGTCGCGCGCTAGCCCTGGCCGTCAGTCCCGGCGGACAGTGCGCGCTCAAGCTCCAGAGGTCGCTGTGCCGAGCCGGCCTGCACCGACGCCGGCGCTGCGACTTGGCGCAGCGCGTGTTCAATTCACATCCGCCTGCTTCAGCCGGCTTGCGGCGGGCTTTGGCGCGATGCTCAGGGGCGGCGGTGCGGTGCCGACATTGACGTCCGCCGGCAGAGCCATGGCCTGCGCGTCTGCGCCGACCATGTCGGCGCGCACCGGCGCGACCTTCATCTCGCTCAGCTTGGCCCGCATGTCCGAGTTGAGCCCGGGATAGGACGCGACCGGCTTGAAGTCGGCCGGCTGGCCGCCGCTGCCGCGCGCGCCGGAATAGGCCACCAGCCCGTCGGCCGTGGCGACGACGTCCCCCTGGCGCAGCGAGGTGTCGAGCGACAGATCGACCGGCGCCAGCCCGGCCGGATCGCGGCCGTTGCAGGTGCAGTCGGCGCGCAGCGCCTGGCGATAGGCGAACGCGTTCTCGCTGTCGGCATAGCGTTCCCCGTTCGCCGCCGTGGCGTAGTCGATGTTGGAGCCGAAATAGATCTTGGTCGCACTGGCCGGGCAGAACGCCTGGCACATCTGCGCCGGCGAGGCGAGGCCGCGCGCCAGCGGAAAATAGCGGCCGTCGCAGGTGCGCACGCAGAACGCTGCCCCCGATCCGCCGCTCGCGGCGCGCGGCTGGGCGGGGGCCTGCGGGTTGGTGCCGAACGGATCGGCGAAGAGGCCGCCTTGCGCCGCCGGCCGCTGCGATTGCGGCTTGTTGAAGCCGCCGAACAGGAAGTCGAACAGGCCCTGGGCCGACGCCATCCGCGGCGCCAGCGCGCCGGCCGCGACGAGGCCGACCGTCGCCGCGACAGCGACGTGGCGGGACCTCCGCCGAAACGACAACACGCTACGCAACGCCCGCTCCATCGCCAGGATCTTCACCGCAAAGCCACGCCGTGACGCGGCAACCCGCGTCGTTCGATCATGTGCGATCGAACGCGCCTTGCCCAAGGCATGGCGCCATCAGCTTTGCGGTAACCTTAACGGGCGTTGGTAAATGAGCGGTATGCGCGGGCGGCGAATTGCGCCGCGCGCCAAGCGCCTCAGAGGAATTCGTGCGCCTTGAAGAGCGCCTGGAACGGCAGGCCGGCCTGGGCGAAGGTCTCGGCGGCGCCTTCCTCGCGGTCGACCATCGTGAACACCAGCGTCACCTCGGCGCCGGCCTCGCGCAGGGTTTCCACGGCCTTCATCGCCGAGCCGCCGGTGGTGGTGACGTCCTCGACCACGACGATGCGCTTGCCGGCCAGGGTCTCGTCGCGGGTTAGGCCCTCGATCGCGAGCCTGGCGCCATGCTCCTTCGGCTTCTTGCGGACGAAGAAGGCCGCGATCGGATGGCCCTTGATCCAGGAGATCTGGGCGATCGCGCCGGCGAGCGGCACCGCGCCCATCTCCAGGCCGCCGATATAATCGAAGCCCTCGTCCTTCAGCGCCTCATAGGTGAGCTCGGCGAGCAAGGTGGCGCCCTCCGGGTCCATCATGGTCGGCTTCAGGTTGAAATAGAAATCGCTCTTGCGGCCGGAGGCCAGCGTGACCTCGCCACGGCCGAACGAGCGCCTGCGGATGATCTCGAGGAGGCGGGCGCGGGAGGCGGATTTGGACACGGCGTTTTCCCCTGAGGGTGGATTCTTGGGTGGCGCAATCTATCGGGGGCGGGCGGCGGAGACCAGCCGCCACGATGTCCCATCAACAACGGTACGTTTGAAGCCGGATGCAGTTTCGAGCTAATGGGAGCCCGCGACCAAGCAAGGACGATTGGGAAGGATGCCCCGCATGACGATCGAGCTGTACACCTGGAACACCCCGAACGGGCGCAAAATCTCGGTCGCGCTGGAGGAGATGGGGCTGCGATACCGCGTCGTTCCGGTCGACATCACCAAGGGCGCCCAGATGGCGCCGGAGTTCCTGGCGATCAGCCCCAACAACAAGATTCCCGCCATCGTGGATCCGGACGGCCCCGACGGCAAGCCGGTCAGCGTGTTCGAATCCGGCGCCATCCTGCTCTATCTGGCTGAGAAGACCGGGCAGTTCCTGCCGAGATCCCTCGCCGAGCGGATTCCGGTCTATGAATGGCTGATGTGGCAGATGGGCGGCTTCGGCCCGATGCCCGGCCAGGTGCACCATTTCATCGCGCTGACCAACGAGCAGGACCGCGCCTACGGCCTCAAGCGCTACATGGCCGAGACGGTCCGGCTCTATGGCGTGCTCGACCGCCGGCTGGCGCAGCAAGAGTTCGTCGCCGGCGCGCTCTCGATCGCCGACTTCGCCATCCTCGGCTGGGCCTGGCGCCACCCGCGCCACAAGGTCGATCTGGCCGACTTTCCCCACGTCGAGCGCTGGTACGATACCCTGATGGCCCGCCCCGCCGTGAAGCGCGGCATGGAGGCGAAGCTGGACTGAGAAGCTCATCGGCCGTTCTTTGCCGACGATGACTTCCGAGATCTTTCCGCACGCGCGGTGCCCCCTCTCCCGCTCTCGTCCGCCTTTGCCGGGAGGCTTCGGCGGACAAGGCGGGGGAGCCGATGCAAATCACCCCCGCCGCGCCTCCAGCGCCATGCGCACCGCAAGTCCCGCGAGCACCGTGCCCATCAGATAGCGCTGCACCAGCGCCCAACTCGGCCGTGTCGCCAGGAACAGGGCAATCGATCCCGCCGCCATGGCGATCATGGCGTTGACGCTGACGCTGATCACGATCTGGATCGCGCCGAGCACCACCGACTGCGTCAGCACGCCGCCAACAGCGGGATCGATGAACTGCGGCAGCAGCGCCAGATACAGCATCGCGATCTTCGGGTTCAGCAGGTTGGTGACGAGCCCCATCAGGAACAGCCGGCGCGGGCTGTCGATGGCGAGCGTCCTCACCTGGAAGGGCGAGCGTCCGCCCGGCTTCACCGCCTGCCACGCCAGATAGAGCAGGTAGGCAGCGCCGGCGAGGCGCAGCGCGTCATAGGCGAACGGCACGGCAAACAGCAGCGCCGTGATGCCGAACGCCGCCGCCAGCATGTAGACCAGAAAGCCGACGGCAACGCCGCCGAGCGAGACCAGGCCGGCGGCGTGGCCCTGCGTGATCGAGCGCGAGATCAGATAGATCATGTTCGGCCCTGGTGTCAGCACCATGCCGAGCGAGACGAGGGCGAAGGCGAGCAGGGAGGATGTGTGCGGCATGACTGGTTCGATGATCGGGATCTCTGCCGCTGCTTTAGCGCGGACGATCACGCATCGTCATCCGGTCAATTGCACCGAGAGCAATCAGCCCGCCGCCGGCGGCGTCATGTTCAATGCAGGGGCGCGCCGGCTGGAGCGGTCGAACACACCGGCGATGCTCAACGCCAGCAGGACCAGCAGAATGGCCGCCGCGAGCGGCACGGAGTGCACGATCATGGCGAGCAGGCAGGCTCCCAGCGCGATCACGAGGCCGATCTCCAGCGGCGGGATCGGCTCGCCGGCGTCGCTCCGCGCCTTCCAGTGGATCGCAATCCCCGCCGCCACCATCGGCATGTCATAGATCATCGCATAGGGCGTGGCGATGATGCTGCCGACCGCGACCAGCGCGATCGCCTGCTCCGTCATGCCGCGTCGCCAGGCATCCCAGACCATCACGACGATGGAGCAGGACAACAGGAGCTGAACCAGGTAGCCGATCGGCGGCGGCGCGCCGAGCGCGTGCAAGCCAGCGATGACCGTCGGCATCATGTGATCGAGGCTGGCCTGGTTGGCCTGCAATTGCGCCTGATAGCTCGGAAACTTCACGATCCATTCGAGCCAGATCCACGGATCGAGTGCAGCGCTGGTGACGACCGCGACGATCACGGTCGTGGCGATGGCCGAGAGGATGGCGCGCCAGTTGCGTGACGCCAGCAGCACGACCGGCATCAGCAGCACGAATTGCGGCTTGTAGGCGAGCAGGCCGAGCAGGGCGCCGGCAATGATGGGATGGCTCGCGAGCAGTCGCAGTCCGCCGATCAGCAAGGCCGCCGACAGGAAACCGTTCTGGCCGGTGATCGCGTTGATGAGCGTGGCTGGCGCCGCGAGCAGCGCCAGAGAGCTTAACGAGCGCCAATCGCGCCCCAGCGTCGCCAAGCCATAAAGCGCGAAGGTGACCGAGATCCAGCAGACATAGGCTACCGGCAGCGCCAGCATGCCCAGGGGTATCAGCACCAGCAGGAAGGTCGGCGGATAGGGATAGGGAAAGCCGCCGCCGCCCAGCGTCGGATCCAGCGTCTGCTGATAGCGCGCGAGCGCAACCGGATCGTAGATGCTGGCGCCGGACAGCGCGGCAAATCTGCCGAACGACCATAGCCCGAAGAAGTCGCCAAACGCCGGCTGCGGCGACGACAGCGCCCAGCCGACGAGATAGGCGCCGTTGTAGAGCACGAGTGCGATCAGCAGGATCAGCATCGCGCGCCGGTCGCGCGTCTTGGGGTGAGCTGCGGATGAGGTCGCGGTCATGGAGCTCTTCGTTCGCGCCCTCGGCGCAGTCGTGGCATGGGGATGATCGGAGCTGTCAGCGATCGCTCGCGTGCGGTGCCTCTCCAACCTTGCCAGGGTGCGCTGCACGCCGTGTTACCGTCCGTCCATCCGGCCAGGCGCGATCTCATCGTGCCTAACGAGGGGTAAAATCGCCGCGTTCCGAGTGACCGTGGACAGGGGACGGGGTCATCGCTCCGCATCGGGCAACGCGCTCGTCAAGATTTATATTGCTACTTTTCCGAAGTCGTGCTCTATTCAGCGCATCCCGTCCTCATGCAGAGGGGCGTACGCGTCGTCACGATACGTTGAGGCGGGGAGCGGTGGCCGTGGGCCTGTCAGGTGCTGATGCACTGGACGATTGGCAGCTCGCGGACGTTCAAGCCGTGTGGTCCTGGCGCCCCGAAGCTGGCGCCAAGCCTGCGTGACATCACGTGTCGCGCTGGTGACGGGGGCAAACAAGCCGGTCCCCGGGGAGAGCTCGGAGCAGACGTTAAGCCCATCGCGCAGGGAGGGCCGGGTCTGTCCGGCTGGACCTGTGGTACCTGCCGCCTGCATTCTTTTGAGCAGGCGGGCCACGGGCCTCAGCCGAGGCCCGGCCTTCCCTGCGCCCTTTGCAAAATTCAGAGGGCGAACGACATGCATCCCTCGAGCAAATCATGCTGCGAGAAGGCTGAGGCATGTCTACGCCTCGCGTTGTAGCCAATGATCATCGTATCGGGGAGCATCAAACGGATGCGTATGAGGGCTGCGTTGCGAGGCACACTGCCCACCCTCCCCCTCCAGGGGAGGGTGGCATCTCGCTCGTGGACGGATTTCGGCGCTCGCGATGACGAAGCAGAGATCACCGCGATCAGCTCAATGCGCCTCGTCCCAATTGTCGGCGGCCCGCGCATCGACGTGCAGCGGCACCGAGAGCAGCACGGCGGGGAAGGGGGCGTCCTGCATGACGTGCTGCACCACCGGCAAGGTCGCGGCGACCTCGTCGTCCGGCACCTCGAAGATCAGTTCGTCATGCACCTGCAGCAGCATCTGAGCCGACAGCTTCTTTTGCGCCAGGGCCTCCTCGACGCGGGTCATGGCGCGCCGGATGATGTCGGCTGCGGTGCCCTGCAGCCGCGCGTTGATCGCGGCGCGCTCGTTGAAGGCGCGCACCGAGGCGTTCGATGCCTTGATCTCCGGGTAATGGCACTTGCGGCCGAACAGCGTGACGACATAGCCGTGCTTGCGGCAGAACTCCTTGGTCGCGTCCATGTAGTCGCGAATGCCGGGGAAGCGCTCGAAATAGCGCTTGATGTAGGCCGAGGCCTCCTCGCGGGCGATGCCGAGCTGGTTGGCGAGGCCGAACGCGGAGATGCCGTAGATGATGCCGAAATTGATCGCCTTGGCGCGGCGGCGGACTTCGCTCGGCATGTCCTTGATCGGCACGCCGAACATTTCGGACGCCGTCATCGCGTGAATGTCGAGCCCGTCCTTGAACGCCTGCTTCAGCACCGGGATGTCCGCGATCTCCGCCAACAGCCGCAACTCGATCTGCGAGTAGTCGGCCGACACCAGCTTATGGCCCGGCGTCGCGATGAAGGCGCGGCGGATCTTGCGGCCATCTTCGGTCCGGACTGGGATGTTCTGCAGGTTCGGCTCGTTCGACGACAGCCGCCCCGTCGTGGTCGCCGCCAGCGCGTAGGTGGTGTGCACGCGATGCGTCTGCGGGTTGACATAGGTCGGCAGCGCATCGGTATAGGTCGATTTCAGCTTCGAGACCTGGCGCCATTCCAGGATCTTGCGCGCGAACTCGTTGCCTTGCTCGGCGAGGTCGTCGAGAATCGATGCGGACGTCGACCAGGCGCCGGTCTTGGTCTTGGTGCCACCCGAAAGGCCCATCTTGCCGAACAGGATGTCGCCGATCTGCTTGGGGCTGCCGACATTGATCGGCTCGCCGGCCAGCTCCTGCAGCTCGGCCTCGACCCTAGCGGCAGTCTGGGCGAAATCGCCGGACAGACGCGACAGCACCTGGCGGTCGATCGAGATGCCGCGCCGCTCCATGCGCGCGAGCACCGGCACCAGCGGCCGCTCCAAGGTCTCGTAGACGGCGGTCATGCGCTCGGCCGTGAGGCGCGGCTTCAGCACGCGCCAGACGCGATGAATGACATCGGCCGCTTCGGCCGAATGCGCCGCGGCCCGGTCGATCGCGACCTGCTCGAACGTCAGCTTGTTCTTGCCGCTGCCGATCAGCTCGCTTTCGCCGAGCACGGCGTGGCCGAGCACGTGCTCGGCCAGAGACTCGAGCTTGTGCGAGCCGCGCCCGGCATCGAGCGCGTAGCTCATCAGCTGGATGTCGTCGACATTCGCCAGCGTGATGCCGTGCTGCGCCAGCAGCACGGCGATGAACTTGATGTTGTAGCCGATCTTGAGCAGCCCTGTGGATTCGAGGACCGGCTTCAGCGCGGCGAGCGCATCGCTCTCCTTGATTTGGTCCGGCGCGAGCCCGGCATCGAACAGGCCGCCGCCATCGCCGGCCTGGCGATGTGCCAGCGGGATGTAGCAGGCCTCATTCGGCGCAAGTGCCAGGGCGATGCCGCACAAGCTAGCCTGCATCGGATCGATCGAGCTGGCCTTGACCTCGAGAGTGACGCGGCCGAAGTCATGGATGCGCGCGAGCCAGGTGTTCAACTCTGGGAGGCTACGCAGCGTCTGGTACTTGTCGCGATCGATCCGCCCGCTCTTCGCCGCCTCCGCCCTGGATTCCGCGAGGCTCGCCGGCGTGCCCTTGCTCATCGCCGACTTGTCGGTACGCGGATCACCGGTGCGAGGGCTCCCTCCCCCCTTGTGGGGGAGGGCTGGGGAGAGGGGTGCTGCGGAGGCACCGTTGGTGGGGTGCCCCCCTCCCTGACCCTCCCCCACAAGGGGGGAGGGAACGGAGGCAGCAGTGCCCGCACCACTCTTCAACTGCTCATCCGCCGACACGTCGGCGGGATCGATGTGCGAATACTCTGCGACGCGGCGCGTCAGCGTCGTGAACTCCATCGCCTTCAGGAACGCGATCAGCTTGCGCGGATCCGGCTCGTGCACCGCGAGGTCGTCGAGCGGCACCTCGAGCGCGACCTTGTCGTCGAGCAGCACCAGTTGGCGCGAGATCCGCGCCTTCTCGGCGTTCTCGATCAGCGCCTCGCGCCGCTTCGGCTGCTTGATCTCGCCCGCGCGCGTCAGCAGCCCTTCGAGATCGCCATAGTCGGTGATCAGCTGCGCGGCGGTCTTGATGCCGATGCCGGGCACGCCCGGTACGTTGTCGGTGGAATCGCCGGCCAGCGCCTGCACCTCGACCACCTTCTCCGGCGGCACGCCGAACTTCTCGATGACTTCGGCGATGCCGATGCGGCGGTCCTTCATCGTGTCGTACATCGTGACGCAGTCGTTGACGAGCTGCATCAAATCCTTGTCGGAGGACACGATGGTGGTGGTGGCGCCGCGCTCGCAGGCAAGCCGCGCATAGGTCGCGATCAAATCGTCGGCCTCGTAGCCGGCCTGCTCCAGGCAGGGCAGCTCGAAGGCGCGGACCGCCTCGCGGATCAGCGCGAATTGGGGGATCAGATCGTCGGGCGCCGGCGGCCGGTGCGCCTTGTAGTCGGCATAGATCTTGTTGCGGAACGTGACCTCGGACTTGTCGAACACGATGGCCAGATGCGTGGGACGGTCAGTCTCGGGCATGTCGCGCAGCAGCTTCCACAGCATGTTGCAGAAGCCGAGCACGGCATTGACCTGCAGCCCGTCGGACTTGCGGTTGAGTGGCGGCAGCGCGTGATAGGCGCGGAAGATGTAGGACGAGCCGTCGACCAGGAACACATGGTCGCCCTTGGCCGCGCCCTTGGCGGCGGCAGGCGCGGGAGCGGCGGGCGTGGCGGCGGCTTTCTGGGGAGCTTTGGGCATGGCCGCAATGTAGGGATTTTCGCTCGCATTGACAGCCGTGACGACGCCATGCGCACCGGATTTTTCCGCCCCTCAGTCCGGTCGGACGCAGCGGGTCAGGAACTCCATGACGGCGCGAATGAGGGGCGTGCGCCTGAGGTCGCGATGAACGATGAGCCAGATGTCCCTGCTGATGGCAGCGCCGGCTTCGAAGCGGGTGAGGTCGGGATCATGATCGCCGAGAAAATGCGGCAGGGCGGCGAGCCCCAGCCCTGCGCGCGCCGCTGCGGCCTGGCTCTCGAGATCGCTGCTCCGAAACACGATCGTGCGCTGCCCGGCGACCGCCTTCAGCCATTGCTGCTGGGGTGCCGAGTCCATGCTGGCATCATAGGCGATGAATCCGAGCGCATGCTGCGGCGTCTCCTTGAGATAGTGCGGCGCGCCGTAGAGGTTGAAGCCGAAGCGGCCGATCTTGCGTGCGATCAGGCCGGGCTCGTCGGGACGCGACAGTCGCAGAGCGATGTCGGCTTCCCGTCGGTTGAGCGAGGCGCTGCGCTTCTCGCCGATCAGCTTGATGATGATGGCGGGATGTCGTCGGTGCAGCTCGACCAGCCGTGGCGCGATCAGCCTGTTGGCGAGCGTCGGCGGCGCGCTGACCGAGACCTCACCGGCCAGACCGGGACGCGATGCGACCACGGCGCGCTCGATCGCGAACGCGGCCTGCTCCATCGGGCCGGCGGCCGCGGCGAGGCGGCGGCCGTCCTCGGTCAGCTCATAGGCCCGCGCTCGGCGATCGACCAGCTTCAGCCCGGTGGCCCGTTCCAGGGCCGCGATCCGGCGGGCCACCGTGACATGATCGACGCCGAGACCACGTGCGGCGGCCGACAGCGTGCCCTCGCGGGCCAGGGTCACGAAGTGGTGAAGGTCGGTCCAGTCGATCCGCATGTTCGAATATTCACAATAGGGGAGCCAAATTGGGCAATTCCGCAGAATGCCAACGCTGACCACACTGTCCGGATCAAGGCAAGATGTGTGGAGACGGGCATGGTTGCTATCGTTCGACTGAAGTCACCCGGTGGCGCGGAGAATCTGGTGCTGGAGAATGTTGAGCTGCCGGCGCCGGGCGCCAACGAGATCCGGCTGCGCCACACCGCGATCGGCGTGAACTTCATCGATATCTATCAGCGCAGCGGCCTCTATCCGCTGCCCGATGGAATTCCTGGCGTCGAAGGGGCGGGGATCGTGACGGCGAAAGGCGCCGACGTGACAGAGTTGTCCGTCGGCGACCGCGTCGCCTATGCCGGCGCCCCGGTCGGCGCCTATGCCTCGGAGCGAAATCTGCCCGCCTGGCGCGCGATGCCGCTGCCCGACGCCGTGTCTGAAGCGAGCGCTGCGTCGACCTTGCTGAAAGGCATCACCGCGGCGATGCTGCTCAATCGTACCTATGCCGTCGGAGCCGGAACGACGCTGTTGGTGCACAGTGCCGCCGGCGGGCTCGGCCAGGTGCTGACGCGACTGGCTCGGCTGCGCGGCGCGACCGTCATCGGCACGGTGAGCTCGGAGGCCAAGGCGGAGCTCGCGCGTGCCGCTGGCGCGCGCCATCTGATCGTCGGCCGGGATGCTGACTTTGTCGATGCCGTGAAGCGATTGACCGACGGGCGCGGCGTCGATGTCGCCTATGATGGCGTCGGCGGCAAGACACTTGCGCAAACGCTCGCCTGCGTCAGGCCGTTCGGGACGGTCGCCAGCATCGGTCAGTCCGGCGGTCCAATTCCAAGCCTTGCCGTCGAGGAGCTGGGGCCGCGCCGCAGCCTGTCGCTGGCACGCCCGAGCGTGATGGCCCATGTCAACGATGTCGCCGACTATCGCAGGGATGCAGCGACGGTTCTCGCCGCGCTCGCCGATGGCGACCTCGTCGGCCACGGCACCGCGTATCCGCTGGCGCGGGTCGTCGAGGCCCATATCGATCTGGAGAGCGGCCGCAGCCGTGGCGCGCTGCTTCTGGTGCCCTGACGGTGAGGCTACTCCGCCGGCTGCAACACGGCTTTCGGCTTCGGCGGCGCGATCCAGAACGCGATCGGGCGTTCGAACAGGAAGCGGGCGCCGACGCGGAGCGCGAGGCGCCAGATCAGGAGCGCGCCGAGCACGCCGGCGATCGTGACCAGCAGCGAGATCGTTCCGATGTCCCCGATCACCCCGGTCTTCAGCAGGACTGTGCGTGTGGCTGCCATGGGCAGGAAGAAGGCGAGGTAGATCACGATCGAATGCTCGCCACAGAAGCGCAGCGCATTGAGGAGTTGCGCGCGCGCCAGCAGCGTGCCGGCGATGATGATGGCGACGGCGCCGGCATAGCCAAGCATGAGGGAGACAGCCGGCCATTCGCTGACACCGAGGTTCACCAGCGACTGGTTGATGACAGCCCAGGCGAGCAGGCCGACGATGGCGAGCATCGGCTGCGCCCGCGCGCGGTCCGACAGCGCGAAGATGGTGGTCGCGAACAGATAGCCGGAATAGATGTAGACGAAGCGGGCGCAGAATTCGTCGATCACGGTCCAGCCAGTGACGATATGCGACATTTCCAGGCCGGCCGCGATGCCCCAGATCACCGGCGCCGGCAGCTTTCGTGTCAGTTTGATGACGATGAAGAAGATCGGCAGCAGATAGATGAACCACAGCGTGCCGAACGGCTCGATGAAGGATTCGAGATACAGATAGCCGGCATGTTGCCAGCCGGAGGCCGCGGCGAAGCCGGGCGCCTTGAAGCCGAACTGGATGGTCACCCACAGCACATAGAAATAGGCGAAATGCACGACCTTGCGGTCGATATAGGTGCGCCAATCCCGGTCGATCACCAGCGGCAGGAACAGGCCGGAAATCAGGAAGAAGTCGGGCATCCGGAACGGCTTGGCGAATGCGACGACGGCGTGCATGAAGCCGGTCTCGCCGGCGGCCAGCTCGACGCCGAGCACCGAGTGCATCATCACGACCATGATGATGCAGATACCCTTGGCGTAGTCGACCCAGTCGATGCGCGCCTCGGTTCCGGCCGATTTCGGCGTACCATTTGCGGTCATGCTGTCCCTCTTTGGCGCGGAGCTGTCGCATTGTCGGGCAGAGCCGTTAATACTCCTCCTTGTCATCCAAACGTCATGCCGTTTTCTAAATTCCCCTTGAACCGCAAATGGTTTAAGACGCGAAAGTATTAACCTTGAAGGATGGGTTTCGATGCGAATTGCGATGATCGGCACGGGCTATGTGGGGCTGGTGTCCGGTGCCTGCTTCGCCGATTTCGGCCACCAGGTGACCTGCGTGGACAAGGACGAGAGCAAGATCGCCGCGCTGCATCGCGGAGAAATCCCGATCTTCGAGCCCGGCCTGGATGCGCTGGTCGCGGCCAACGTAAAGGCCAAGCGGCTCGATTTCACCACGGACCTCAAGCAGCCGGTCGCGGAGGCCGATGCCGTGTTCATCGCGGTTGGTACGCCGTCGCGGCGCGGCGACGGTCACGCCGACCTCACCTACGTCTATGCCGCAGCGCGCGAGATCGCAGCCTCCCTCACCGGCTTCACCGTGGTCGTGACGAAGTCGACGGTGCCGGTCGGCACCGGCGACGAGGTCGAGCGCATCATCCGCGAGACCAATCCGGCGGCCGATGTCGTCGTTGCCTCCAACCCGGAATTCCTGCGCGAAGGTGCCGCGATCCGCGATTTCAAATGGCCGGATCGCATCGTCGTCGGCACCGCGGACGAGCGCGGCCGCAAGGTGCTCGGCGACATCTATCGTCCGCTGTCGTTGAACCAGGCGCCGATGATGTACACCGAGCGCCGCACCGCCGAGCTGATCAAGTACGCCGCCAACGCGTTCCTCGCCACCAAGATCACCTTCATCAACGAGGTCGCCGATCTCGCCGAGAAGGTCGGCGCCGACGTGCAGGAGGTGGCGCGCGGCATCGGTCTCGACAACCGCATCGGCTCCAAGTTCCTGCATGCCGGTCCGGGCTTCGGCGGCTCGTGCTTCCCGAAGGATACGCGCGCGCTGATCAAGATCGCGCAGGACTACGACACGCAGCTGCGCATCGTCGAATCGGTGCTGGCCGTCAACGACAACCGCAAGCGCGCGATGGCGCGCAAGGTCGCGCATGCGGTCGGCGGCAATCTGCGCGGCAAGACGGTGGCGGTGCTGGGCCTCACCTTCAAGCCGGAGACCGACGACATGCGCGAGGCGCCGTCGATCCCGCTGGTGACCGGGCTGCTCGACATGGGCGCCAAGGTGCGCGCGCATGATCCGGTCGGCATCGAGCAGGCCAAGAAGGAGCTGCCGGAGATCGCCTATTTCGACGATCCCTATGAGTGCGCGACGGGCGCCGATGCGATCGTGCTGGTGACCGAATGGGTGCAGTACCGCGCCATGGATCTCGATCGCCTCAAGGAGGTGATGGCCCATCCGGTCGTCGTCGACCTGCGCAACGTCTACCGCCCCGACGAGATGGCCGCTCACGGCTTCGTCTACGAGAGCGTCGGTAGGCCGTCGGTGAAGGGCGCGTGACATGACGTTGTCATACCCCGCGTAGGCGGGGTATCCAGTAGCCTCGATCTTCGTCATCCGCGAGATCTGCGTCTACTGGATTGTCCGCCTTCGCGGGCAATGACGGGTTCAACGATTGCCCCTTCGCTTCGACACACCGCTGCCCATCGACGCCGTGCTGGACGACCTGTCCGGCACGCTCGAACGCAGCAACACCGCCGTTCTGGTGGCGCCGCCCGGCGCCGGCAAGACCACGCGGGTGCCGCTGGCCTTGCGTGATGCGCCGTGGGTCGGAACTAAGAAGATCATCGTGCTGGAGCCCCGCCGGATCGCGGCCCGCGCCAGCGCCGAGCGGATGGCGAAGTCGCTCGGCGAGCGCGTAGGCGACACCGTCGGCTACCGCGTGCGCTTCGGCTCGAAGATCTCGCGCGCGACCCGCATCGAGGTCGTCACCGAGGGCATCTTCACGCGGCAGATCCTGGATGATCCCGAGCTGACCGGCGTCGCCGCCGTGCTGTTCGACGAATTCCACGAGCGCTCGCTCGATGCCGATCTCGGCCTGGCGTTGGCGCGTGATGCGCAGCAGGGGCTGCGCGAGGATCTCCGCATCCTCGTGATGTCGGCGACGCTCGACGGCGCCCGCGTCGCTACCCTGCTCGGCAATGCACCGGTGGTCGAGAGCGAGGGCCGCGCCTATCCGGTCGAGACCCGCTATGTCGGCCGCAAGCCGGATGCGCCCGTCGAGCGCCAGATGGCCGAAACCATCGCCAGCGCGCTGCGCGCCGATGCCGGCTCCGTGCTCGCCTTCCTGCCGGGCGCCGCCGAAATCCGGCGCACCCAGACCATGCTCGCCGAGCGCGTCCACGATGCCAGCGTTGAGATCGTGCCGCTGTTCGGTGCGCTCGATGCCGCGGTCCAGGACCGCGCCATCTCGCCCGCCCCAAAAGGGCAGCGCAAGGTGGTGCTGGCGACCTCGATTGCCGAGACTTCGCTGACCATCGAGGGCGTCCGCATCGTGGTCGATTCCGGGCTCGCCCGGGTGCCGCGCTACGAGCCGGACATCGGCCTGACACGGCTGGAGACGGTGCGGGCTTCGCGCGCCGCTGTCGATCAGCGCCGCGGCCGCGCCGGCCGCACCGAGCCTGGCGTCTGCTACCGGTTATGGGACGAGCCGCAGACGGCCTCGCTGGCGGCCTATACGCAGCCGGAAATTCTCAGCGCCGACCTGTCCTCGCTGGTGCTCGATCTGGCGCAATGGGGTGTCAATGACCCCTCCACGCTGAGCTTCCTCGATCCGCCGCCGCAACCGGCCTGGAAGGAGGCGCGTGATCTGCTGCGCGAGCTCGGCGCGCTCGACGAAGAAGGCCGCCTCACCGACGAGGGCCGCCGCCTGCGGGCGCTGGCGCTGCCGCCGCGGCTCGCCCGCATGATCGTCGACGCCGCTGATTATGGCGCCGCCGCGCAGGCCGCCGACATCGCCGCCATCCTGACCGAGCGCGGGCTCGGCGGCGACAGCGTTGATCTCGAGGTCAGGCTCGATCAGTTCCGTCGCGACCGCTCGCAACGGGCGCAGAGTGCGCGTGACATGGCACGGCGCTGGGCGCAGCAGGTCGAGGCGGCTTCCTCCCCGCAAGTGCAAGGGCAGCTCAGCACCGGCTTGATGCTCGCCTTCGCCTTTCCCGACCGGATCGCGCGCAACCGCGGCAATGCCAGCTTCGTGCTCGCCAATGGCCGTGGCGCCGCCGTCGAGCCGACCTCGTCGCTGGCGCGCGTACCCTATATCGCGGTCGGTGAGCTGACGGGAACGGCGGCCAGCGGCCGCATCCTGCTGGCGGCGCCGCTGGCGATCGAGGATATCGAGCGGCATTTTGCTGCGCATATCGAAGCGAGAGACGAGGTCAGCTTCGATCAAGACGCGATGGCGTTGCGGGCGCGCCGCCGGCGCAAGCTGCATGCGATCACCATGGCCGATGCGCCGGTCGCGCTGACGCCGTCGGAGGAGACCGCGCGCATCTTCGCCGACGGCATCTGCGCCGCGGGCCTTGACAGGCTGCCGTGGTCGAAGGCCGCCCTGCAATGGCGCGATCGCGTTACCTTCCTGCGCAAGGCGGAAGGCGACAGTTGGCCGGACCTGTCGGATGCGGGGCTTGCCGAGCGGCGCGAGGACTGGCTGGTGCCGCTGCTGGCCGACAAGACCTCGCTCAAGGAGGTCTCGCCCGGCGACGTCTCGGATGCCGTCATGGCACTGCTCCCCTGGGATCTGCGGGCCCGGCTCGACCGGGAGGCGCCGACGCATTTCGAGGCGCCGACCGGCACCATGCTGGCGATCGACTACGAGGCCGAGCAGGGGCCCACCATCGCGGTGCGGCTGCAGGAGCTGTTCGGCCTGAACGTCCATCCCTCGATCGCGCGCGGCGCGGTGCCCCTGGTGCTGGAGCTGCTGTCGCCGGCGCAGCGGCCGGTACAGGTGACGCGCGATCTGCCCGGCTTCTGGCGCGGCTCCTATGCCGCGGTCCGCACCGACCTGCGCGGTCGTTATCCGCGCCATCCCTGGCCTGATGATCCGGCCCATGCCGAGCCGACCCGGCGGGCCAAGCCGCGGGGGACGTAGCTCATGCAAATTGTACCGCCGCTGTCGTTGTCGTTAACGCTTCACTCATCGTTTTCGCCAAAATGGCGGCGGCAGCCGGTCGCTCGCAGTCGCCCGTCAGCGGCTTTGATGGTCAAATCGGTTGCGGGGTAAAGTCGGGCGTTTGCGTCATGCGTAACATAATGATCTTCGCGGCCGTTCTCGTCGGTCTCGGCACCTTCATGGCGCAACTGGCCGATCGCCTGACCCCCGCGTCGGCATCCGCGACGCCGTCCGCGCGGGTCGCCACGGCGGAACCGTCTGCTGCGGGCCAGCGCAGCCTGAGCATTCCGACCGACCGCCGCGGTCACTTCCGCGCCGACGGCCGCATCGACGGCCAGCGCATCAGCTTCATGGTCGATACCGGCGCCTCGATGGTCGCGCTGAACGAGAGCTCGGCCGCCCGTTTCGGCCTGCGTCCGGCGCGCGGCGACTACACCGCCACCGTGACCACGGCCAACGGCACCGTGAAGGCCGCCCGGGCCAAGCTTGCGATGGTCGAGCTCGGCGAGCTCACCGTGCGTGACGTCGATGCCCTGGTGCTGCCCGATACGGCGCTGTCGGAGAATCTGCTTGGCCTGTCGTTCCTGTCCAAGCTGAAGCGTTTCGCCTACGCCAACGGCCAGATGGTGCTGGAGCAGTAGGCTGCACCGAAGCGGAATGTTGTTTCGCGCGTCACCGGCCCCCATATACCGGCAGGCAGGCCGATCCCGAGTCGCAGTCATTGAATAGTTCGTCGGGTGGCCTGCTCGAGCGGTCCTGCCCGATTGTTGCCTGCATTCCTCTGCCTTCTGACACTGTTGTCTGACGTCGTGCTAAGCATGAACGCCTTCTTCCATTGATGTGATATTGCCGAGGCCGTCTCCTGATGTTTCCGAAACCCAAGCCCGTCCTGGTTCCCAATACCTACGCCTTCGAATCCGAGCCGATGGTGAAGCCGACGGGCTTCCGCGAATATGACGCGCGCTGGCTGTTCAACAAGGAGATCAATCTGATGGGGGTGCAGGCGCTCGGCATGGGGCTGGGCGCGCTGATCGCCGAACGCGGCGTGAAGCAGGAGATCGTGACCGGGCACGATTTCCGCGGCTACTCCGCCTCGATCAAATACGCCCTGATTTCGGGCCTGATGGCCGCCGGCTGCAAGGTGCATGACGTCGGCCTCGCGGTGACGCCGATGGCCTATTTCGCGCAGTTCGATCTCGACGTGCCCTGCGTCGCCATGGTGACCGCCTCGCACAATGACAACGGCTGGACCGGCGTGAAGATGGGCGCCAACCGTCCGCTCACCTTCGGGCCCGAGGAGATGACCCGGCTGAAGGAGATCGTGCTCAACGCCGAGTTCAAGAACGGCGGTGGCGGCTCCTACCAATTTCACGAGAACTATCCGGCGCGCTACATCGCCGACCTCACCAGCCGTCCCAAGCTCAAGCGCAGGCTCAAGGTGGTCGCGGCCTGTGGCAATGGCACCGCGGGCGCGTTCGCGCCGCAGGTGCTGGAGGCGATCGGCTGCGAGGTGATCCCGCTCGACACCGAGCTCGATCACACCTTCCCGAAATACAATCCCAATCCCGAAGACATGGAGATGCTGCACGCCATCCGCGATGCCGTGCTCGCGCACGAGGCCGATGTCGGTCTCGGATTTGATGGCGACGGCGACCGCTGCGGCGTGGTCGACAACACCGGCGAGGAGATTTTTGCCGACAAGGTCGGCGTGATGCTGGCGCGCGACATGTCGGCGATCCACAAGAATGCGCAGTTCGTCGTCGACGTGAAATCAACCGGGCTGTTCATGACCGATCCGGTGCTGCAGGCCCAGGGCGCGAAGACCGTCTATTGGAAGACCGGCCATTCCTACATGAAGCGCCGCACCAACGAGCTCGGCGCGCTCGCCGGTTTCGAGAAATCCGGCCACTTCTTCTTCAACAAGCCATTCGGTCGCGGCTATGACGATGGTCTGGTCTCGGCGATCGCGATCTGCGAGATGCTCGATCGCGCGCCCGGAAAATCGATGGCCGACCTGAAGGACGCGCTGCCGAAGACCTGGTCGTCGCCGACGATGTCGCCGCATTGTGGCGACGAGGTCAAATACGGCGTCGCCGACGCCGTCGTGAAGCATTTCCAGGCGCTGCAGCAGCAGGGCGGCAAGGTCGCGGGCCAGCCGATCCGCGATCTCGTCACCGTCAATGGCGTGCGCGTCACGGTCGAGGACGGCAGCTGGGGTCTGGTGCGAGCGTCATCCAATAAGCCCGAGCTCGTGGTGGTAGTCGAAAGCCCGGTGTCCGAGCGGCGCATGCACGACATGTTCGAGGCGGTCAACGAGGTGCTGCGGACGCATCCCGAAGTCGGCGCCTACAACCAGACGATCTGAGGCCGCGTTGATGATGTCGCGCTGGGGCCGATGCTCGCGCTGATCCCATCCTATTCGATGGGATCAAGCAGCCCTCAGGGAGCTCAGGAACTGATCGACCTCGGATTTGAGCCGGGTGGATTGCGAGGATAGTCCGTTCGCCGACTCCAGCAGCCGGGACGCGGCGCTGCCGGTCTCGTCGGAGGCACGGGTCACGCTGCCCATGCTTTGGCTGACAAGCCGCGTGCCTTCGGCCGCCTGCTGCACGTTGCCGGAAATTTCTCCGGTGGCGAGGCCCTGCTGCTCGACCGCGGTGGCGATCTCCTTGGAGATTTCGTCGATCTCGGCAATCGTTCCCCCGATCGCCTGGATGGCGCTGACGGCGTCACCCGTGGCGCTCTGGATGCTCTGCACCTGGCTGGAAATTTCCTCGGTGGCCTTCGCGGTCTGGTTGGCGAGCGCCTTGACCTCGCTTGCCACGACGGCGAAGCCCTTGCCGTGCTCGCCAGCGCGCGCCGCCTCGATGGTGGCATTCAGCGCCAGCAGGTTGGTCTGGCTGGCGATCGTCTGGATCAGCGTCACCACCTCGCCGATCTTCTGGGTGCCGGCAGCCAAGCTCTCGACCACCGTGTTGGTACGGCGAGCTTCGTCCGCCGCTTTCGCGGCGATCTCCGCCGAGCGCGTCACCTGCTGCGAGATGTTGTTGATCGACGCAGTCAGCTCTTCCGTTGCTGCAGCGACCGTCTCGACATTGGTCGACGCCTGCTGCGAGGCGCCGGCCGCGGCCGACGTCTGGCGCGAGGACTCGGCGCTGCTCCGGCTCATCGACGAGGACAGGCTCTGCATCTCGTTTGCGGCGACGGCCACCGCCTCGACGATGCCGCCGATCTTGCGCTCGAAGCCCTCTGCCAGCTCGCGCCGGGCAAGATCGGTCTGCTGCTTGACGCGTTGCTCGGCCTCGAACCGCTCGGCGTTGGCGCGCGCCTCGGCAGCGATCGCCGATTCGGCTTCCGCGGTCTTGCGCGCGCTGGTTTCGAACAACTGCGTCAGCTTGAGCGCGAGGGCGATGAGAACGCCGGCCTCGATCAGCAGGATGACCGCATGCAGCACAACGCGGCCGAAATCAGCGCCGCCCGGGTAGATCGCTGCAGGAAAGACGAAGTTCAGGACCAGATGGTGAAGCGCGACGGCGACGGTGCCGGCCAGGATCGGCCGGTAGTCGCAATATGCGACCAGACAGGCCAGCGCCGCGAAGAAATACATGTGCATGTCGATCTGCCAGGCATGTCCGGACATCTGGTAGACGAGCACGGATACGCCGCCCATGACGGCGACTGCGACGGTGAGCTGGGTCGACAAAGTGTCGCCAGCGCTGCGCCAGGAAAGGGTTGCCACCACTGCCATGACGACCATGAGCATGGTCGGCATCAACCAGTCGCCGCGCGACAGCCCGATGATGAGGGAGAGCGGAACGTGAACCCAGAGCACCGCCAGCAGAAGCTTGCTGGTCGTGTGCCGGAGGGTTGCCAGATCGCTGGTCTCGACGGTCATTTCCTATTCCCCCAAAGAGATCATTTTGCAAAGCAGGCGGAGACCGCCTGCGGATCGATGATGAGCCAGGCGCCAGCCTCGCGCAGCCGCGCCAAGCCGTCGTGTTCGCCGGGACGGACGACCAGCAGCGATGAAACGGTCGTCGTGCGCACGAGAGCGGCGTCAGCCGAGGCCGCAGCGAGCATCGCCTGTTGCGCGCTCCACCAAGGTGGGAAAGCGACGGCCACGATTTCGCTCCCCATGCGCACCTGGAGTGACAGCGCAGCAACCGCGACAAAGCTCGCGATCAGGAGCGCCGTGGCATTGAGCCAGGCGCGCGAAGGCTGAGGTATGGTTGCACCGGACGTCATCGCATCCAAGAATAGAGGGATGGGAATAACTTCAGGTAAACGTTCGTTAGGGATGACGACCGAGGTTCGGGACGCTAGCGCTGCAACGTCGAAGCTGCCCGGAATGCTCGGCTCAGACCGGCGGCACCGGCAGCGCCGTCACCGACTTGATCTTCTCCATGGCGAAGCGCGAGGTGACGTTCTTGAGGGGCACCGCGCTGATCAGCTTCTTGTAGAAGACATCGTAGCTCTGCATGTCCGCAACGACGACGCGCAGCATGTAGTCGACGTCGCCGGCCATCCGGTAGAACTCCATCACCTCCGGCATCGAGCTGACCGCCTCGGCGAATTTGCGCAGCCAGGCCTCAGAATGGTCGGCGCTCTCCACCGACACGAACACGGAGATGCCGAGCCCGATCTTGTTCTGATCGACCAGGGCCACCCGGCGCAGGATCACGCCATCGGCCTCCAGCCGCTGGATGCGCTTCCAGCACGGTGTCGACGACAGTCCGACCCGGTCGCCGATCTCGGCGACGGACAGCGAAGCGTCCTCCTGCAGGACCATCAGAATCTTGCGGTCGATGGCATCGAGCCGGCGATTGGCCTCGGAGCTTTGGGCGGCGACATCGGTCATGGAGAAACTTGTTCCATATGAAGGCTATAAAACCCTCATATAGAGAAAATCGTTCCAAGGCAAGGATCGGCCGTTCAGCCCGTTGCGGCCGGGTCTGGCCGCTTTCGCGGAGGGGTAGGCCGGTCTCCTGTTACCGCTCGTCGTTCTCCTTCAGCCAGCGGCCGACCAGATGATGAGCAATGGCGAACGGATGCGGTCCCGCCAAGCCATCCGGATGCTGCCGCACCAGCATCTGCCGGGCCTCGTCGCGGCTGAACCAGCGCACGTCCTCGAGCTCGTTACGGTCGATGACGATGTCTTCGTTGAGCGCCCGGGCGCTGCAGCCGATCATCAGCGACGACGGGTAGGGCCAGGGCTGGGTCATGTAATAAGTCACGTCGGTGCAGCGAATGCCGGATTCTTCGAACACCTCGCGCCGGACGGCGTCCTCGATCGTCTCGGCCGCCTCGACGAAGCCGGCGAGGCAGGAATACATGCCGGCCGGAAACTGCTTCTGCCGCCCGAGCAGGCACTTGTCGCCGGAAGCGACCAGCGAGATCACGACCGGATCGGTGCGCGGGAAATGCTCGGTCTTACAGCTCGGGCATTCGCGCTTCCAGCCGCCCTCGCGCATCGCGGTCTTGGCGCCGCAATTGGCGCAGAAGCCGTGACGCTGATGCCAGGACACCAGGGATTTCGCCATCGCGATCGTCGCCAGCTGGTCGACCGGGGTCGCACCCTGCATCGCCATCCCGCGCAGCTCGGCGACCGACACATCGTCGCGCCCGGCGAGCTTTTCGACGGCGGCCGGCGAGATGCCCATGCCGAACACGGCCGCGCCGTCCTGCAGCCCGAGGAAGATCGTTCCCGGATTGGCACCGAACTTCAGCGCCTCGTCGATCGACAGCAGCGCGCGCAGCTGGTCGCCGTCGCGCTTTAGCACCAGCGAATCGCGGTGCACGACATAGGCGCGCGTCGAGGGATTGCTCTCGAAGGCGATCAGCTTGTCATCATGGAAGCGCAGATGGGCGGCGCGATCGATTGGATGGCTGACGAAGGCCGGCTTGCCGAGCGGAAACAAGTCGAATGGCGACATCTCTTACCCTAACCAGATCTTGCGCCTGACAGCGCTGATGAACTGCTGCACCTCCTGCGCATCGTGAGGCACAGGCGGCGCGGTGCCCCACACCGGTCGCGGCCAGGCCACGTCACTTGTGCGTCGCGCGATGATGTGGACGTGCAACTGCGGCACCATGTTGCCGAGCGCGGCGACGTTGAGTTTGTCGCATTTGGTGATCTCCTTGAGCGCGCGCGACACCCGCGTGATCTCGGTCATCAGCTGCGCCTGCGCAACCTCGTCGAGATCGATGATCTCGACCGCGCCCTCGCGGCGCGGCACCACCAGCAGCCAAGGATAGTTCGCGTCCTTGATCACCAGCACGCGGGACAGCGGCAGGTCGCCAATGTCGATCGTATCCTTCGCAAGTTGCGGATGCAGCGACCAGGCTGATTCGGGCATGCGGCGGTTCCTGGCGGACGGTCTGGCGGGGAATTCGACGGCACCTAAAGCCTTTCCGAGCTGCGGCACAAGCCCGCGGGGCGGTGGGCCGCCCCGGCGAAGCTCGCGCTTGCTTTCCGGACCGTTTGGCCCCAAATAGGCAGCGGGAGATTGGCGGTGGACGAGCCACTCGCCAACCGGGTCAGGTCCGGAAGGAAGCAGCCCTAACGAGGTCCGGATCGGGTCGCTCGTCAGTCTCCTACCTGTTTTCTCGAGCGAATCGCGCAAAGATGGCGGGGACCCCGCGCAGGGCGGGCGCTCGACCGCGCTCCGGCTGATTGCGTCGACGACCCGCGATCGATGCCGGCCTGGAATACTCACTTGCGGATCGCTCGATGACCGACGCTGGCGCCCCACCTGTTCCGCCTGACAGCGCCGACGCTCCCGCCAAGCCCTACCGGGTGCTGGCGCGCAAATACCGCCCCGCCAGCTTCGCAGATCTGATCGGCCAGGAGGCCGTGGTGCGCACGGTCTCGAACGCGTTCGAGACCGGCCGGATTCCGCAGGCCTGGATTCTGACCGGCGTCCGCGGCGTCGGCAAGACGACCACCGCCCGCATTCTCGCCCGCGCATTGAATTACGAGCTGCCGGACGGCTCGGTGAAGGGGCCGACCATCCACATGCCGGTGCTCGGCACCCATTGCCAGGCGATCATGGAAAGCCGGCACATGGACATCCTCGAGATGGACGCGGCGTCCCATACCGGCGTCGACGACGTCCGCCAGATCAATGACAGCGTCCGCTATGCGCCGGCCAGCGCGCGCTACAAGGTCTACATCATCGACGAAGTCCACATGCTGTCGACGGCGGCGTTCAACGCCTTCCTGAAGACGCTGGAGGAGCCGCCGGAGCACGCCAAGTTCGTGTTCGCCACCACCGAGATCCGCAAGGTGCCGGTGACGGTGCTGTCGCGCTGTCAGCGCTTCGATCTGCGCCGGGTCGAGGCCGAGGTGCTGATGAAGCATCTCCAGGGCATCGCGACCAAGGAAGGCGTGACGATCGAGCCCGAGGCGCTCGGCATCATCGCGCGCGCCGCCGAAGGCTCGGTGCGCGATTCGTTGTCGCTGCTCGATCAGGCGATCGCGCACAGCGCCGGCGAGGTCCGCGCCGACGATGTCCGGCAGATGCTCGGCCTCGCCGATCGCACCCGCGTGATCGACCTGTTCCACCATCTCGCCAGCGGCGACATTGCCGCCGCCTTCAAGGAATTCCGCGAGCAATATGACGTCGGCGCCGACCCCGTGGTCGTGCTGTCGGATCTGGCCGAGTTCGTGAACTTCGTCACCCGGGTGAAGGTCGTGCCGGCCACGGCCGACAACGTCGCCTTCAGCGAGACCGAGCGGCTGCGCGCGCGCGACTTCGCCACCAAGCTGTCGATGCGGGTGCTGTCGCGGATGTGGCAGATGCTGCTCAAGGGCATCGCCGAGACACAAGGCGCGACGCGCCCGGCTGCAGCGGCGGAAATGGTGCTGGTGCGCATCGCCTACGCGGCCGATCTGCCGACACCCGACGAAGCCATTCGCATGATCGAGCAGAGCGGTGGTGGCTCGCCGATCGTCACGAACGGCGGCGGGGCGCGCCCTGCGCCGGCATCCGGCATGAGCGCGGGGGCGCCGCCTGTGATGACGTCGGCGCCGATGCAGGCGCCGCGCGCGCAAGGCCCGACGCTCGCCGCGGTCGGCGGTTCGATGCGCCCGCAGGCGATGTCATCGCAGCCGTCGCCGGCATCACAGGACCAGCCCGCACTGCGCATAGGGAGCTTTCAGGAACTCGTCGCGCTGGCCGGCAAGAATCGTGACCTGATCACCAAGAGCGCGCTCGAGATGGATGTGCGGCTGGTCCGCTTCGAAGAGGGACGACTGGAGATCGCGCTGGAACGGACGGCGCAGCGCTCGCTTGTCTCGGACCTCGGGCGCAAGCTGGAAGACTGGACCGGCCGGCGCTGGACGGTGATCGTTTCCAACGAGCCGGGCCAGGCGACCTTGCGCGAGCAGAATCTGCGCGCCAAGAGCGAGCGCGAGGCGGCGGCGGAGGCCGATCCGCGCGTGCAGGAGATCCTGGCGCGGTTCCCGGGCACCAAGGTGGTCGAAGTGCGCCGGCTCGCCCCCGAGCCGCCCGAATCGGACGCCAGTGCTGTCGAGCCGCCCGACGAGTCCGACGATGATGATTTCTAGAGCATGATCCGGAAAAGTGGAAACCGGTTTTCCTCGCGACAAACGCCAAAGGCGTTTGCGCGGAGATCATGCTCAACAAGATGACTGATGATGAGGTGCTCCGATGGCTGACTTTCTCGGCATGATGAAACAGGCGGCGCAGCTGCAGACGAAGATGCAGGAGATGCAGGAGGAACTCGGCAACGTCGAGGTCGAGGGCATCTCGGGCGGCGGTCTGGTTGCCGTGCGCATGACCGCCAAAATGGACGTGAAGAGCATCAAGATCGATCCGTCGCTGCTCAAGCCGGAGGAGGCCGAGATCCTGGAGGACCTGCTGGTCACCGCGCATGGCGATGCGCGCCGCAAGGCTGAAGCCGCGATGCAGGAGAAGATGCAGGCCATCACCGGCAAGCTCGGCCTGCCGCCAGGCTTCGGTTTTGGTTAGTTGACCTGATGACATTTGTGAACTGATGGCCGTCGCCGGTCCCGAGATCGAACGCCTGATCCAATTGCTTGCGCGCCTGCCCGGCCTCGGTCCGCGCTCGGCGCGGCGCGCCGCCCTGCATCTGATCAAGAAGCGCGAGGCGCTGATGGTGCCGCTTGCCTCGGCGCTGCAGGTCGCGATCGATCGCATCCAGGTCTGCAAGACCTGCGGCAACATCGATACGCAAAGCCCGTGCACCGTGTGCACCGATCCGCGTCGCGATCCGGCGATGATCGTCGTCGTCGCCGACGTCGCCGACCTCTGGGCGCTGGAGCGCGCCAAGGCCTCCAACGGCCGCTATCACGTACTCGGCGGCACGCTGTCGCCGCTCGACGGCGTGGGCCCGCAGGATCTCACCATCGATGCGCTGGTGCAGCGCGCGCATGCGCCCGAGGTGTCCGAGATCATCCTCGCTTTGAATGCGACGGTCGACGGCCAGACCACCGCGCACTACATCACCGACCTCCTGCAGGAGGCGAACGTCAAGGTCACGCGGCTGGCACATGGCGTGCCGGTCGGCGGCGAGCTCGACTATCTCGACGAAGGCACGCTCTCGGCCGCGATGCGGCAGCGGACCTTGTTCTAAGCACAGACGGAAGTGGAATGATGACGAAACGCGGATTCGGCAAACGGCTGGCTTTGGGCGCGATTCTGGCGGCGCTCTCGGCGCCGTCAGTGCTGGCGCAGCAAAGCGAGGCGGCGCAGAAGGCGGGCAAGCCGCTCAATGCCGGTGACGTGCTGTCGGGCGAGCTGAACGCGCTGAAGCTCAAAGGCGCCAAGCCGGGCCAGCCGTCCGCCGCCTATCAGATCACGAGCGAGCCGCGCCGCCTGCCGCCGCCGAGCGGGCTGTGCAATCTGGAGACCGGCCCGGAGACGTTCCAGCTCGTTACCGCGAACACGGCGCAGGCGTCGCAGCTCAAGGGTCTGCTCGGCAAGCAGATCGCGGTCAAGGTCGACGAGATCGCCTGCGCCCAGGATGCGGGACAGATGAGCGAGGCGGTCGTGACCAAGTGGAGCTTAGTGAAGCGGTGAGACCTGATTGGGCCGTCCACGCGAGCGCGGCGTCCTGACTTTCCGCTGTCAGCGCCCGGCTCGACCGGGCGATCCAGTACCCCGCGGCTGCTCGGTCGATGGCTGACGTCTCTGGAATACTGGGTCACCCGTCGGAGCCTGTCATCGGGCTCGTCGAAGACGACACCCGGTGGTGGGTGACGACGGTCGAATGTGAGGCGGCAGCTACACCTTCACTGGCCCCAACTGGTCGAAATGTCCGCGCCGCTGCAGCCAGGCGAGCAGCACGAGGCTCGGGATCGCGACCAGCACGCAGATCACGAAGAACAGCGGCCAGCCGGTCGCCTTCGCCACGTAGCCGGCGCCTGACGACAAATAGGTGCGCCCGACCGCGGCGAGCGCGGTCAGCAGTGCATATTGGGTGGCGGTGTGCAGCGGGTTCTGACACAGCGCGGAGAGATAGGCGACGAAGATCACGGTGCCGACCGCGCTGGTGAAGTTTTCCGCCGAGATCGCCAGCGCCAGTGCCCATTGATTGACTCCGACGATCGCAAGCCAGGAGAACGAGAGGTTTGCCAGCGCCTGCACCATGCCGCCGATCCAGAGACTCGTCGCGAGCGAATAGCGTCGCGCGACGAAGCCGCCGGCAAAGCCGCCGGCGAGCGTCGCGGCGAGGCCCACGCCTTTCACAATCGCGGCGTAGTCGACCTTGCTGAAGCCGAGATCGATCACGAACGGCGCGGTCATCGTGCCGGAGAAGGCGTCGGTGAACTTGAACAGCACGACGAAGGCGAGCGCCGTGAGCGCATCACGTCGGCCGAGGAACTCGACGAAGGCTCCGGCAGCCGCATGCATCACGCGGGTGAGCGCGGTGTCCGCACCCATCGCGGCCTCCGCCTGCTGCGACTGGGCCGGCTCGGTCGCCGCGAGGGCCGTGATCGTGCCGATCAGCACCAGTACGGCCATCGCAACATAGCCCCACATCCAGGACGACGGACGCGTCAGCCCCGAGTTCTCGAATGCACTGACCGCCACCAGTGCGCCGGCGGTCGAGACCAGCATGCCGATGCGATAGGCGGCGACATACGCCGCCATGCCCGCGGCCTGCTCGCTCTCCGGCAGGCTCTCGACGCGGAAGGCATCGACCACGATGTCCTGGGTCGCCGACATCGCGGCGACCAGCAGCGCGGCCAGCGCCACCATGAACGGCGCATGTGCCGGATCGGTGAGCGCCAGCAGCAGGATGGCGCCGATCAAGAGCAGCTGTGCGAACACCAGCCAGCCGCGCCGCCGTCCAAACGCGCGCGTGAGCAGCGGCACGTGCAGCGCGTCCACCAGCGGCGCCCAAAGGAATTTCAGCGTGTAAGGCGTTCCGACGAGGGCGAACAGCCCGATCGTGCCGAGATCGACGCCGAGCTCACGCATCCAGATCTGAAGCGTCGAGCCGGACAACGCCAGCGGCAGTCCCGACGAGAAGCCGAGGAACAGCACCACGAGCACGCGCGGCTGCAAGTAGACGGCCATGCTCTCGCGCCAGGTGGGGGCGGGTTTGGCAGCGCCGGGCTTTGGAGCGGCAGCAGGGATCTCGGAAGCGGCGTCAGGTGCGGTCATGGGCGGGTGGTAGCAGATTTGAACGGCCTTCGCGACGCCACCATCACTCCCCCACCTGCACGCGTCCCGCCAGCGGAAACAGATCCGGCGTCGTGCCGGTAACCGGCGCGATGCGTGGTGAGTCCACCGGCGAATCCTGCTTGCTGAAATCGAGCTCCTCGATGCGGGCGGCGCGCTTCTCGATCTTGTCGGCGGAAATGAGGATCTGGCGGATGTCCTCGCCGACATCGCCGAAATGCTTCTGCAGTTTGAGCACGCGCTCGCGCAGGCGGCCGAGATCGTCGCCGAGATGGATCACCTCGTTGCGGATCTGGTCGGCGGCGTCGCGGATGCGCGCATCCTTCATGATCTGCTGCATGACCTGGATCGCGAGCATCAGCAGCGATGGCGACACCAGCACGACGCGCGCTCGATAGGCTTTCTGGATCACGTCGTCGAAGCCGTCATGGATCTCGGCATAGACCGATTCCGACGGCACGAACATCAGCGCCGTGTCCTGCGTCTCGCCGACCACGAGGTACTTCTCGGCAATGTCATTGACGTGGCGGAGCACGTCGGTGCGCAGCCGCTGCGCCGCGGCGCGCTTCTCCTCCTCGGTCACGGCGTCGTGCAGCGCGGTCACGGCTTCCAGCGGAAACTTGGCGTCGATGCACAGCGGTCGCGAATCGGGCAGGAACACGACGCAGTCGGGCCGCTTGCCGCTGGCGAGCGTGTGCTGAAACGCGTAGCTGCCCTTCGGAAGCCCGTCCTGGACGATCGCCTCCATGCGCGCCTGGCCGAAGGCGCCGCGCGACTGTTTGTTGGCGAGGACGTCGCGCAAGGTCGTCACTTGCGTCGTCAGCTCGCTGAGATCACGGTGGGCGTTGTCGATGATGCCGAGGCGCTCGTGCAGCACGCGCAGACTATCCATTGTGTGGCGCGTACTCTGCTCCATCGACTGTCCGACGCGGTGGGTGACCGCATCGAGCCGTTCGTTCACGCTGCGGGCCAGGTCCACCTGACGGCCGGCGAGCAACTGGGCCATCGCGTCGACCCGTCCGGAGGCCTCGCTCTGGACGCGGATCATCTCGCCGAACCGTTGTTCGAGCTCGTCAGCCCGCATCGCCTGCTGGGCGGCGAGCTCCGCGCCGCGCCGTCCGGAGCGGGCCACGGCGGCCACGATGATCACGAGCAGTAGCAGCACCAGTACGCCGAATCCGATCAGCGCATCGCTCGCCCTGATGGGCAGGTCGCCGATGATGACGACGACAGGATTGAGGGATTGGCTGACGGTCATCACCCCCGTCTATCCGATTCGCGCAAGCTCGCGAACGAAGAGAGAACAATTATGGTTAAGGGCACGTTAAGAATCATGGTTAACGAAACGTTGAAATTCATGGTTAGTGAAGTCTTAACCGCGAGCCATCACATTGACCCCGCCGGTTCCGCGGCTTAAATCGCGCGCCATGTCCCTAAGAGAAATCATCATCCTGCCGGACCGGCAGTTGCGGCTGGTGTCCAAGCCGGTCGAGAAGGTCACGCTGGAGATCCGGCAGCTGGTCGACGACATGTTCCAGACCATGTATGACGCGCCGGGCATCGGGCTCGCAGCGATCCAGGTCGCGCAGCCGCTGCGCGTCATCACCATGGATCTGGCCAAGCCCGACGCGAACGGGGAAGGCAAGCGCGAGCCGCGCGTCTTCATCAATCCGGAGATCGTCGCCAAGTCGGACGAGCTGTCGGTCTACGAGGAAGGCTGCCTGTCGATCCCCGAATATTACGAGGAGGTCGAGCGGCCAGCGCGCGTGCGCGTGCGGTTCATCGATCTCGACGGGGTGGTCCGCGAGGAGGATGCCGAGGGGCTCTACGCCACCTGCATCCAGCATGAGATCGATCATCTCAACGGCGTGCTGTTCATCGACTATCTGTCGAAGCTGAAGCGCGACCGCGTGATGAAGAAGTTCACCAAGGCCGCCAAGCGCGCCAGCGAGTAACGATCAACTCTCTCCTCCGTCATGCCCGGGCTTGACCCGGGCATCCACGTCTCGCCGCGCGTTACAGGCAGCTCGACGTGGATGGCCGGGACAAGCCCGGCCATGACGCGGAGGATTCGGCAATGCAGGATCTTCCACCAGATGCCGCTTCGCCTGATCTTCATGGGCACGCCGGATTTCGCCGTGCCGACCCTGCTCGAACTCGCCGGCCACGGCCACGAGATCGCGGCGGTCTATACGCGCGCGCCGAAACCCGGCGGCCGCCGCGGCCTCGCGCTGCAGCCGACGCCGGTCGAGACCGAGGCGCGCCGGCTCGGCATTGCCGTGTTCACGCCGAAGACGCTGAAGACCGAGGAGGCCTTGGCCGAGTTTCAGGCTCATCAGGCCGATGCGGCCGTGGTCGTCGCCTACGGCATGATCCTTCCCCAAGCCATTCTCGATGCGCCCAAGCTCGGCTGCTACAATCTCCACGCTTCCCTGCTGCCGCGCTGGCGCGGTGCCGCGCCTATCAACCGCGCGATCATGGCGGGTGATGCCGAGTCCGGCGTCATGGTGATGAAGATGGATGTCGGGCTCGACACCGGCGATGTCGCGATGGCCGAGCGCCTTGCGATCACCGATGCGATGACGGCGTCCGATCTGCACGACCGCCTGTCGCGGATCGGCGCCGATCTCATGGTGCGCGCGATGGCGGCGCTAGAGCGCGGCGGGCTGACGCTGACGAAGCAGGCAGAGGAAGGCGTCACCTGCGCCGCCAAGATCGAGAAGGCCGAGGCGCGGATCGACTGGACGAAGCCGGCCCACGCGGTGCTGCGGCACATCCACGGCCTGTCGCCATTTCCTGGCGCCTGGAGTGAGTTCACGCTTGATGGCGAAGCGGTCCGCTTGAAGATCCTGCGCTGCGCGCTTGCCGACGGCGGGGGCGAGCCGGGCGCCGTTCTTGACGAGCAGCTCACCATCGCCTGCGCCGACGGCGCCATCCGCGTCACCGAGCTACAGCGCGCCGGCAAGGGTCCCATGAAGGCCGCGGATTTCCTGCGCGGCACCCGTATCGCGCCGGGCCTGCGTTTCGGCTGACCACCTCATCTCGTCATGCGCGGGCTTGACCCGCGCATCCATCTCAAGAACAAGCTTCGTCCAGGGATGGATTGCCGGGTCGAGCCCGGCAATGACGGCAAAACTCGATCGGGTCAGATGCCCCGCTACAAGCTCACCATCGAATATGACGGCGCGCCGTACTGCGGCTGGCAACTGCAGGCGACCTTGCCGTCGGTGCAGGGCGCGCTCGAAGCGGCGGTGCAGGCGACCTGTGGCGTGCCGACCCGGGTGCATGGCTCGGGGCGCACCGATGCCGGCGTCCACGCCACCGGTCAGGTCGCGCATTGCGACGTTGAGAAAGAATTCCGGCCCGACAAATTGCGCGACGCGCTCAACGCGCATCTGCGGCCCAACCCGATCGCGGTGCTCGACGCCGAGATCGTTCCCGACACCTTCGAAGCACGCTTCTCCGCCCGCAGGCGGCACTATCGCTATCGCATCGTCAACCGCCGCTCCAATCTCGCGCTCGAGGTCGGCCGCGTCTGGCGCGTGCCGCAGCGGCTCGACTCGGACGCGATGCACGCGGCGGCCCAGCGGCTGATCGGCAAGCATGATTTCACGACTTTCCGCGACACGGAATGTCAGGCAAAATCGCCGGAGAAGACGCTCGATCAGCTCGACGTCGTCAGGGACGGCGATGCCATCACCATCCTCACCTCCGCACGCTCCTATCTGCACAGCCAGGTGCGCTCGATGGTTGGCTCGCTGGTGTGGGTCGGGCAGGGCCGCTGGAGCGCCGATGATCTCGCCGCCGCGCTCGCCGCGCGCAATCGCGCCGCCTGTGGCGTCGTCGCCCCGCCGGAAGGCCTCTATCTCGTGAAGGTCGACTATTGAGATCGTTCTGCAGTGGAACCCGCAAATCGCTATTAGCTGCCAATGATTATCCTAATGAGTAGTCGTTTCGGGAGTAAGGGACAGGATTCATTAACTCCAAATTGAAGCCCTCGCTGCTATCCGGACCTCAGGCTGCTGTCCAGCGAGGTCGATCGTGCGCATTCGTCAAGTCTTCCTGCTCTCTTTGCTGCTCGGGGCCGTCATCGGCCTGCTCGCAACCATGTTGTTCGCCTGGCAGCAGCTGACCTCGCTGCAGGCCGCGAGGACGGCAGGCCGTGATACGCAGCTGCTGGCCGCCATGCTGCGGCTGCCTGAAAAGCTGAACCTCGAGCGCGCTATGGTCAATCCGCGGCTGGCATCGCCGAATCCGGCGACGGCCGATGAGCTGGCCGCGCTGCAGAAGATACTTCAAGGCTCTGACGACGCCTTCGCCAAGGCGCGCAGCCTGGCGCTGCTGAGTGAAGACACCGCCGCGCTGGACTCGATCCAACAGAAATTGCGTGCGACGCGCGGGGCCGCTCTCGATGCCGTCGCGCAGGCCAAGGCGGCGCGATCCGAAGCAATCGTCCGTGATTACGTGCCGCAGATGTTCACGATCCAGGAAACGACCGGCAGCCATGTCGACGTGATCGTGCGCCGGATCAATGCGGCCAATCCCGCGGTAGGCCAGGCGGCGCGTCTCGCGGTGATCGGCTGGGATTTGCGCGACTGGGCCGGTCGCGCCACGACGACGTTCGTTCGCATGATCGCGACCAAGCAGCCGATGGCGGGTGAACCGGCCGAGGCGCTCGCGACGTTCAAGGGACGCATCGAGCGCATCTGGACGACGGCCAAGCTCGCTGCCGCAGAGATCAACCAGAAGCCGATCTTCGCGGCCCTGACCGAGGTCGAGAATGGCTATTGGGCCCGCGGTGGCGAGTTCTATTCGTCGCAGGTGGTGCCGAACCGGGGCAAGGTGCTCGAGCTCGATCCCGACCAGTTCCTGCGGTCCGTATTCCCGATCCTCGATACGATCCTGCCGCTGCGGGATGCAGCCCTCGCCGAGGCGCTGAGCCAGAGCGAGGTCGCGATTGCCGAGTCGCAGACCCGTTTTGCCCTGGCGCTGGTCCTGTTGCTGGTCAACGTCGCGGCCGCCGCACTGGGGACGGTCTGGTTCAATGCCCGCGTGATCAAGCCGCTGTCGAATCTGACCGAGATGATCCGTCGGATCGCCGGTGGCGAGCGCAGCGTCGAGATCGGATATGGCGATCGGACCGACGAGATCGGCACGCTCGCCAACGCCATCGGTGTTCTGCAGGAGAAATCGGCGGAGGCCGACCGGCTGTCGCTGCAGGGCGCCGATGCCGAGGCCCGGCGCGACGCCCGTCGGCAGAAGATCGAGGCGCTCACGCGCCGCTTCGGCGAGGTCATCGACACGCTGTGTGGCCGGCTGAGCGATGCCGCGAGCGGCCTGAAGCAATCGGCCGAGACGCTCGACGGCTCGGCCAGCACCACCGCGTCCCGTGCCACCGCCGTGGCCGAAGCGGCGGCGCAGGCGACCTCTGGCGTCAATACGGTGGCGGCTGCCTCCGAGGAGCTGGACGCGTCGATGAAGGAGATCACCCGGCAGATCGCGGAAGCCGCGTCGGAATCCTCCAACGCGACCAGCCAGGCGCTCGACACCACCGACAAGGTGCGCACGCTCGCCGGCAGCGCCACGCGCATCGGCGACGTCGTGCAGCTGATCCGCGCCATCGCCTCGCAGACCAATCTGCTCGCGCTCAATGCCACGATCGAATCGGCGCGCGCCGGCGAGGCCGGCAAGGGTTTTGCCGTCGTTGCATCCGAGGTGAAGAGTCTCGCATCCCAGACCAGCAAGGCCACCGAGGAGATCGAAAGCCAGATCGCCGCGATCCAGAACGAGACCGGCAGCACGGTGGCCGCGATCGAGAAGATCGCCGCCGTCGTCAACACCATCAGCGGCGTCACCGGTGCGGTGGCGAGCGCGGTGGCCGAGCAGAGCGCCACGACCCGGGAGATCGCCCGCAGTGTGCAGCAGACCGCGAGCGGCACCAACGACGTCTCGTCGTCGATCGCGCTGGTCAGCGCGGCCGCCGCGGACACCCGCGGATCGGCGCGCTCGCTGCTCGACTCCGCGGCGAGCCTTGCCGGCCAGGCCACCGACCTGCGTCGCGAGGTCGATCAGTTCCTGGCGGAGGTGAAGGCCGCCTGATCAGGATCAGGCGCGCCGCTCAGGCGAAATATCTTTCGAGAATGCCGCGATAGATCTTCGTCAGGGTCGCGATGTCGGCGACCGAGGCGCGCTCGTCGATCTGGTGCATGGTCTGGCCGACCAGGCCGAACTCGATCACCGGGCAGTAGCTCGAAATGAAACGCGCGTCCGAGGTGCCGCCGGTGGTCGACAGCTCCGGCTTGCGCCCCGTCACGCTCTCGATCGCGGCGACGGCGAGGTCGGTGAACGGTCCGGGCTTGGTCAGGAACACGTTGGAGTTCGACGGCAGCCAGTCGATGTGGGCGCGGATGCGGTTGCCACAGGCCTTGGCGAGCCGCTCTTCCACCAGCGCGCGCAGCGTCTCCTGCGTATGGCAGTCATTGTAGCGGATGTTGAACTTCGCCCGCGCCAGGCCCGGGATGACGTTGGTTGCGGTGTTGCCGACATCGACGGTGGTGAATTCGAGATTCGACGGCTGGAACTGCGCGCTGCCATGATCGAGCGGCTCGTCCGACAGTGCGACGATCAGGCGCGAGATGTCCGGCACCGGGTTGGAGGCACGGTGCGGATAGGCGACGTGGCCCTGCTTGCCCTCGACGATCAGGGTGCCGGACTGCGAGCCGCGGCGGCCGATCTTGACGCAGTCGCCCATGACCTCTTGATTGGACGGCTCGCCGAGCACGCAATGGTCGAACCGCTCGCCGCGCTCGGCCGCCCACTGCAACAGCTTGATGGTGCCGTTGACCGAGACGTCCTCTTCGTCGCCAGTGATCAGGAACGAGATCGAGCCTTTTGGCTGTCCGCCGTGATCGCGTAGATAGTCGAGCACGGCCGCAACGCTGCAGGCGATGCCGCCCTTCATGTCGACGGCGCCGCGGCCATAGATGTAGCCGTCCTTCACCTCGCCGGAGAACGCGCCAAGGCTCCACGCCGCTTCATCGCCGGGCGGCACCACGTCGGTGTGGCCGGCGAAGGTGATGTGCGGCCCCTCGGTGCCGATGCGGGCGTAGAGGTTGTCGATATCGGCGGCGCCTGCTTCCGAGAAGGTCACGCGATGGGTCGTGAAGCCGGCCTGTTTCAGCAGGGCCTCGAGCACGCCGAGTGCCCCGGCATCGGCGGGGGTCACTGAGGGACAGCGGATCAGGTCGCGGGTGATGGCGAGGGCATCGGTCATGCCCTCGCTTAACATGGGCGTTCGGGCGGCGGCTAGTGCGGCCGCCCGAGCGCGGACGATCAGTCGCGCAAGAGCTCGTTGATCGAGGTCTTGGAGCGGGTGCGCTCGTCGACCCGCTTGACGATGACGGCGCAGGCGGTGGAGGGGCCGATCTGGCCGTTCTTCATCGGCTTGCCCGGCAGTGCGCCCGGCACAACGACGGCGTATTCCGGCACCTCGCCGACGAACACCTCACCGGTCTCGCGGTCGACGATCTTGGTCGACGCGCCCAGGAACACGCCCATCGACAGCACCGCCCCCTTGCGCACGACCACGCCCTCGGCAACCTCCGAGCGCGCGCCGATGAAGCAGTCATCCTCGATGATCACAGGACCGGCCTGCAGCGGCTCCAGCACGCCGCCGATGCCGACGCCGCCGGAGATGTGCACGCGCTTGCCGATCTGGGCGCAGGAGCCGACCGTCGACCAGGTGTCGACCATGGTGGCTTCGTCGACATAGGCGCCGAGATTGACGAAGGACGGCATCAGCACGACGTTCTTGGCGATGTAGGCCGAGCGGCGCACGATCGCGCCGGGCACGGCGCGGAAGCCGGCATCGCGAAAACGGTTCTCGCCCCAGCCTTCGAACTTCGACGGCACCTTGTCCCACCACGACGCCTGGCCGGGGCCGCCCGGGATCACGCTCATGTCGTTGAGGCGGAACGACAGCAGCACGGCCTTCTTCAGCCACTGGTTGACGCTCCATTTGCCGTCAGTGCCGCGCTCAGCGACCCGGGCCTCGCCCTTGTCGAGCAACTCCAGCGCGCTCTCCACGGCGTCGCGGACCTCGCCCTTGGTCGTGGTCGAGACGCCATCACGGGCATCGAAGGCGCTGTTGATGGTGGATTCCAGGGCGGACAGTGACATCGGTCGATCCTCGCTTGGTCCCTGGGCAGAAAGCCGGGGACGGCCGTGTACGAGCATGGTGGGCAGGGCGGCTTTTTCGGGATTTGGACCCGGAGAGTCAAGGACGCATCGGTGGCGGGGGCCGTCCGCGCGGGAGGTGCGGCTTATCGTGCTCCGTCATTCCGGGTTCGATGCTTCGCATCGCCCCGGAATGACAGTTCAATGCGTGGCGGGTCTCACCCCACCAGCCGCTGCAAGAATCCGGTCAGATCGTCCGTGACATGATCGACATGCGGGTCGTCGCGACCCGCCAGCTCCCAATCCTCGCGCACCACCTCCTTGGTGCCGTCCGGCACCACGAGCACCGTGGTCATGCCGAGGTCGTGCGGCACCACGAGGTTGCGGGAAAGGTCCTCGAACATCGCCGCCCGTGTCGGATCGACGGCATGCAGCTTGAGGAATTTGTCGTAGGTCTCGCGCGCCGGCTTCGGCGTCAGCTCGGCCGCGATGATGTCGAACACGCCATGGAAATGGCCGGCAATGTCGAGCCGCGCCAGCACGGCATCGACATGGTCGACCGAGCCGTTGGTCAGGATCAGCTTGCGTCCGGGCAGCTTCTCGATCGCCGCGCCCATCGCCGGATTCGGCTCCAGCGGCGAATGATCGATCTTGTGCACATAGGCCAGGAAGTCGTCGGCGTGCACGCCGTGCTCGGTCATCATGCCGCGCATCGTCGTGCCATAGCGGCGGTAGTAGTCCTTCTGGATCCGGCGCGCCTCATCCGCGTCGACCTTGAGCCAGTTGGACACGAACTCGCCGATCCTGGCATCGACCTGCTGCCACAGATTGACGTGATGCGGATATAGCGTGTTGTCGAGGTCGAACACCCAGGTGTCGACGTGATCGAAGGCGCGGGGGGATTCTGTCATGTGGGCGTCGGTCCATCCTGCCTTCGGTCATCATGCCCGGCTAGGGCGGCATATTCCGCTGTCGTCCCGGCGAACGCCGGGACCCATACCGCGGAAGCTATCTTGCGGCATGATGGCTGATGCCGATGGCCCAAACCTCGGCCGGTGGTTATGGATCCCGGCGTTCGCCGGGATGACAGCTGTGGGTGTGGTGGCAACGTGGGCAACATCGATATGCCGATCACGGCAGCGCAAAGCGCAGCGTCTTGCCACCGCGGGCGATGTCGACGGCGGTGAAGCCGGTGGCGGTGAAGCCGCGGCTCGGACAGTCGCCCTGCTCGGATGTCTCGAACTTGTTCTCGCGGGTGCAGAGCTGCACCAGCCCGCCCCAGTTCAGCGGCTTGTTCTTCACTTTGATGGTGCGGTTCTCATCGTCGACCGCTTCGGCGAAGCTGTAGACTTTCTTCGGCTGTCCGGCGATGTCCGGATGCAGGCATTTGCCGGCATCGATCCGGTACCAGCCGCGGCTGACCACGGTGCGGCCGTCGTCCGTCGCCACTGCCGCCATCACCTTGTGCGGCGTGTCGTTGCACCAGGTCAGCCCGGTCGGCGCCGGCGTCTGCACCGCCTCCACCATGGTCGCGAAGAAATTCGGCTGCGACACAACGTCGGATGACAGCCCGCGGCTCTTCAGGAACGCGGCGAGCGCGGCCTGGGTCTTCGGCCCGTCAACACCGTCGATCGGCGAGGCGTCATAGCCGGCGATGCCGAGCAGCCGCTGGATGCCGGCGAGCCGCGCCTGCTCGTCGTCATATTCGGCGCTCTCGGCGAGGTAGGCGATCAGGGTGCCGTCGTCGGCCTTGGTCGGCGTCACCTGCGTGAACGGCGCCGGCGTCTGCCCGGTGCGGCACTGCCGGGCGGCTGCGATGACGAAATTGTCGGTCGCGACGCACAGCGGGTCATTGCCGTTCGCGGCGATCGGCGACGCGCCGTACAGGCTGAGCGCGCGCGCATGCAGCAGGATGCGATCGGCGGTCATCGTCCCCTGCAGCACCACGCGGCAGGTCGACGGATCGAGCCGGAACCAGCCGCGCGTCGCTGTCGCGGCCTTCTCGTCGATGCCGATCGCGGCCTCGACGACGTAGCTCATGCGGTTGCAGAGCTTGAGGTCGGCGCGAGCGGGGGTGGCCGCGACGAGAAGGGTAAGGAGGATCGTAGACAGGGCGAGGAAGAGGCGAGTCGTGAGGGGCATTGCAGGCCCGCATATCCCCACATCGTCATGCCCGGGCTTGACCCGCCTGCGCGGCCGAAGCCGCTTCGGCGCGGCGGAGGCCCGGGCATCCACGTCTCTCTCTCCGACTTCGCCGAACGACGTGGATGGCCGGGCTGTCTGCATTGCGAAGACGCGCTCCGCGCTTTCGCCCGGCCATGACGGAGAGAGATGGTCGCGCCTGCTCACTTGTGGATCAGCGTGCCCGTGCCCTGGTTGGTGAACAGCTCGAGCAGCACGGCGTGCTGCACCTTGCCGTCCAGGATGACGACGCCCTGCACGCCCTGCTCGAGTGCGTAGATGCAGGTCTCGACCTTCGGGATCATGCCGCCGGAGATGGTGCCATCGGCGATCAGCTTGCGCGCGTCCTTCACCGACAATTCCGGGATCAGCTTCTTCGACTTGTCGAGCACGCCGGGCACGTCGGTGAGCAGCAAGAGGCGCTTGGCCTTCAGCGCACCGGCCACAGCCCCGGCGAACGTATCGGCATTCACGTTGAAGGTCTGGCCTTCCTTCGAGGTTGCCAGCGGCGCGAGGATCGGGATCAGCTCGTAGCCGATCAGCTGATTCAGCAGCGTCAGATCGACCTTGTCCGGCTCGCCGACGAAGCCGAGATCGACCACCTTCTCGATGTGACTGTCGGGATCGACCATGGTGCGGGTCGCCTTGACCGCGCGCACCATGTTGCCGTCCTTGCCGCACAGCCCGACGGCCTTGCCGCCGGCCTCGTTGATGTAGCCGACCAGCTGCTTGTTGATGGAGCCGGCCAGCACCATCTCGACGATCTCGATGGTTGCGGCATCGGTGATGCGCAGGCCGGCGGCGAATTCGGAGACGATGCCGAGGCGCTTGAGCATGGTCGCGATCTGCGGTCCGCCGCCGTGCACCACCACCGGATTGATGGCGGTCTGCTCGAGCAGCACGATGTCGCGCGCGAACGCTTTCGCGGTGTCCTCGTCACCCATGGCGTGGCCGCCATATTTGATGACGATGGTCTCGTCGTCATACTCCTGCATGTGCGGGAGCGCTTCGGACAGGATGCGGGCCTGATCGAGCGGGCTGATGGTGGTCGCGTCGGTCATGTCTGGGAGGTCTCGGCTGTCGGGGGCGTCGCGCCGCGTTCTAGCCGATTGCCGCCCGCGGCGCAAAGCGCCGGATCACGCCCGCCGCGGCCACAGCGCGCAGACCGCGAGTGCGAGCCAGCTCGCGATCTGCAAGCTACCGCCGATCGGCGCCGCGAACGGAAACAGCCGATCGCCGGTGAACTGCCGCATCAGGAGGTCGCCGGCGAACAGGGCCGGGCCGAGCACGAAGCCGATCGCCGTGATCAGGCCGATGCGCCGATGAACCACGCCGCGCTCTGCCAGCGCGATGGTGCCGAGCAGGGCGCAGGCGTGGAACAGCAGCATGGTGGAGGCGGTCGCGAGCCGCGATGCGTCAGGGTCGTGCGCGGCCTTGGCCGCCAGCGCGACGCCCGTGGCGCCCATCAGCCCGGCCATTGCGACCAGGATTCGCCACGGCGTCATCATGTGCTCCGCTCTTCCAGCAGCCGCACCATGGCGGCACGCAGCTCCGGCATGCCGGTGCCGGATCGTGACGACGTCGCCAGCACCTGAGGAAACGCCGCCGGATGCTTGGCGAGCGCGGCCTCGGTCTCGGCGATCCGGCTTGCGAGCTCAGCCGGCTTGATCTGGTCGGCCTTGGTCAGGACGAGCTGATAGCTGACGGCGGACCTGTCGAGCGTTTTGAGAATCTCCTGATCGACCTCCTTCAGCCCATGACGGGCATCGATCAGCACATAGACGCGGGCGAGCGAGGCGCGGCCGAGCAGGAATTTGTGGATCAGCTCGGTCCAGGACGCGACCTTGGTCTTCGCCGCGGCGGCATATCCATAGCCGGGCATGTCGACCAGCCGCAGCGGCGCATGCTCGGGCCCCTCGAAGAAGATCAGCTCCTGGGTGCGGCCCGGCGTATGCGAGGTGCGCGCCAGCGCGTTCTGGCCGGTCAGTGCGTTGATCAGGCTGGACTTGCCGACATTGGAGCGGCCGGCGAAGGCGACTTCGAGGCTTCCCATCGGCGGCAGGCTCTCGATCGAGGGCGAGGCGTGGGTGAAGCGCCACGATTGAGCGAACAGCTTGCGGCCTTTTTCGATCAGGCGCTCGTCGGTGTCGTGGCTGGTGGTCATGACAAGGCCTCGCTCTTCGTCATGGCCGGGCTTGGCCCGGGCATCCACGCCCATTGCGCGGGATATCAAAACGTGGATGGCCGGGACAAGCCCGGCCATGACGGTAGACGGTTCGTTGCTTCAGCGGCTCACGCCGCCTTACTCGTCACGCTACTTTTTTTTTGAACGTGCCGCGGATGTTGTCGAACAGCTCCACCTTCACGCCGTTGCGGCGCATGATGAAGCCCTGCTGCAGCACCGACAGCGTGTTGTTCCAGGCCCAGTAGATCACGAGGCCGGCCGGGAAGCCGGCGAGCATGAAGGTGAAGATCAGCGGCATCCAGTTGAAGATCATCGCCTGGGTCGGGTCCGGCGGCGTCGGGTTCAGCTTCATCTGGAACCACATCGTGATGCCCATGATGATCGGCCAGATGCCGAGCGCCAGGTAGTGGCCGAACAGCGGCAGCTGGGTCGGGTCGAACGGGATCAGGCCGAACAGCGTGAACAGATTGGTCGGATCCGGCGCCGACAGGTCCTTGATCCAGCCATAGAACGGCGCATGCCGCATCTCGATGGTGACGAACAGCACCTTGTAGAGCGAGAAGAACACCGGGATCTGCAGCACGACCGGAAGACAGCCGGCGACCGGGTTGATCTTCTCCTTCTTGTAGATCTCCATCATCTCCTGCTGCTGCTTCATCCGGTCGTCCGGATAGCGCTCCTTGAGCGCCTGGAGCTGCGGCTGGATCGCCTTCATCTTCGCCATCGAGGCGTAGGACTTGTTGGCGAGCGGGAAGAACAGGAGCTTCACCAGCACCGTCACCAGCAGGATCGAGATGCCGAAATTGCCGAAGAAGCGGAAGAAGAAATCCAGCGCCAGGAACATCGGCTTGGTCAGGAAGTAGAACCAGCCCCAGTCGATCAGGAGATCGAAATGGTTCAGCCCGAGCTGCTGGTTGTAGCCGCCGAGGCCGCCGATCGGGAAGTTGATGCCGACGACGCCGGCCTCCTTGGCGCCGGCGAACAGCCGCGTGGAGACGCTGGCCGAGCCGCCGGCCGGTACCGTCTGCGGGGTCTCGACATAGTCCGTCTGGTAGCGATGCTGGTTGTCGACCAGCTTCGACGAATAGTTCGCCTGCAGGCGGGCATCCGTCATCGGCAGCAGCGCGGCCGCCCAATATTTGTCGGTGATGCCGAGCCAGCCATTGGTGACGTCGAACTTCGCCGCCTTCTCGTCGTCCATCTTCTTGTAGGTGAATTCCTGCAGGCCCTTTTCGCCGAGATAGCCGATCAGGCCTTCATGCAGGATGTAATAGCCCGAGACTTGCGGCGTGCCATGACGCGAGATCAGGCCGTAGGGATACAGCGTCACCGGCGCATTGCCGGCGTTGGTGACGTCGTCCTTGATGGTGAAGAGATAGTGGTCGTCCACGGAAATGGTGCGCTGGAAGGTCAGGCCGTCGCCGTTGGTGAAGGTCAGCTTCACCGGGGTCGAGGGCGTCAGCGCGTTGGAGCCGTCCTGCTGCCACATCGTGCTCTGGTCCGGCACCTGCACCTTGGCGCCGGCGGCGTTGACCCAGCCGAACTCGGCGTAATAGGGCTCGGCGGTGTTGGACGGCGAGAACAGCACGATCGCCGGCGATTTCGGATCGACCGTCTCGCGGTACTTCACGAAAGCCAGATCGTCGATGCGCGCGCCCTTCAGCGAGATGCTGCCGGTCAGCCGCGGCGTGTCGATCTTGACGCGCGGGGTGGCGGCGATGGCGGTGTCGCGCGGCATCACGCCTGTGCTGATCACGGCCCCGCCCGGTGCGCTCGGGCTGCCGGTTGCGGAAGCGCCCGGCTGCGGGGTGGCAGACGGAGCGGTGCTGTCGGGCTGCGTTGCCGGCGCCTGCTTCTTGGCGAGCTCGGCCTGCAGTTGGGCCTGCGCGCGCTGCTTCTCCATCTGCGGTCCGTTGTAGAAGACCTGCCACAGGATCAGCACGAGGCCGGACAGAATGACGGCGAGGATGGTGTTGCGATTGTCGGTCATCGTTTTCTTATCGTCTCGTCGTTCAATCCGGTTTGCGGGAATGCGCGTCCGGTGCGGGAGCGTTTGGCTTGTCCGCATCCGACGGCTTGCGCGGCTGCGGCTTGGCCTGCGGCCGGTCGAGGCGGCGGAGCGTCGCCTGGAGGTCGGCGAGCATGGTCGAGAAGTCGCGTGACAGGGCATCCCGCCGGCCGACCAGCACGTAATCACTGTGCGGCCGCATCGACAGGGGATCGAGCCGTTTCACAAGCTCGCGCAACCGCCGACGGATGCGATTACGCTCCGTGGCGGTGCCATTCTTCTTGGTGACGGTAAAGCCGATCCGGATCGGGCCCTGGTCCGGCCGTTCCCGGCGCTGGACCCCGAAGGCAGGGCTGTTCGCCCGCACGCCATCGGCAACGGCGAGGAAGTCCGCCCGCTGCCGCAGCCGATCCATGATGGAAATCTCCGGGACAGACGCCCTGGCTTCAGGCGCTGAGACGCTTGCGGCCCCGGGCGCGACGCGCGGCAAGGACCTTGCGGCCGCCGGTGGTGGCGAGACGGGCGCGGAAGCCGTGACGGCGCTTGCGCACCAGTTTGCTGGGTTGATAAGTCCGCTTCACGGGTCGTTCTCCGCTGCCGGGCAATTTGCCAGTTGACAACTTGCCTGCTTGAAATGTCGATTGATGTCCGGTGATGCTTCCGGGCCCGAAATGGACCGCTGCCGGCCCTGAAATCGAGCCGCTCCCGGGCGGGCCGGGTCATCGCGGACGGTTGGCGCGGCTTATAAGGGAGCGTCCCGCCTTCGTCAATCGCGGCAAGGCGTCCTAGGCGGTGCAGGCGATCGACGGCGCCGAGATCTCGTAAAGACCTTCGTCACCGGCCGTGGGTCGGCGTGGCGAATGAGACGAAGCAAGACGAGAACGTAAGACCCTGGGCGCAAGACGAGGGCAAGAATAGCCTCGGCACGGCGGGGTTGAAGACGTCAGAGGTCGTGCAGTTTTGGGTTCCATTATGAACGATTTGGAAACCGGAACATGAGCGATCCGTAATTTGACCGGACTCCGGTGCAGTCCCATCTTGCGGTCCCGTAAGGGTGGGGGTGTCTCTTACAAGGGCGATACGTGACCGAGAGCGACAACCAGCCAATCCTGGAGCGCCTGCGACCGAAAAGGTCGCGCCGGCTCGGCTTGTCTGGAAAGCTGCTGCTGTTGACCATTCCGCTGGTGATGATCGCGGAGGTGCTGATCTACGTGCCGGCGATCGCCAATTTCTGGACCAACCGGCTCAACGATCGCCTGGCGGCCGCCAATACCGCTGCGCTGGTGCTTGATGCCGCGCCGTCCGGCATGGTGCCGGATTCGCTGGCGCGGCAGATCCTCACCTCCATCAACGCGCGCGGCGTCGCCATCAAGATGGGCCAGCAGCGCCGCCTGCTCGCCAGCGCCGACCTGCCCGCCTCGATCGACCACGACTTCGACATGCGCGACATGACGGTGTGGTCGTCGATCGTGAACTCGCTGACGATGATGACAGAGACCGGCGAGCACACCATGCGCGTGATCGGGCCGTCGCCGGGCCGCGCCCAGTTCATCGAGGTCGTGACCGACGAGAAGCCGTTGCGCAAGGCGATGTATCGCTTCTCGCGCAATCTGCTCGGCGTGTCACTGCTGCTGGCGGTGCTGACCGCGGCGCTGGTCTATCTTGCTCTGCATTTCCTGTTCGTGCGGCCAATGCGGCGCCTCACCGCGAGCCTCGTCGGCTTCCACGAAAATCCGGAGAGCGTGGCGCGAATCATCGTGCCGAGCCAGCGTTCCGACGAGATCGGCGTCGCCGAGCGCGAGCTCGCCGACATGCAGCGCGACCTCGTCTCGATGCTGCATCAGAAGAGCCGGCTCGCCGCCCTCGGCCTCGCCGTGTCCAAGATCAACCATGACCTCCGCAACCTGCTGGCCTCGTCGCAACTGCTGTCGGACCAGCTCGCCAGCGTTCCCGATCCGCGGGTGCAGCGCTTCGCGCCGAAGCTGATGCGCTCGCTGGAGCGCGCCATCGCGTTCTGCCAGTCGACGCTGTCCTACGGCAAGGTGCAGGAGCCGGCGCCGGACCGCCGCATGGTGGCGGTCGAGCAGGTGGTGGCGGAGGTGCGGGAGACCGCTGGCCTGTCGCCGGATGCCTCGATCACGTGGATCGCGGCGATCGAGCGCGGGCTGAAGATCGATGCTGATCCGGACCAGCTGTTCCGCGTGCTGCTCAACTTGGTGCGCAATGCCGCCCAGGCCTTGGACAGCCTCGCGGCGGATGCCGGCGTGCGCCAGATCCGCATCACCGGCCGCCGCGAGGGCGGGGTGGCGATCCTGGAGGTCTCGGACACGGGTCCCGGCGTCCCGGCGAAGGTGCGAGAGCACCTGTTCGAGGCCTTCCGTGGTGCCGGTCGTCCGGGCGGCTCGGGGCTGGGCCTTGCGATCGCGGCCGAGCTGGTCCGGGCCCACGATGGCGACATCCAGCTGGTCGAAGGGACCCTGGGGGCCACCTTCCGAATCACGATTCCCGACCGCCCTGTCGAGCTGCAGACCTTCTGGACCGAGCGCGCCAGCGCCTGAACCGGACCGGCCTCACCTGCCATTCCGGGGCGATGCCGCAGGCGTCGAGCCCGGAACTCCGGGCGTGCCGGAACGAAGCCCGTCCGCTCCGGCCCTACCGAACCGCGCCAGCGCGTCTGCGGAAAAATGGTCGCAAATTGTCCCGCTCCAGCCTTGCCAAGCGGTCTCCGAGCCGTTAGTCAGAGGCCCTTCGCGAGGCCTGCCGGCATTTGCCGCCCCGGCCTTCCGGGATCCGGCCCCTGGCCCGGAGCCTGCCAAACGCGAAAAACGCGCCCGTAGCTCAGCTGGATAGAGCATCAGACTACGAATCTGAGGGTCGGACGTTCGAATCGTTCCGGGCGCGCCATTTAAATCAATGACTTAGCTAAAAATCACCGTTTGAGATTTGAAAACTAAAACGGTTTTTCAAACGGTTTTGGTGTGCGACATGCATGCTTGTGGACGGTGCCGCTCCTGGCAAAGGATTGCATCCAGATCGGAGAATTAACGGGAGTTCGAATTCCACTCTCTCCGCCAGTGCCTCTGAGGTCCTATAAATCATCGAAGCCGTCGAGATGGCTATGGCGTGGCCGAAGCCACGCGTTCGAGAAGAGCCAATAGCCCGCGGAGAATTTCGAGCGGAGCGGGCGGGCACCCCGGGACATGCAGATCGACCGGCACGACCTCTCCCGCGCCCCCCACCACGGCATAGCTGCCGGCGAAGCACCCGCCGTCGCGGGCGCAGTCGCCCACGGCCACGACCCACTTCGGATTTGGCGTTGCGTTGTAGGTCCGCTCCAGCGCCATGCGCATGTTCTTCGTCACCGGCCCAGTCACCAGCAGCACGTCCGCGTGGCGCGGTGAGGCGACGAAGCGGAGGCCGAAGCGTTCGAGATCGTAATAGGCGTTGTTGAGCGCATGAATTTCCAGCTCGCAGCCGTTGCAGGAGCCGGCGTCGACCTCGCGGATCGACAGCGACCGGCCAAGGCGCCGGCGGGCCGCCCGCTCCAGCGCAGCGCCCACTTCTGCAAGTGCCCGGTCGTCGGCCGACGGCGCCGGCTCCGTCAACGGCATCTGCACGAGACTCTGGAACAGCAGCTTTCTCATCTGGATGGACGTCCCTAGAGGTCGTGGCCCGAGTAGGAGCAGTTGAACGATTTGTTGCAGAGCGGGAAATCGGCAACGATGTTGTCTTGGATCGCGGCCTCCAGCAGCGGCCACTGGAACCAGGAAGGGTCACGCAGATGGCAGTGCGCAATGCTGTTGTCGGCATTGAGCCTGAGCCAGACCAGGATGTCGCCGCGAAAACCCTCCACCAGCGCCATGCCCTCGCGAACCTCGCCGGCCATGGGCAGATCGATCCGCAACTCGCCCTGCGGCATCCGCTCCAGCAATTGGGTGACGAGCCCTAGACTCTGCTCGATCTCGCGAACGCGAATCCACACCCGCGCGTTGACGTCGCCGGCCTCAAGCACAGGAATCTCGAAGGCGAGCTTGTCATAGGGCGCGTAGGCAAGATGCTTGCGTGCGTCGAAGGCGCGGCCCGATGCGCGGCCGATGAAGCCGCCGGGCGCGTATTGACGGGCGAGATCGGCCTTCACCGTGCCCGTGGTGACGGTGCGATCCTGGAGCGAGGCCGTGTTGTCGTAGAGTTCGACCAGGGCCGGGAAGCGTGTCTGGATATCGCTCACCAGCGATCGGATCGCCTGGATGCCATCCTGGTTGATATCGGTCGCAACGCCGCCGGGCAGGATCAAGTCGCGCATCAGGCGGTGCCCGAAAACATTGCCCGCGCCGCGCAGCACCTTCTCGCGCAACACGCCGCAATGGGCCAGCATCAGGGCGAAGGAAGCATCGTTGCAGATTGCGCCGAAATCGCCGAGATGATTGGCGAGACGTTCCAGCTCCGCCATCAGCGCGCGCAGATGGTGCGCACGCAGCGGAACTTCCACCCCCAACGCGGCCTCCACCGCGCGCGCGAAGGCCAGTCCGTAGGCGACTGTGCTGTCACCGGAGGCGCGAGCTGCGAGCTTGCCCGCCTTCGCAAGGTTCGCGCCCGCAATCAGGCCTTCGATACCCTTGTGCACATAGCCGAGCCGAGGCTCTAACCGCACCACGGTCTCGCCGTTGGCTGTGAAGCGGAAGTGGCCGGGCTCGATGATGCCGGCATGGACCGGGCCGACCGGAATCTGATGCAGGCCGTCGCCTTCGACGGGAAGGAACGCATAGGTCTTGTCGATCGGCGTCGGCTCGGCCTTCGCAGCGAGCGGATGCCGCAGGCCCCAATTGCCGTGATCGAGCCAGGCGCGCGGGTCCGGCAGGCCTTGCGGCTCCAGGCCGCGGAGATCGCGGATGGTCCGCTCCAGCCGAAGTGCCGGTGGATGGTGCAGACCGACCGACGGATAGCGGCGGGTCGGGCAATCGAGCGTGATGATGCCGACCACAGTCTTCGGCGCATCGAGCAGCGCCATGTGAACGCGATCCGCCTCGCCCCAAAGGCCGAGCAGTTCCCAGTCGGCGCCGGCAAGTCCCGCGATCGCCTCGTTCCAGGTCGCGACGCCGACGACGGCGCGCGGCCAGGGACAGGGGCTCGATGCAAGCTCGCCTTGGCGCAGGAGTTCGTCGAGGCCCATTGCGATCACCCCAGAATATCGGCGACGTGCCGGAACCACGTGACCAGCGTGGGCGGGAGGAAGATTCCGGCGATCAGCACGAGACCGAAATGCACGATCATCGGCATGTAGGAGGCATCCGATGGTGCAGTGCTCCCGGTCGGCACGCCAAAGGCGATACCGTTGAGATGATAGAACAGCGCGCCGAGCGCGAGCAGGATGCCGAACACGAGCGGGATGGCAAGCAGTGGCTCGCGCGCGAAGGTCGAGGTCACGACCAGGAATTCGCTCATGAAGACGCCGAACGGCGGCAATCCGGCGATGGCCACGACACCGATCACGAGGCTCCAGCCGAGCGCCGGATGGGTCGCGGTCAGGCCGCGGATATCGGCGATCTTCTGCGTGTCCTTGATCTGCGCGACATGGCCAACGGCAAAGAAGATTCCCGACTTGGTAAGGCTGTGCATCACCATGTGCAGCAGCCCGGCAAAATTGGCGACCGGGCCGCCCATCCCGAAGGCAAAGGTGATGATCCCCATGTGCTCGATCGAGGAATAGGCGAACAGGCGTTTGATGTCGCGCCGCCGGTAGAGCATGAAGGCGGCGAACACCAGCGACACCAGACCGAGTGTTACCATCAGGGGTCCAGGAGCCACCGCGCTCGGATTGGCTGCCAGCACGATCTTGAAACGAAGCACTGCGTAGAGTGCGACGTTGAGCAGGAGGCCGGACAACACCGCGGAGATCGGCGTCGGCCCTTCCGCATGCGCATCCGGCAACCAGGCGTGCAGCGGCGCCAACCCCACCTTGGTGCCGTAGCCGAGCAGCAGGAATATGAAGGCGACGTTGATCAGCGCCGGATCGAACTGCGAGGCATGCGCGACCAGCACCGTCCAAACCATGCCGTTGATGCCTTCGCCCACCACGGGGAGCGCAGCCATGTAGACCAGGATGGTGCCGAACAGCGCGAGCCCGATGCCGACGCTGCCGAGAATGAAATATTTCCAGGCGGCTTCGAGCGCTTCATGGGTGCGGTAGATGCCGACCATCAGCACGGTCGTCAGCGTCGCCAGTTCGATGCCGACCCACATCAAGCCGATATTGTTGGCGGTCAGCGCGAGATTCATCCCGCCCATCATGACCTGGAACATGGCGTGGTAGAAACGCAAGTATGCAGGCGTCAGCCGCCCGGTCGCCAGCTCGTGGCCGATATAGCTTGCCGAAAACACGCTGGTGGTGAAGCCGACGAAGGTATTGAGCACGATGAACGCGATGTTGAGTTCATCGACGAACAGGTAAGAGCCGGGCTGGATGTGATCGGCGAAGAACATCGAGAGCGAGGCCGCGAAGGTCAACCCCGACGCCAGCACGTTGAGGCGCGCGGACAGCCGATAGCCGGGAAGCAGGGCCAGCACAGCGGCCGAGACGACCGGAATGACGGTGACGAGGACGACGCCCTCGTTGGTGGACAACATCATCGGCGCTCTCCGCGAAAGCGATCCAGCGCCTGGACATCGACGGTATCGAAGCGCTCGCGGATCCGGAACAGGAAGACGCCGATCACGAAGAAGGCGATCAGGATCGAGAAGGCGACGCTGATCTCGACCACCAGCGGCATGCCGCGCGCGCCGGTGCCCGCGAGCACCAGCCCGTTTTCAAGCGACATGAAGCCGACCACCTGGCTCACGGCGTTACGCCGGCTCACCATCATCAACAGACCGAGCAGTACGACCGACAGCGCGAAGGCGAGGTCCTCGCGCGCGAGCGGATCGGCGGCGGGGGTGACCTTCAGCATGACCGTCATCGAGAGCGCGACCAGTCCCATGCCGGTCAGCATGGTCGTTCCGGAACCGATCACGGTTTCGATCTCGCGATGGATGCCGAGCCGCTGGATGATGCGATGCAGTCCGACCGGCACGACCACGGCCTTGAAGACCAGCGCGATCATGGCGGTGACATAGAGATGCGGCGCGCTCTGGACGTGGGCCTGCCAGGCGACCGACATCGCGAGCAGCACGGCCTGGAGCGCAAAGGCGTTGAGCAGGGCATAGAGCCGGTGCTGTGTGATCATCAGGAAGCTGACCAGCAACAGGCTGCCCGCCAACAGGTGCGCGACGTCGAATGTCAGTCCGTGCGCCATTGCTAGAGGCTCCTCGATACGAACAACAGCAGCGTGCCGAGCAGGCCGAGCATCAAGGCAGCGCCGACGAAATCCGGTAGGCGGAACACCCTCATCTTCGCAATGGCGGTCTCGAACACGCCGAGCAGAAAGCCGAACACAGTGAGCTTGGCGAGATAGCCGGTGAATCCGGTCAGATGGCTTGCGGTGCTCGCGCTGGGCGCAGCCAGCGTCCACGGCACGAAGATGCAGCCGATCAGCGAGATGTAGAGCAGCAGCTTGACCGCGGCCGCGAGTTCGATCATGGCGAGGTGGCGACCTGAATATTCCAGCACCATGGCTTCATGCACCATGGTGAGTTCGAGATGGGTCGCCGGGTTGTCGACCGGAACGCGGCCGTTTTCGGCGATGGCGACGATGATCAGCCCGACCATCGCAAGGCCCAGCGAGACACGCAGGCCGACGCCCGAGGCGAGCAGATCGGCCACGGCCGAGAGCTGCGTCGAGTGCGCAACCAGCGCCATGGTGAAGACGACCAGCAGCATGGCCGGCTCGGCGAGCGAGGCGATCATCATTTCCCGGCTCGCCCCGATGCCGCCGAAGGCGGTGCCGATATCCATGCCGGCGAGCGCGAGGAAAAACCGCGCGCTGGCGAGCAGCGCGATGATGGCGATGAGGTCCGCGGACCAGCTGAACAGCAAACCCTTGGCGAAGGTCGGCACCAGCGCGGCGGCGACCCAGGTCGCCGCGAAGATCAGATAGGGCGCGACGCGGAATATCCACGAGGCATTGTCCGCGACCACGACCTCCTTCTTCAGGAGCCGTAGGATATCGCGATAGGGCTGCACGATCGGCGGGCCGCGGCGGCGCTGGAGGCGCGCCTTCACCTTGCGGATGAAGCCGGTCAGCAGCGGCGCCGCCAGCAGCACCAGCATCATCTGCGAGACCTGAACGAGAAGGGCGGAGATCAGCTCCATATCGCCAGCACCAGCAAGAGCAGCACGAGGGAGAGGAAGACAAGGCTGAGGTATCGGCGGATGGTGAGGAATTGCAGTTTGTTGAGCTGGAGCGCGGCGCGTTCGACGGCGCCGGCAAACGGCTCGTAGAGCCAGTCCCACACCGGATCGGCGATCGTCAGCGTGAAGCGGGCGGCGCGTGTGTCGCCGGGCGCGGGCATGGTGACCTCTTCACTCGTGACAGGAGTCCGCGCTAGGAACACGCGGCGGATAGGCTGGGCAAAGCTCGAGCCGGAATATTGCGTCAGCGGACTGGGATCGGGAAAGCCGCAATCCCATGCCGGGCCGCGGCGGATCGCGTGCGAGGCGAAGCGGTGGATGGCCCACACCGCCAGCAGCGCGGACGTGGTGATGAAGAGAAAGACGAGCAAGCCGTTATAGGAGCTGCCGGTTTCGGCCTCCGGCACGATCGTGAGCCAGGGCCGGCTCCCCTGCGGCGTCAGCGCCGTGCCGGCAAGCTGGTGCGTGATCGGGGCGATGGCATCGATGATGAAGCCCGGAACGATGCCGGTGATCAGGCAGAGCAAGGCAAGTGTCGCCATGGCCGAGAGCGAGAAGCGGTCCACCTCCGCTGCTTGTCCCGCTTCCGTGCTGCGTGGACGGCCGAGGAAGGTGATACCGAAGGCCTTGACGAAGGTCGCGCCCGCCAGCGCTGCTGCGAGCGCGAGCAGGCCGCCTGCCGCCGGGACCATGACCTTCAGCAACCATCGCGCCAGGTCGGGACTCTGAAGCACGGCCTGGAAGGTTAGCCATTCCGATACGAAACCGTTCAGTGGCGGCAGCGCCGAGATCGCCATGCAGCCGACCAGGAACAGGAAGCTCGTCACCGGCATGCGGTGGATCAATCCGCCGAGACGATCCATGTCGCGCTCGCCGGTTGCGGTCAGCACCGCGCCGGCGCCGAAGAACAGCAGGCTCTTGAAGAGGGAATGGTTGAGCACGTGCAACAAGGCCGCCGTTATGGCCAGCGCGGCCGCCGCATTCATGCCGTCGGCTCGGAACGACAGCGCGAGGCCGAGCCCGATGAAGACGATGCCGATATTTTCAATGGTCGAATAGGCGAGCAGCCGCTTGGCGTCGTCCTGCATCAGGGCCTGCAACACGCCGAGGACTGCGCTCAGGCTGCCGATCGCGAGCAGCAGCGCGCCCGACCACCAGGGCAGGTCGCCGGCAAGGTCGAACACGATGCGGATGAAGGCGTAGATTGCGACCTTCGTCATCACGCCGCTCATCAGAGCCGAAACGTGACTTGGCGCCGCCGGATGCGCAAGCGGCAGCCAGGCATGCAGCGGCACCAGCCCGGCCTTGGATCCTGCACCGATCAGGACCAGCACGAGGACCATCGCAGCCGTCAGCGGCGTTCGCACGCCATGTCTGATCGTCTCGAAGTCGTAACTGCCGCCCGGCCCGGCGAGCAGGCCGAGGGCGAGCAGGAGCGCGAGCGTGCCGAGGCTCGCCATGATCAGATACACGTAGCCGGCGCGCATGTTCTCGGGATCGCGATGATGCGCGATTACGAGCGCCCAGGAGGCCAGTGACATGAACTCCCAGGACAACAGATAGCTGAAGGCATCAGCCGCCAGCAGGACCAGATTCATTCCGGCGAGGAAGGCCGGAAAGAACGGCAGCACGCGATGCGGCTCCTCCGCGTGCGCGCCGTAGCCGAGCGCGTAGAGACTTGCCACGGCGCCGCCGATATTCACGACAACGAGAAAAAAGGCCGAGAGCGCATCGATCGCGAAGTGTGCGCCGATCCAGGGCAGGCCGAGCGGCAGAACGAGGTCAGTCGGAGCGCCGGCATGGCCGGCAAGCGCGAGAAGCGAAAAAGCCGTCGCCGCGCTGCACAGCGCCAGCATGGCGCCGTAGATGATGCGAGTCGCCGCATACTTGTGCGAGATGGCTACCGCCAACAGCGCAACCCCCAACATCGCCGCTGCGCAGAGCATGAGGAATGCAACGACACTCATCTGAATTGGATCCTATGCCCTTTTCGCCATACCCTTCACGTGGCGCGAGTCGGAGAGTGCGGGCTCCTTGAGCCGGACTCCGCGCCCTCCGGTCTGACTGGCTGCTCCGTCGCCGATCAGTTCGATGCCGCTCTGGATCAGCGCCTCGATCAATTTCATCAAGGAATCGACGTTGCCGCGCACGACGCCTTCGCTTGCTTCCATACGCTGGATCGTGGGGACCGAAAGGCCAGACAGTTCGGCAAGCTGGCGCTGGTCGATGTCAAGAAGCGCCCTGGCCGCGCGGAGCTGTGCTGCGGTGATCATCGTCGAGATGCCAGTACTGATATTTTGTGCATCAATACTGCACGTAAAAGTGCTAGCTGTTCGATCAATTATACCAATGAAGTTGTTTTGTATAGCCATATTGATGTTCGAGACCTCATTTGCCGAGGACTTTGTCCCAGGCGTCAACGCATTGGAGGGTGCGTATTGCAGGCCGCCATTGATCGACTCGCTTGATGGATTTTCGGCGATGATGGATTATCGGCGGAACAGGTCGTTGTCGGGGGCGAAACCCTATTCTCCGGCCGTAGCTCAATCGGTGGGTTTGGGTCGGGGAAGAACGAAAATGCGTTCTCTTTCAATGGAGATTGACTGATACTCTCTCCGCCACAGGGGAGCTTGTGCCGTCATCTATGCAGAAGAGCGGATCGCTACACGCGTTTCGCGCGTCTAGGAGCCGACACTAAGCACCTCTCTCCCACGGAGCGCGCTCTTGCTATTCCGCGATCGCTGACTTCAGCCCTTGTTGCCCGCGAATGTCGTCAGCGATAACATTCGCACGTGGGTTGAGAAGTTGCGAGTTGGTGGATTTCAGCCACCGACGGATACTTGGGCTATTCGCATTCGATGCCGCAAATACCGTACTGCTGATCGCTTGTTGTTGGCGTCGTAGGTGATCCTCCAGCAGCTTAGGGCGAGTGATGTAGCCTGCGTTCACGCCGGGAATTGCGTGGTTCATCAGCAGCTTCGCATCGAACTCCGACACGCCGGCTGCGGCGGCGATGGTGCGAAAGCTCTGCCGTAGATCGTTACCCCATTTCGACAGCGTGGCCCGATCTTCTTTCTGCTCGACGATGTGCCCCGACACGCTGTCGGCCGGGAATATCCATTGGCGGGCATGCGACGGATGCACCTGATGTCCGAAACGCATGACTCGGATCAGGCAGCGGATCATTTCCCGAGATAGAGGATGTCGAAGGCCCGCTTCGCGCAGCCCTTGGGCTTGGGAATGTGCAGGATCCGTCTCTTGAAATCGATATTGCCCGGAGTGGTTTCCTGCAACGCGGTGGGCCGACATCCCGAAAGCAGCGTGAAGAGATGGAATTCACGGCGGATCGGATTGTCCAAAGCCGACAATTCGGAAAACCAGGCCCTCAGATCACCGGGCCCCATTCCGGTGTCGCGTCGCTTCTCTCCATTCCAGTCGATAGCCCCGACGGGATTATCGGGCGGCAAGGTCTTGTTGGCTTTTCGGGCGTGGGAATAGATGGCCCGGAGAGTGCGCATGCTTCCATTCGCAATATATGGCCCGTTCTCCTTGGTGATTTCGTCATGTCTCTCGACCACCTTTGCAGGGTGGCGGCCCAAATCTTCCAATGGCGTATCGAGCCATTTGATGAAGATTCGTTCCACGTGATCCCGATAGCTCTCGATTGTGCGCTCGCTACGGCCTTTCCTAATCATGTGGGCGTCGCGATATCGCTCCCACGCTTGCCTGAGCGTGATGCCGCCGGATTGATGCGCGGTCGGGCTATCCCCGCTGGCCGCGACGCGACTCGGTTTCGACCCGGCCTTGGGATGCTGACCCCGGCTTATCTGAGCAAGATATTCCTTGGCAGTCGCTCGGGCCGTCCTTGTCGAGAGTTCTTTGACGTCGCCGATTGCGACCGGATCGACGTCGCTCGCTTGCCGTCCTCGCGAAGGTCGCCTTGGACGGTAAAGGTTCGTTTCCGCTTTCCGACGACGACGAAGAAGCCCTTCAGTTCGGTGTCGCGCGCCAGATACCAGCCCTTCCTCGGGGTCGGCAGGCGAGCGATTTCTTTGTCGGTCAGCAGGAGGCGGACATCGGCCATCGGAGCGCTCCGAAACAAAAACGGTTTTTCAAACGATTTTAGCAAATCGGGGAGTTCGACGGTTCGACCCCGACCTTGTAGGAGGATGTGCGATAAAAGGCTCGAAATTAAGGACTTTTGCGTCTATCGTTGCGCTGTGGCGTACAGTCGGATAGCGTGGCGAAGCAATGCTTTTGAACTACGAATCTGAGGGTCGGACGTTCGAATCGTTCCGGGCGCGCCATTTGCCGATGAACCACAGCACGTTCAATTCGCACGTCCATCACTTCCGGTCGATGCGTCGATTGGCGGATCTCGGTTGCGCAGGAGAACAATCTTGAGTCGCTTCTGGTCAGAGCTCGTTCATGGGCTGTCGCCCTATGTGCCTGGCGAGCAGCCGCAGATCCCGGGCCTGGTCAAGCTCAACACCAATGAGAGCCCGTTCGGGCCGTCGCCGAAGGCGATCGAGGCCATACGGGCCGCCGCTGCCGACACCTTGCGGCTCTATCCAGATCCCCAGGCAACGCGGCTGCGCGAGGTGCTCGCGGCCTATCACAAGGTCTCACCCGAGCAGGTGTTCGTCGGCAACGGCTCGGACGAGGTGCTCGCGCATACCTTTGCGGCGCTCCTGAAGCAAGCTGCGCCGCTGCTGTTCCCTGACGTGACCTACAGCTTCTATCCGGTCTACTGCCGGCTGCTCGGAATCGATTACGCGACCGTTCCGCTCGATGCCGAGATGCGCGTGCGTATCGACGATTATGTCGACCGCCCCGGCCCCGTGATCGTGGCCAATCCGAATGCGCCGACCGGAATTGCGCTGTCGCGTGCCGAGATCGCACGGTTGGCTGCTGCCCACAGCGATGTGGCCGTCGTCATCGACGAGGCCTATGTCGATTTCGGCGCCGAGACTGCGATCCCTTTGATCTCCGAGCATCCCAACCTGCTGGTGGTGCAGACGATGTCGAAATCGCGTGCGCTGGCCGGGCTGCGCGTCGGCTACGCGATCGGCGCCGCCGGCCTGATCGAAGGCCTGACGCGGGTCAAGGACAGCTTCAACTCCTACCCGCTCGGTCGGCCCGCCCAGGCCGGCGCGATCGCCTCGATCGAGGACGACGCGTATTTCCAACAGGCGCGCTCGGTCATCGTGAAGAACCGCGCCGACCTCACCGCCGCGCTGGCCCGTCTCGGCTTCGAGGTCCTGCCGTCCAGCGCCAATTTCGTCTTCGTCCGTCATCCTGATCATTCCGGCCAGGCGCTGGCCACGGCCTTGCGTCAGCGCGCCGTGCTCGTCCGCCATTTCACCGCCCCGCGGATCGCGGACTATCTGCGTATCACCATCGGCTCGGAGACGGAGCTCGCGCGGCTGACGGACGCGCTGCGCGAGGTGTTGGCGCAGAATGGTTGAGAGTTGTGGCTGAGATGACGATCGGTCGGAGCCGATCCGCCACGACCGGCACACTCTGCGAAGTCTGGATGCCATTGGTCCCAGACATCAGACCCGAAGCACGCGCGCGATTTCTAGCAGCCGCGGCACCTGCGCGTGAATGGCTGCAGCCACGTCGCGGTCGAGCCTGTCGCGCCAGCGCGCAGGAATCGCCGCCAGCCCATAGGTGGCGCCGGCCAGCATGCCCGCGAGAGCGCCCGTCGTGTCGGCGTCGCCGCCCTGGTTGACGGTCTGCACCAGGCATTCTGTGAACGAGTCGATGGCGAGATAGTGGTGCAGCACGGTCTGCATGGTGTCGACGATGAAGGCCGAGCTCTGCCCGGGGTAGGGGACGAAGCTGAAGGCGCGGTGCTTGCCGATCAGAGCTTCGGCTTCGCGGCGGACGGCGTCCTGGCCCTCACCCTGCAGCAAGGCATGAGTCATGCGCACCAGCGCAACGCAGGCGTCGTCCGACAACGGATGATGGTGCGTGGCGCGCGCCTGCGCCAGCGTCCACGTCTCGGCGTTGTCCGGTGCCTCGAGCGTCGCGAGCGCCACGGGCAGTACGCGCATCGCCGCGCCATTGCCAGCGTCGCCTTCGGCGTAGACACCTTCGACCGTGCCGCGCATGACGTAACGGCGGATGCCGCGGCGGCAGGTGTTGCCGACATCGGCCGGCCGGGTCCGAAGCCATGCCGCGAACTCCTCGCAGACGTCGCGTGCGTCGAAGCCGCCATTGCGGATCAGCGAGCGTCCCAGCGCCAGCGACATCTCGGTGTCGTCGGTGACCTCGCCCGGCTTCAGCTTCAGCCAGCCGCCGCCGATGATGTCGCGATGCACGCCATATTGCGCGGCGATCTCGTCTCGGGTCATGAACTCGACGGTGGCGCCGAGCGCGTCGCCGATGGTAAAGCCGAGATAGGCCGCGAGCGCGCGTTCCTCGACATCGAGTGCGGTCATGCTGCGATCCGCTCACACATAGTCGACGCTCACGCGGTAGTCGCCGCCGATTACGAGGTATTCGCCTTCGCCCTTCAGCGCATGTGATGACAGCAGGCCGTTGAAGAACACGATCTTGCTGACGGGGAGGTGCGCGGTGAGGATCATGTCGCCGAAGCAGCCGGCGGTGTCGCGGTCGGAGGAGAACGAGACGAGATTGTTGAGCCGGACCACCGCCTCGCGCCGCGTCGTTCGCTCCACGATCCAATGCTCGTCGAACGAATTGACGCCGCGATGCAGCGTCAGATGCGTCTGGTCGGGGAAGGTGAAGCGGCGCATGGCCCATTGGCAGAATTCGAACAGCAGATCGAGCTGCACCCAGATCGCATTGTTGTGGAAGCGGCTCGACATCTTCTCCTCGACATAGGTCGTCCAGGCCCGGCTTGCCACGGCTTCGATAGCCTCCTTGTGGAACGATGGGCCGAGGCCGAACCGGCTCTCGACCCAGCCCTTGAGCACGGCGCCTTCCGGGCCGTTGCTGTCGAAGCCCCAGCCCTGGATCAGCCGCAGGAAGGACGAGCGGAAACGCCGCTGGCCGCCGGACGTCGCGGCGCGTTGCTCGGGATCGAGCCCGAACATCGCCATCATGTAGGTGGTGAAGGCTTCGCCGGCTTCGGCGAGATGTTCGGCCTGATCGAGCATCGTGAACAGGCTGGGGTTCATCTCGGTGACGCCCCAGATGTGCAGCGGCACCGCCGCCTCGTTGAAGGCAGCGCTCGCCAGCCACTCGGAAGGACGCCCCACGAGGTTGGTCGAATGGCCGATGCCGCGGCGGGCGCGCTGTACTGCGTCGTTCATGACCGGCATGATGCCGGGTCGCGCAGTGTAAGGGAAGCCGTCGGTACTGACATGGCGGAGAGCTTCTGATTGTCAGCTGCAACCGCCCCAGCCGGTGCTACCATGACCACCGCAACCCCGCCGCTTGGCGCCTTCGAAATCGCCAGCAGGCAACTGCGTCGCTGTTGCGCTGTCGGAGCGGTTCGTCTGTGAAGTGCATCGAGCGCGCCTGCCGAGAGCGTTGTCTTCGATCTATTCGAAACCGGCTGCTCGATCGCGCGCAGTGTGTCAGCACGGAGGGCAATCAGCACGATCGCGTTGAATTCTTCCCGGCCGTACACTGGTGAGATGCCCGCGTCATCTGCGTCCACTGTAATGCTGCGGTAAGGCCGTGACGCTAGCTTCAATGCGTCCTTACGAGCGGCATCACATCGGTTTCGCCATCGACAGCGTGTCACGATGAGCCATGGCTCGCAGTCTCTCGATGTGGTGTTCGATCGGAAGGACATTGGAGCGCCGCCGCAGACCCGAAAGCCCGGCCTGATCAGGTCGGCTCCGTCCCACCTGCGGCACCTTCCATCATGATCTGGCACCGCATGGCTTCGAACGTCGTCGGAGTCCAGTGAGCGGGCCGTTCGGTTTGTGTCCCAGCCCCACACGTCCGAACGGCCTGCCATGATGGACCTCGTGGTGACACTCGCGCTCACATGTTGGTCGCATCGTCTTGCGTCTGTAATGATACGGTAAGCCGCGGCCGCGAGTCTCCCGCAGCGACGGCTGAGCTGATCGCAAGGAGAACCCAATGAAACGAATTTGCGCGCTTATGATCGTGGCCTCGACCATCGCAGGCACGATCGCGACGCCGGCCAATGCCGGTGGCAACCGCGGAGCGGCGGTGGCGGCCGGCGTCGTCGGAGGTCTGGCGATCGGAGCCCTGATCGGGTCTGCGGCAACCGCCCGTTCCGCGCCCACCTATGTCTACAGCTACGAGGATTATCCGCCGCCGCGGGTCGTCTATCGTCGTCACCGCGTCTATGAGTACGACGCGGAATACGGCAACTATGGCGACGGCTATGTGTCCGGCTACCGGGACGGCTATTCCGACGGATCCTGGGACAACGACTGAGACCGCCGCCCAAGCGCAAGGTCCCGCCGACGCGGGACCTTGTCCTTGATCCGAATGTTCGGATCCGCTGACGAGGCTGCCGCGTCCAGCGTTGCCTCGACCTACGGTTCCTTCGGCCGTGTCACCAGGAATGCCACCACCGTTCGTGTGCATCCCGTCCAGCCGAGCAGCCGGGCCTGCACCGCGAACTCGCGCTTGACGTAGTTGCCGGATCCGGCGGCCGCCGCTTCCGCGGCGCCGATGCAATCCGCCTGGTCGCGGAAGCACAGCGAAATCCAGCCTCCGCTGCCAGAGTCCGCACCGGTCTGGTGGGCTGTGGTGGGCAGACCGTAAGCGGGATGATCGGCACTGTAGAAGGTGGTTGCGAGCGCAAGGCTCTCGGTGCCGCCGACATGCTCGAGCGGCTTCCCCGTCAACTCCCGCCATTGTCGCGTCGCTTCCCGTGCGGTCTGCTGGTAGAAGGTACGACCTTCCTCATAGCCGTGCTTGTTGCGATAGAAGGCGTGGAGCGGCGCCGCAACGATCGCAGCCAGGACGGCGATCCCGGCCGTCAGCACCGCGATGTTGACGGTATGAAAGCGCGCGATCGGATAGCTGGTGGCGCAGACGACGACCACGACGAACAAGAACAGTCCCTGCAGCGCCCATAGCGACGGCAGGTCGGTGCCCATGACCAGCGCGTTGATGACGGGCAGGCCGAGCGTGCCGATGGCGATATATGACAACAGCCGGAGGCCGTCGTTCAGCGTGGCCATCTCCGTGGAGAAAGACCTGATCCTGGCGCCGGCGACGATCAGCCAGGTCGCGGCCGGCACGGCCATCGCGGCCGCGAGCCCCAGCAGGAAGAACAGGGAATCCCGTAACGACGTAGACAGGTTGGACCTGGCGTGCAGCAGCGCGTACTGAATGGGGGCCGCATCGTTGGCGACGAGCCAGTCGAGATGCATCGACAGCGCGGCGAGGCCCACGACGCCGGAGATCCACGGCGATGCCGATGTGAAGTAGGCGCGTCGCTGCGGATGCGCCATGGCGGCGAATGCGAAGCTCATCACCAGAAAGATCGAGTAGTACTTGCCGAGCAGCGCGAGCGCGGCCGTCAGGCCGGCGGCCGCCGCCCAGGGCAGCGTTCGCGTTTCGAACGCGCGCAGGAAGCAGTAGGTGGCGAGCGGCCACGTCGCGAGCTGCACCGAGTTGGCGTTGAAGCGCTGTGCGTGAAACTGATAGGCCGGCGTCAGCATCAGCAGCAGCAGCACGATCACCCGCTTGTCCCCAGTGACGAAACGGCGCGAGACGAGATCGACGCACCACAGCGCCAGCGCCGCGTTGGTCATCGCCATCAGGTGGAATGACCAGTCGGAGAGAGGGAAGACGGCGGTCCAGGCGCCGGCGATCCAGCCCATCAGCGGCGGATGCTTGTCGTAGCCCCAGGCGAACTGCCGTCCGAATGTCCAGGTCTCGAGAACGTCGGGATGCAGGCCGGCGCCGGCATAGGCGATCGAGAGATAGGCCGTCCACACGGCCACGAAGCACGTCAGCAGCAGCGGCACCGCCCAGCCGGCCTCGATGCCGTCCAGCCAGCGCAGGAATGGAATGCGCCAGGCCGCCGGATGGCTGTCCGACCGTTCAGCGACGGTCGAGAACGCAAACTCGTGGAACATGCCGGTGTGCATCAAAAATGGTGCGTCGAACGGGACGTTCGGTGAGCGGCCGCGGCCGATAATTGGGGGCGGACCGTCCGGTGTGTCCGGTCGATCATGCGGCAGGCTCCATGCGAGCGAATCCTCGGCGTTTGTTTGAGTGTGCCAGTCTCGGCCAAGACGATTACGAAAGGCTGACGCCGCCGGCTTGCCGGCCGATGGAAAAACGGATCATCGCGGCGGGACACGTCATACGACCGCAATCGCGCCAGCCGAGAAGCGGTTCAGCTTGCAATCGGAGATGTCGCGATAGGGCCAGTGCCCGCCAGCAGCGTGGAGTATATGAGCTGCGCGCGATCGGCGCTGGCAGAACGAGTCAACTTCGCTTGCGCGATCAAACAAAAGTATCAGAACACCGCCGACGTAATCCTATTGTAATCCCTCCGTAATGATAGGAACAGCCGATTGTCGATGATGCGGGAGAATCGCGTGCGCGTTCTGGTCGTTGAGGATGACCCCCAGCTGGGGATCTGGCTGCGGGATGCGCTCGCGACGGCGTTCGGCTCGTCGGACATCGTCACGACACTCGACGAAGGGCGTGCGGCGATCGCCGTGCGCAATTTTGAGCTCGTGGTGATCGACCGCGGCCTCCCGGACGGCGACGGGCTGGCGCTGTTGCCGGACCTGCGGCAGCAGAAGCCGAGCCCGGCGACGGTCGTGCTGACCGCGCTCGATGACCCCGCCGACATCGCGCGTGCGCTCGACGAAGGCGCCGACGACTACGTCGCCAAGCCGTTCGAGCCGATCGAGCTGGTGGCACGGGCGAGGGCGGTGCTGCGCCGGCTGTTTCTCGACCGCGGCGCGACGGTCTCCATCGCCAATCTGAGCTACGACATCGTCAATCGCGCCGTCTGCGTCGAGGACGTGCCCATCGTGGTGCCGCGGCGCGAGCTGGCAATCCTTGAGGCGCTGGTCCGCCGCAGCGGGCGGGTGGTCCTGCGCGAGACGCTCGAAGCCGCGGCCTACGGCTTTGAGGACGAGATCCAGTCGAATGCCATCGAGGCCCACGTCTCGCGGTTGCGCCGCCGGCTGCGCGAGGCCAATTGCAAGGCCGCCATCAGGCCGGTGCGCGGCCTCGGCTATCTCCTCAGCGGCGAGTGACGCAGGTGAGGTGGCAGAAGCTCAGCCGTATCCGCCGCTCGATCACGTTGCTCTCGGCGACGCTGATCGGGGTGGTCACCACCATCATGCTGATCTGCGCGGCCGCCTTGCTGATCCGGTTCGGCGGCGACGATGACGGCACATGGGGCGCCGCCGACGTCGCCGATGCGCTGAAGGAGGCCGTATCCCGCGATGCCGGCGGCCACCTGCTCATCAAGCAGACGTCGCGTCTCGACAAGATCATCCAGGATTTCCCGACTTTCTGGTACGTTGTCTCCGACAAGAGCGGCGAGGTCAGCTACGGGCCGATTCCGAAATGGCGTCCGCACAAGCCTCCGTCGTCGCAGGACGGCACCAGCTTTCTGGCCTATGCGATCGATGGCGAGACGCGGAATTTCAAACGCATGACGGCCGTTCGGAATACGCCGGTCGGTGAGGTCTGGATCGAGACCGGCGGCGTCGCCTATACGTCGACGCAGCTGATGCTGGGCACGCTGACCGACGCGACGGTCGTTGCGCTTCCAATCATCCTGGTGCTGGTCGTGACGGTATTCGCGGCCCTGGTGTTCGTGCCGACGCTGATCGCGCGCCCGGTTCGTGCGGTGGCGCGCGCGGCCGAGATGATCGACGGCGTGCCGGACGGCCGACGGCTGCCCGAGCGGGACGCGCCGGCGGAATTGCTGCCGCTGGTCACCGCGTTCAATCGCGCCCTGTCGCGCATCGATCATGCCGCGGAGGCGCAGCGCAACTTCCTGTCCAACGCGGCGCATGAGCTGCGGACGCCGCTGACCAATGCGCGGACCATGCTCGAGGCAATCCCGGATGCTGGCTTGCGGGCACGTCTCGTCGGCGAGAACCAGAAGCTGTCGTCGATCGTCACCATGCTGCTGCAACTGGCGCGCATTTCGATGGAGCCGGTCGAGCTGACCGAGATCGATCTGGTGGCGCTGGCCCGGCGCGTCACGGCCGAGCATGTGCCGATGGCGCTGAAGGCCGGCCTCGAGATCGGCTTCGCCGGATGCGATGCGCCGGTCTCGATCCTCGGCTCGGAGCCCGCGTTGGCGGTCGCGCTCTCCAACCTGATCAGGAACGCCGTCATGCATGCCGGCGCCGGCGGTCCGATTCTCGTCGAGGTCGATGCGTCGGCGCGCCTGAGCGTGATCGATTCGGGGCCCGGCCTGCAGGCCGATCAGCCCGAGCGCCTGCTGCAGCCGTTCGAGCGCGGCCGCGCCCATGGCGACGGCATGGGGCTCGGGCTCTCGATCGTGTCGCAGGTCATGGCGACGCATCACGGCCGCGTGGCGTTGCGTGAGACGCCAGGTGGCGGCACCACGGTCGAGCTCAGCTTCGCGCCTGCCGCGCCTCAGCCGGGCGGTGCACCGGCGGCGGCCGAGGCGGCAATCCCGGCGGTCCGCCGCACAGCCGAGAAGGCCGCGCCGCTGTCGCGCTCCGTTTAACGATTCCGCGGCCCGACCTCGCGAGCCTCGCGCGGCCCGCGCTCAGCGCGGCTCCCTGCTCCGCTGCCACTTCAGGAAGTCGCTGTAGAGTCTCGCGGCCTCGTCCGGCGACATCCGCGCCTGCGCCTTGCGCTCGTCGAGAAACTTGCGGAATTCGGCCGGGTTGGCATCCTGACCCGGCGACTGCATCGTGCGGGCGCCGTCGAGCCATTCCTGCGCCGCCTTGAAGCGGACCAGGCCCTGCACCGGCGCCGACAGCACGGTGTCGCGCCATTTCGGATGCCGCGGCGGCGATTGCAGCACCTGGATCTTGCCGAACAGCGCGTCGACGAACCGCGCCGTGCGGCGATAGCGCTCGCTGTTCTCCGGCCAATTGTAGACCATCAGCACGGTCGAGGCGGCGACGGTCTCGACCTTGGTGCCGGGCGGCACCAGGTTCGGATATTCCTCGGACGAGAACGACGACGGCAGATAGATGTCCTGCAGCGCGTGGTCATAGGGGATCGTCAGGAGATGCAGCCGGCCGCCCTCGTTCTTGATGCCCTTGATGATCGGCGCGTCCTTCGACACCGAGGCGATCCAGGCATCGCCCTGGCCGTCGATCAGCTTCTGCAGCCCGCCGGTCGGATCAGTCTGGGAGTCGATGTCGGCGCGGATGCCGAGCCGGCGGAAGATCGTGCGCGCCGCCGGCAGGCCGATCGAGCGCTCGGCGAACACCCGCCGTCCATTGAGATCCTCCAGCGAGCGGATCTCGCGCCGCGCGACGATGTGGACGTCGTTGTGGAAGAGCTGCGCGATGTAGCGCACGCGCTGCGCAATGTCTGGAATGTTGTATTCCGTCTTCACGAATTCCAGCGCGTCGGTGGTGACGAAGCCCATGTCGATGTTCTTCAACATGATGATGTCGATGAGGTTCTGCGCCGAGCCCCTGCCGAGGATCGGCAGCACGCGCAGGCTCTCGCCCTCGTCGAGCACCGCGGCCATGTCGGAGCCCATGACCGACATCGGCCCGCCGATCGGCGCGGTGATCACGGTGACGGTGCCGGAGTTCAGCGCCTCGCGGTCCGGCAGCGTACCGACGGCGCCGCCGGCCGGCGGGCGCTGCGGCAATTGCTGCGCCCGGGCGCTGCCAGCCAGCGCCACGAGGGATGACAGAACAAGTGCAAATACGAATGCGCCAACAGCTACGCGCGCGACACGATTCACCGAACGCTTCCTCGATACATTTTAACTTGACAGTGGACTTAGCAGTTCGATCCCGGCCGAAGTTTGGCCGTGAGGTGGCGATCCGCGAGATGCTGCAAAGTCGCCCGGCCCGCTTCACGGCTGTGCTGAAAATGCGGTGCAGGAGCAGCGTGATCAAGTGCCGCGATCGAGGACCGGCGCTGAGCGCGCCGAATCCTCGATCACAGGCCGTGTTCGGTGGAGAACGATCGTACTGCGTGCGTGTCGAAACGTCGCATGCTCGGCGCTGAATGATGGCGCCGCGCGCCGGCGCTCACGCGCTGGCCGCGTCGAGCCGCGCGACCTGATCCGCGGTCAGTGCGAGCTCCGTCGCCGCCACCAGGATGTCGACGTGCTCGGGCCTGGTGGCGCTGGCGATCGGCGCCGTCACCGACGGCTTCGCCAGCAGCCACGCCAGCGCGATCGATGCCTGCTGCGCTCCGGTCTCCCTTGCGACCGCGTCCAGCGCGGCGAGGATGCGCATGCCGCGCTCGTTCATGTATTTCGGGATGCCGCGCTGTCCGCGCGGGCTCTTGCCGAAATCGGCCTCCGAGCGATACTTGCCGGTGAGGAAGCCGGCGGCCAGCGAGAAGAAGGTGATGACGCCGACGCCGTAGTTCTCGCAGACGCGTTGCAGCGCGCCTTCGTAGGATGCGCGCTCGGCGAGGCTGTATTCCGGCTGCAGGCTCTCATAGCGCGGCAAGCCGCTCTTCGCCGACAGCTCGAGCGCGGCCTGCAGCCGCTCGGCCGAGAAGTTCGAGGCGCCGATGACCCGCACCTTGCCGGCCTTGATCAGCCTGTCGTAGGCCGCCAGCGTCTCCTCCTGCGGCGTCGTCTCGTCGTCCTTGTGCGACTGATAGAGATCGATCACGTCGGTCTGCAGCCGGCGCAGGCTGTCCTCCACCGCGCGCGCGATGTAGTCGGCCTTCAGCCCGACCTTGCCGTCGCCCATGTCCATGCCGACCTTGGTGGCGAGGATGATGCGATCGCGGTTGCCGCGCAGCTTCATCCACTTGCCGATGATGGTCTCGGACTCGCCGCCGCTGTGGCCGGGCACCCAGCGCGAATAGACGTCCGCCGTGTCGAGGAAGTTGATCCCGGACTCCAGCACCTTGTCGAGCAGGCGGAACGAGGCCGCCTCGTCCACCGTCCAGCCGAACACGTTGCAGCCGAAGCAGAGGGGCGGAACGTTGAGGCCGGAACGGCCGAGCGGGCGCATCTTCATGGGAGGCTCTCGATCTGAATGATGTTGGCTGCATCCATCGCGGACGCCTGCCGCAGATTGCCGTCATTCGTCGCGCGAGACCAGCGCGGCAGGAGCATGGCGGGCCCGCCCGGCCGCATCCAAACCGTGGCGCGGCTGCCCCGAAGTGGGTCCGGCAGCGTCAGACTTTTCACTCACTTGCCGATGATGGTCGCAGCCTGCGAATGCCTCGCAGCTGGAGACTCGAGGCCATGAGTGAGGAGTCCGTCTGATGAACACGCTGACCTATGACCAGCTCGGGCTGAGCTCAGATGGCCTCATGATGCCCGATCCGGCCGCGACGGCGAAGAACACGACGACCAATATGGCTGCGGCCGCCTCGCCTGTCGTGCTGCCGCCCGGCGCGGTGTCGGATCCGGTGGTGCATGCCGACGGCTCCGAGACCGTCTCGGTTCATACCGGCGGACTCACCTTCAACCTCACCTTCGATGCCGCCGCTGCTGCCGCGCCTGAAAGCTTCCGCGCCGGCGTCGAGCAGGCTGCGGCGATTCTGTCCTCGGCGATCACCGATCAGGCCACGGTCAACCTCGCGATCGATTTCGCCGGCACCGGCGGCGGCGCCGGCGCCAATGTCTCCAATGGCGTCCTCGCCAACTACGCGCAGCTCCGAACCGATCTGCAGGACCACGCGGCGGCCGGCGACACGGTGTTCGACAACCTGCCGACGGGGCGGGCAGTGCAGGGCCATTCCCAGGTGTTCGTCGCCAACGCCCAGGCCAAGGTGCTCGGGCTCATCGATCCAAACAGCACGACGACGGAGGACGGCTTCGCCGTCTTCAACACCGACATCCCGACGCAGTCGCTGGTCGGCGTCGCACTGCACGAGCTGTCGCATGCGCTGGGACGCGTGCCGTCGCCGGGCAATCTCGACATCTTCGACCTGTTCGACTTCACCAAGCCGGGGCAGCATCTGATCAACAACAGCATCAGCTCGGCGCCTCCCGCGTATTTCTCGCTCGACGGCGGCGTCACCAAGATCGCCGATTACGGCCAGATGTCGGACCCGGCCGACTTCCTCAACACCGGCATCCAGGGCGCCCGCGATCCCTTGAACGAGTTCTACAATCCGACCACGTCGCAGACACTGTCGCCGATCGATCTCGTGGTGCTGGAGACGCTCGGCTACAATATCTCGACCCCCGACACGCAGGCGCTGCTCGCCCAGATCCCGCACGCCGCCGGGGTCGCCGCACCGGTGCAGACGCCGCAGCAGGCCGTCGCGATCGCCTCCGCCGTGGCCGCCGAGACGGCCGCCAGCCTCACCAAGCTGGGTGATGCCGCCGGCGCCGCGCAGGTGCTGGCGAATGCCCAGGCCGATGCTGCTGCGCTGAATGGCACCGATGCCGGCGCGAACCACGACCACACAACGGCCTATGCGTCCTATTCCGCCGAGCCGCACCACGATCCGATGATGCTCGCGATGCATCTGCACGCGATCAGTGCGAACTGAGGCGGTCGCTACCAGCAGAGGATTGATTGGGCGCGAGAAGGTCATCGCGTAGTCGATCTAGGTCATGCCCGCCATTTCATCGTCGTCATGGCCGGGCTTGCCCCGGTCATCTCCGTCGCACTCGCCTGAACTGAAAGGCGTGATGTAGCCAAGCGATCGGGCGGATCGGAGGTGCGGTCCGCTCACGATCAATCGCCATGTGTCCGCCGCGACAGGTCAGGATCGCTCGCGGTCGCGTTGTCGGTTGAGTTGACGCAAATAGCTCAAACCGCACACGGTCAGCCGGCCGGGATCATCCTCGCCCTGATCGGCCATCCCGCGCAGGTGCCGCGCCAGCGCGCGCCGCGTCGCCTGGTCCAGATCGTGTCTGGCCATGCGGCGATAGATCTGCATCGCTCGCGAGAGCGGCTTGGCAAGTTCGATCCGAGGCATCGAAGTCAACGGAAGCCGGCGGCGATCGTTCCGATCAGGGCGCAGACGCCGGCTTGGCCGGGCGCAAGGTGACAACGACGGGAATGGCGATCGCGTAGATGGCGACGACCGACAGCCAGATCGCCCCGGGCCATTCGTCCCTGACGGCGAAGTACAGGCTCGAGAAGCCGAGCGGCGCAACGATCGATGCGAGGCTGACCGTGGAGGCGAGCACGCCCTGGAGTTGCCCCTGCAAATCCTCGTCCACCTGCCGGGTGGCGATCGACTGCAGGGCCGGCATGCCCATGCCGCCGAGCGCGAACAGCGGCATGGCGCCAAAGACCATCCAGCTCTGGTTGGCGAACGCCATGGCGGTGAGGGCCGTGCAGACACAGGTCACTCCGGTCAGGATCGCGCCGCGCTCGGTCAGCAATCTCACCGCCGGACCGGGAAGGAATATTTGGGCCAGCATCTGGCACACCCCGAAGGCGCCGAGCGACAGGCCGATCCAGAGACCGCTCCAGTGGAAGGTGTCGCCGCCCCACAGCGCCCAGCAGACGCCATAGGCCTCGCCGGTCGCGCTGAACAGGAAGAAGAGGAGAACGACCGGCAGCAGGCTCTTGACGGCGAACACCCAGCGCAGTGGCCGCAGCGGGTTCAGAACTGCGATCTCGATCTTGCCAGGGTCCGGTGGTCGCGATTCCGGCAGCATCAGCAACGCCAGCAGGACGTTGCATCCGTTCAAGGCCGCCGCCACGACGAACGGCAGCCGCAGCCAATGGTCGCCGAGCGCGCCGCCGAGCACGGGCCCGATGATGAATCCCATGCCGAACATCGCATTGAGGAGCCCGAAGCGGCGGGCCCGCTCGTCCTCGCGCGAGACGTCGGTGATGTAGGCGGTGGCCACCGAGACGTTGGCGCTGGTGACGCCGGCGATGGCGCGGCCGAGCAGGAGCATCCAGAGATCAGGCGCCGCGGCCAGGAACAGGTAGTTGACGATGGCGCCGGCCAGCGAGACCAGCAGCAGCGGGCGCCGGCCGAGCCGATCGCTCAGCGAGCCCAGCACCGGGGCGCAGATGAACTGCATCGCGGCGTAGAGCGCCGTCATGACGCCGAGAAGGGACGCCACGTTGTCGGCGTGCGTCACGTCGTGCAGCAGCGACGGCAGGATCGGAAAGATCAGCCCAATGCCGACGGCATCGAGCACGATGGTGAGATAGATGACGGCAACAGCCCTGGTCATGGCGCGCTCCGGTCCACGCGAGCCGATGGCGCAAACACGCGCGACCGCTCGCTGGAGCCTGACGATCCGTCAGGCGATTGATGTGTGGGAGACGCTGGGCGGTCCATGCCAGAAGGCAGATGGACGGCTTGTACTCGGCCGCAGGCAACGACCGCTTTTCGCGACAGGCGCCGTCTACACGCCGAGATCGGGCGGCGCAAGCCGCTTTTTCCGAACGACGATCGGTGCATTCAATGCATATTCAGGCGAAGGCCAGTCAGTGAGCGCCTCCGCCGGAGCAGGGACTGCCGGGAGCGATCTCAAGTCGCCGGGATCGGCCGCGGCGATGACCAAGAAGCTCAAGCCTCGCATCCTGGCGAGGTTCTGCGCGAGGAATTCCTTATTCCGATCGAAATGTCGGCCGGTGCCGTCGCCAAGGTATGCGGCCTGCCGCGAACCCGCATCGAGCGGATCGCCAGCGAGCAGACCGGCATCACGGCCGACACAGCGCTCAGGGTTGCCAAGGCGCTCGACACGACGCCGGAGATCTGGCTCAATCTGCAGACGGACTACGATGTTCAGATCGCGAGGCGCGATCCCGGTAAGGCTCTCGATCGCATCGAGACCGTGAACAAGTCGCGGGCGGCCTGAGATGGGAGATGCCCTTAGGCTCTGGCCATTTGGTACAGCGCTGCCTTGAGGCGACGCGTGCCCAATGGTGATGAGCCGGCAGAGCGTGCGGGGCGCGACGGCGTCAGTTATGTGCAGCGTCACTGTAATTCCCGCTCAGCTTTGGCTTAACCTACAGACGACTACGGTGCCGAGATGGCGAGCGCGATCTCGGCAAAGCCGATCCTGTCCGAGATTGGGGGCTCTTCAAAAAAATGCAGCGCCGAGCAGTGTCATAGGCTGTACCCAACCGAATTGAATGCGCGCCTTTGATCAGCGGAAACTGGTCCACGAAATCCGTCGGGGAGTAGCTTAAATCCGTAGTCTCGCGGACTCGATCCTTTGCGGATAAACTTGCGACTTAGTATTTCTAGATACTCCGGCATACAGTTCCCAAGCCAAGATTCATCGAGAGATCGGTACACTGCGCTGGCAGCGCAATCCGCGACCTGCAACCCAGCTTCATCGCGGTTGCGTCGAGCTTCAATGGTCTTTGGGTCGACTACAGCCCAATCGATCTGTCCTCTATTGTTGAAGTAGTCTCTGCTGCGGCGCTCTGTCTTGAGTTTTAGTAGATAAGCTCGCGTCTGGGAGTAAGAGAATTCCTTTCGAAGAGAGAATGTGATCTGTATTGATCGTATCTCGCCATATGCCTGTACCGTCCAGCGCCGACACTCTGCGCTGGCTCGTTCAAGTAAGTACCGAGTCAAGTTGTTGTAAAACCAATTGTATCGACGAGGTCGATACTTGCCTCGTACGAACTCCATGTTTCGGGCTTCGCATCGAAGATTTCTGTAGCGCGCCATATTCCGCTTGTTTGACACGATCGCCACCAGCCCAATCTGAGTTCGGGCTAGTGCTTTCAGTAACGCAAGTTTTTGGTTGTCATCTAAGTCTCGGAAGTGAACCTCGTCGTGCGGGGCTAGCCCAATCTCGCGTTTGATATCGTTAAACGAGCGGATCAATGCTTGATAGCGAGTGGTTCGCACAAGGACGCCGCAGAGAACGAAATACTCAGAGGCGCCGTCCTCATTGAGCGGGCGAATGCGATCGAGGCCCTCATCGCCAGCCTCATCAATGAAAAGAAGAAATCCACAGCTCATGGCTCTTAGGCTCTGTACGTGTTGCTATTCTATCCATAGTCAGGTGTGATGCTCTGCTGAAATCTGAGGTAGAGATCTTAGCTTAGGCGACACGTTGTTGAGAAGCCTGCAGGCTTAAGCCTACGACCTTGCGTTCCTAAGGTCGACGTTTAGGTTTGGCGAAGGGAGTGGACACCGGTCATGGCTCGTAAGGCTCACCACCGCGATATTTCTCCAACTCTACTTGCTGCGACGCAATGGATTGAGCGATGCCTCATCAATGACGGCTCCCTGTTCCTGCCTGGAGCCCTCTGGACCCTGCCAAACGTCGAAGAGGTATCAAAGGCGTTTGTCGATCATCCGGATCACGGAGACGATGATTTCCTGACTAAGCTCAAAGGGCAGATAAATCCGGCTTCGCCGGAAGCCCGTAGGCTCATGGCAGAGATGATATGGAGTCTGCTGCTGTTTCCTTCCAATATGAAGGCCGCAACAAAGCGGCAGCAAATAAGAGAGATCTGGGCTCTTGGCGGGTCTGGCTTGCATGAGTCGGAGCCGCTACTTGAGGAAGGCGTGCTGAGAGGCGTGGGGTCTGGGGGGCCAGGTTTTAACGCTTATCGTCCGAGCGAGCTTGAATACCTCCTGGCACTCGTGAGAGATCTCAAGGCGCGACCTTCCGCGGATCGCATTAAGATACTAGGCGACTATGATGAATTCGTTCTGTGGATTGCCCAGGTTCCTCGAAAGGGGAGTCGACAGTTTAGGCATATGCTCCGCTTCTTTGCGTTTCCCGATCTTGTGGAACGTATCTCGTCTAACAATGACCGACGTAAGGTTCTGATCGGCTTTGGTGTGGCCCCTGCCAACGAAGTCAAGGGCTGGTCGGATATCCAATTGGACAAAGCGCTCTTAACGCTTCGGGAGAGCCTTGAAGAAAAACACCCAGACGAAATCGTCGATTTCTACAGTTCAAGTTTAAAGCCCCGTTGGTCAAAAGACCAAAAAATAAGAACAGCCGATGGTGAGGTGACCGTTGTTGTCCCAGTCGATAACGACGATGACGAAGAAGTTGTTACGGATGAATTTCTTGCCGATACATCAACGGAGCTGCGCCCATCCTACCAAATTCAAGCAAAGCTTGCCGAAATCGGTGCGCGAATAGGATTCAAGATTTGGTTGCCACCAAGCGATCGGGCGCGAATTCGTTCTTTCATGTCCTCAGTTGATCAGCTGGCGCTTCTCGACGAGCTGCCGCTTGTCAATGAAGGGGCCACACTGAGTACAATTGAGCTGATTGATGTCATCTGGCTGTCTGGGCGGACCATCGTGCGGGCGTTCGAGGTGGAGCACACCACAACAGTTTACTCCGGCTTACTGCGTATGGCTGACTTGTTAGCTCTCCAGCCGAATCTTGCAATCCAGTTCCATATCGTCGCTCCATCAGAAAGACGGGAAAAGTTCTTTAGAGAGATAAGACGGCCGGTCTTCTCGCTCTTGAATGGGCGTCCTCTCGCAAGGAGCTGTACGTTCATTTCGTATGAGAGTGTAAATGCTATCCGAAGCATTGAGCACCTTGCTCATCTCAATCACACGATTATTCGCGAATATGAAGAACAAGCCGACGAAAACTAATTGATGCCGGGACTTTTAATCGAGCTGCCATTCGTGGCCCTGGACTAGTACGCCCGACGGGCAATTCCCGCATCCCCGTCATGCGCAGATTGCCCGTCGAGCCAGTTTGTCGCACGTCGTTCGGCTTGCATCGTCGGGCAAATCGCGACGATCCTCTCGGCCATCCCGCTCGCGATGAAGAGGGGCGTTTCGGCCGATCGTCACGGAGCGTAGCAGCGGGGAGCGGTGGACGTGTCGGGCTCGGGGCTTTCGCGCAAGCGGGCCGACGAATGAGCCGGATGCGTACGGTCAAGTCGCGTGGTCCTGGCCTCCCGATGCTGAGGTCAAGCCGGTTGATGAAGCGGAGACGCGTCTCGCCGGTGATGGGGGCAAGACAAGCCCGGTCCCCAGGGAGATCGCGAAGCAGCCGTTAAAACCAGCGCGCGGGGAAGGCCGGGTCGTCCGGCTGAACTCGTGGTACCTGCCGCCTGCATTTTTTTCTGCAGGCGGGCCACGGGCCTCAGTCGAGGTCCGGTCTTCCCCGCGCCCTCTCGTTTGTCGAGGGCGATGTCGGCAGCATGACCTGGGCGCGAATGGCGTCGCGGGGCTTCGGTGGGCTGTTTGGAGAAAATCGTGCAGTGGATGTGGTGCGTGGGAGCGGATACGTCGCGCTCGCGATGCTCATCACGCCTGTGAGGTGGAACGGCCATGCGACACACTCAGTGTCGTCCCGGCCTTGAGCCGGGACCCATCACCACCGGCGGATGTGTGAGGCACGCAGGTGGCTCAGGATGTGCCAACACGTCTCCCTGTGGTTATGGATCCCGGATCTTCGCGCGCGATGCGCGCTCGTCCGGGACGACGGGGGAGTGTGGGGCGCGGGCTTGCCCTTGACGCCGAGATCGGAGGTCGTCCAGCGCGGACTACTTCCTGATCCGCACACCCTTCGTCGTGAAACGCTGCGGTCGCTGCTCCGGGCGCACCGGCCGCCGTGTCGTTGCGGCCTTGCCGGTGCCCGGCGGCTGATGCGCCGGCACCAGTTGCTCGGGGCGCGAGCCGATCAAATCGCTGCGGCCCATCGCCTTGAGCGCCTCGCGCAGCACCGGCCAATTGTCCGGGTCGTGATAGCGCAGGAACGCCTTGTGCAGGCGGCGCTGGCGCAAGCCCTTGATGGCTTCGACCTTGTCGCTGCCACCATGGCGGACGCCGCGCAGCGGGTTGACGCCGGTGTGGTACATCGCCGTTGCGGTGGCCATCGGCGACGGCAGGAAGGTCTGGACCTGATCGGCGCGGTAGCGGTTCTTCTTCAGCCACAGCGCGAGGTTCATCATGTCCTCGTCGCTGGTGCCGGGATGGGCGGCGATGAAATACGGGATCAGGTAGTACTTCTTGCCGGCCTCCTTGGCGGCGGCGTCGAACATCTGCTTGAAGCGGTCATAGCTGCCGATGCCCGGCTTCATCATCTTGTCGAGCGGGCCGCGCTCGGTATGCTCCGGCGCGATCTTCAGATAGCCGCCGACGTGATGCGTGACCAGCTCCTTGATGTAGGCCGGGCTCTCGACCGCGAGGTCGTAGCGCACGCCGGAGGCGACCATCACGCGCTTCACGCCCTTGACCTCGCGCACCTTGCGATAGAGCCGGATGAGATCGTCATGCGAGGTGTTGAGGTTCGGGCAGATCTCCGGAAACACGCAGCTTGGCCGGCGGCAGGCGGCCTCGACCTTGGGGTCCTTGCACGCCATCCGGTACATGTTGGCGGTGGGGCCGCCGATGTCGGAGATCACGCCGGTGAAGCCCGGCGTCTTGTCCCTGATACGTTCGATCTCCTGCAGGATCGAGCCTTCCGAACGGCTCTGGATGATGCGGCCCTCATGCTCGGTGATCGAGCAGAAGGTGCAGCCGCCGAAGCAGCCGCGCATGATCGTCACCGAGAACTTGATCATGTCCCAGGCCGGGATCTTGGCATCGCCATAGGACGGGTGTGGCGCGCGGGCGTAGGGCAGATCGTAGACGCTATCCATCTCCGCCATGGTCAGCGGGATCGGCGGCGGGTTGAGCCAGAGGTCGCGGTCGCCATGACGCTGCACCAGGGGACGCGCATTGCCCGGATTGCTCTCCCGGTGCAGCACGCGCGAGGCGCGGGCATAGGCTTCCTTGTCCGCCTCGACCTGCTCGCAGGACGGCAGCCGGACCACGACGTCGCCCTTCTCGCGCGCAGCGCCTTCGTCGGCGGAGTCGAGATCGTCGGCATGCAGCTCGACAAAACCCTCGGGCACTTTCCGGAACAGCGCGGTGCCGCGCACCGACTGGATGTCCTTCGGCGCTTCACCGCCGGCGATCCGGTGCGCGACCTCGATCACGGCGCGCTCGGCATTGCCGTAGATCAGGATGTCGGCCTTGGCGTCGGCGAGCACCGAGCGGCGCACCTTGTCGGACCAGTAGTCGTAATGCGCGATGCGGCGCAGCGACGCCTCGATGCCGCCGAGCACGACCGGCACGTCCTTGAACGCCTCGCGGCAGCGCTGGGCATAGACCAGCGTGCAGCGGTCCGGCCGCCTGCCGCCTTCGCCATTGGGCGTATAGGCGTCGTCGCTGCGGATGCGGCGGTCGGCGGTGTAGCGGTTGACCATGGAGTCCATGTTGCCGCCGGTGACGCCGAAGAACACGCGTGGTTTGCCGAGCGCCTTGAACGGCTCGGCGGAGTGCCAGTCGGGCTGCGAGATGATGCCGACGCGAAAGCCCTGGGCCTCGAGCAGCCGGCCGATGATCGCCATGCCGAACGAGGGATGGTCGACATAGGCGTCGCCGGTCACCAGCACGATGTCGCACGCGTCCCAGCCGAGCGCGTCCATCTCCTTGCGGCTCATCGGCAGGAACGGCGCAGGCTTCAGGTCCGCGCGATGGCGCGGCCAGGAACTCAGCGGTGGAGCGGTGAGGGCGATGTTCATCGCCCACGCATAGAGCCGCGGCGCTGCGAGTTCAACCGAAGCCCCGGTCGCAGACGAGGGCAGGTGGTCAATTTGTCCGGAATGGTTCCCGCGGCGTTGCGCGGGCGATCTGACGTCGCAGTTCCTGCCGTCTCAGTTGAGGTGATGCGACGCGCCGTTGCGGCGCTTGAGCCAGCCGTGGCCGAAATAGGCCAGCAGCGCGGCTGCGGCGAGCATGATCCAGATCGAGGGCATCTTCGAGCGCGGGCTGCCGCCGGCCTCGCCGACCGTGACGGGCTCGGTCATCGACACCAGCCGCAGGCCGGCGGCGTCGGTCGCGCGGCGCATGTCGGCGATGGCGGAGTGGGGCAGCGGGTCGGCGGCGAACAGCCGACCTGTCGCCGGCGCGTCGGACGCGGCGAGGTCGCTCGGCGGCGGCTCCATCGAAGACTGCGCGGCCTGGCTGCCGGAGGGCAGCTGGGCGAAGGAGTTCAGGTTGGCCGGCCGATGCGGCTTCGGTCCGTGCTGCGCCATCCGGTCCGGCTTCTCGGCCTTGTCCATTTTCTTGGGCGTCATGCTCTGCGGCACCGCGACCCGCACCTGCGGCCGCGAATAGGACGCCGGCTGGGTGACGGCCAGCATGCGGTTGGACCAGGCCATATAGGCCTTGCAGAGATCGTTGCAGTACTGGCCGTTGACCATGTCGCCGTTGGCGGATCCGGCCTGCGCGGCGCCGGGTGCGGCAATCCAGATGGCTGAGACCAGCGCGGCGGCCGCTCCGAGCCTCGACGGTGTCAAAACAGGCAATGCGCTCAACTGGCCGATCATCGCAATTTCCCCCGTCGCGGTTTCACGCCGTTTGGGGAATAACGACAGGCGGAATGGTCGAGAGTTGGATCAGATCGCGTCAACATCCGGATGAGTTGAGGTCAATTTGCTGATGCGAGGCGTTATCAATAAGGGGCGGGCTTTGCTGTTCGACATCGACGGCACGCTCGCCGACACCGATGCGCTGCATCTGCAGGCCTTCAACGCGGTGTTTGGGCCGTATGGCCACGTGTTCGACCGCGCGCGGGCGGCCCGCGAACTGCTCGGCCGATCCAATTTGTCGATCTCCGCCCAATTTCTGCCGGATGAGGCGCCCGAGCGGCGCGCGGCGGTCATGGCGCAGAAGGAGGAGGTGTTTCGCAGCCTCGCCGCCGGCGCGGTGCAGCCGCTGCCGGGCCTGACGGCGCTGCTCGATCGGGCCGCGGCGGCGGCGATTCCGGTGGTGGCCGTGACCAACGCGCCGCGGGCCAATGCCGAGCTGATCCTGCACGGGCTCGGGCTGATGGACCGGTTTCGCGCCGTGATCATCGGCGACGAGCTGCCGCACGGCAAGCCGCACCCGCTGCCCTATCTGGAAGGCCTGCGTGCGATCGATGCCTTGCCGGAAAGGTCGGTCGCCTTCGAGGATTCCCGCGCCGGCATCGCGGCGGCGACGGCGGCCGGCATCGCCACCGTCGGCATGCGCACCAACCTCGGTCACGACGAACTGATCGCGGCGGGCGCGGCGCTCACCGCGGCGGCGTTCGACGAGGCCGACGTGCTCGATCTGGTGATGGCGCGGCTGGGAGAGAGAATGTGAGCCATGACCCGCTTCCGGCGACGATACCGCCGGCGGCGGAGCTGACATGTCGCTGACATCGGGCAACAGCTTGCGGTCACCGTCCTTGCGCGATGGTCTCGACGAACGAGGCCGTCGGGTTGGCCGTCACGAGATCAAGGTGAGACGCATGCGCAAGTTGTTGATCGCGGCTGGTCCCTCGGAACTGTCGTTCCGGCCGATGCTGCAGGTCGATGAAGAGGGATCCGCGTCCAGTCAGCGCGGCCGGCGCGGCAGCGGAGCCGGGCGAGCCAAGCGCGCCGAGGGCCGCGCCAAGCGGTCGGCCCGGCGGTTTCGCTGGGCGCGGCCGTTGCGCGCAATGGCCGCCATCCTTCGCGGCTTGCGGGCGACGCTGCTGGCTCTCTCTCCCGTGGAGATCCCGAGCGATGTGAGCGTACGGCAGGAGAGCTTGCGGGACATGTCGCCGGTTGTGCCGCGGCTTCGCGTCGTCAGCGGCTGCGGAGGAGCGCGCGAGGCCGCCGCCGTGCCGGCCGCCGCGCCCAATGCGATCTTCTGCGCTGCGGCCACGCCCCGCCATCACGTCCGGTCGATGGACACGCCACGCGCCCAGCGCCGGCGGCTGCGCGCGCGCTGATCGCGTCACCGCATGCGTGCCCTGCATGCTCTGTCCGTCGCACCTTGCTTGTCCGCAGCCCGATGCCGTGATTGAAACGGACGGTGCGCGCCAGGCTCGCTGTGCTCGCCTCGCAGGAGGACGGATCGATCATGTTCGTGGCGCGTGTCCTGTCGGTGGCTGCCGCCCTGCTGCTCGTGACCGCTTGCCTCGCGGCCGACACGCCCGGCGAGACCAGGGGCACGGTGCTGGAGCCGTCGTCGGCGAATCTCGCGCTGACCTGGAGCCTGGCCCATGTGGTGTTGCCGGCGGCGCTCGTCGGCGGACGGCGCTGGGAGGGGCATGCGGAGGACGCGCCCGACGTGATCGGGATCGCGCCGCTCGTGATCGTGATGCACGGGTCGAGCGGCGTCGCGCCGGCGGTGAAGGAGTTCCAGGCCTGGCTCGCCGATGAGCTCGGCGTGGCGTCGGTGGCGCCCGACAGCCTCGCGATTCCCGACCGGCTGACCTACGCCTCGCCGGTCGACGTCGCGATCTATGAGCGCGTCCACGCCTTGCGGCTGGCCGAACTGGAGAACGCGCTGAAGGCGTCGCGCGATTGGAGCTGGGTGGACCGGCTGCGGATCGTGCTGGCAGGCACCAGCGAGGGCGCGGTGGCGGTCGGCCGCTACGCCGGCAAGGATGTGGCGGCGCGGCTGATCTATTCGTGGTCGTGCGAGGACAACTACTTCGTCACCGCGCCCAGGCTCGGCATCGGCCCAAAGGAGCCGGTGCTGAACGCGATCTCGGCGCGCGATCCGTATTTCTCGGCTGCCAATCCCTGGAACAAGGACCGCCCCGTCACCGGATCCTGCGCCGCCGCGCTCAAGGACGATGCGAAGGCGGAGGTGATGGTGATCGATGCCGACGTGCACACGATCCTGAACCGGCCGGAGGTGCGCGAGCGGAGCGCTCGATTCCTGCGCGGCGTGCTGGAGCCCTGATCGGGCGGGCGGAGGATTGACGAGTGCTGAGACTGCTCGTGCTCGAAGGCAACTCGCTGGACGGCCGGCGCCGCTGGGCCGAGGTCGCCGGCGCCACGCCGTCGGAGAGCTACGCGGCCGTGCTGCGCGCGCTGGCGCCGGACGCGGCGATCGACATCGCCACACCCGCCGATGCGGATGCGCGCCTGCCGCAGCCGATCGAGGCCTATCAGGGCATCGTCATCACGGGATCAGCGCTCAACATCTATCAGCGCGAGCCGGAAGCGCTGCGCCAGATCGAGCTGGTGCGGACGATCTTCGCGCGGGGCGTGCCGATGTTCGGCTCATGCTGGGGACTCCAGCTCGCGACCGTGGCGGCCGGCGGCGAGGTGTCGCTCAATCCGGCCGGCCGCGAGGTCGGCTTTGCGCGCAAGATCGCGCTGACGGAGGCGGGCCGCGATCATCCGATGCATGCGGCGCGGGGCGCCGTGTTCGATGCCCCGGCGATCCATAGCGACATCGTCACCCGGCTGCCGGCGGATGCGACGGTCACCGCACGCAATGCGATGAGCGAGGTGCAGGCCGCGGAGATCCGCAGCGGCCGCGGCCGGTTCTGGGGCGTGCAGTATCATCCCGAATTCAGCCTGCAGGACGTCGCCTGGGTGCTCCGCCGCATCGGCCAGCCGCTGGTCGAGGAGGGCTTCTTCGTCGATCCGGCCGAGCTCGAGCGCTACGCAGCCGATCTCGCGATCCTGCACCACGACCGTGCCCGGCGCGACATTCTGTGGCGGCTCGGGCTCGACCAGGACGTCGCGAATGACGGGGTCCGGCAGGCCGAGATCAGCAACTGGATCGCCTCGCTCGCGTGACGCTGAGAACACTACCGCATGAACTGAATGATGAGCGGCGCCAGCGCCACGTTCATCAGCCCGACCAGCACCATCACGAGGCCGGCGATCGCGCCTTCCTCGCGCCCGATCTGGTGGGCGCGCGCGGTGCCCGCACCATGCGCGCCGACGCCGAACAGCGCGCCTCTGGCGAGCGTCGAGCGCAGCGGCAGCCGCGCCAGCACGACGTCGCCGACGGCGGCGCCGATGATGCCGGTGAGCACGACGAACACGGCCGTGAGATCGGGGATGCCGCCGATCTCGCCTGAGACTTCCATCGCGAACGGCGTGCTCATCGAGCGCGGCAACAGGCTCAGACGCAGCTCGCCATCGATGCCGAGGACATAGGCCAGTGCCCAACTGGTCGCCACGGCGGTGAGGCTGCCCGCGACCATGCCGGCCAACAGCAGCGGCCAGCGGCGGCGGATCAGCGCGCGTTGCTCATAGATCGGCACGGCGAAGGCGACGGTGGCCGGGCCGAGCAGCGCCACCAGCCAATGCGTGCCGCGGATGTAGTCGCGATAGGAGACGTTGAGCGCGAGCGCCGCGATCATCAGCAGCGCGGGGGCCACCGCGAGCGGCATCAGCCACCAGCGCGGCCAGCGCCGGTGCACGCGCTTCGCCAGCAGATAGAGCAGGATCGTCGCGAGCGACCAGACCGCCGCCTGGATCAGCGGCTCACGCCACAGCGCGGCGAGGGTCATGATGCTCGGTCCAACGGTAGCAGAGGTCGACGGTGAGCGCGGTCACGCACATCACGGCGGTGGTGCTGACGACGATCAAGGCGAAGATCTTCAGGCCGAGCAGGCCGAACAGCTCGCGATGGTCGAGCAGCGCCAGCACCGCCGGCACGAAGAACAGCAGCATCTCGGCCAGCATCCAATTTGCGCCGCGCTTGATGCTGGCGACCTTCAATCCGCCTGCCAGGACCAGAGTGAGCGCCAGCGCCATTCCGATGATGCCGCCTGGCAGCGGCAGGCCGGTTGCCCGGGCCAGCGCCTCGCCGGCAGCCCAGAACAGGCCGAGCAGACCGATCTGCACCAGCCGGTTGCGGCGGAGCAGGCGATGAGCCCCAATGGAAATGCTGCGATGCATCATGTGCGGCGTCCGTAAGTGATTGCGCGATCAAGGTATGCCGCATCGCAACATGTAGAAAGCGAATTGAATGAATGATATCAAGTCAAAAATCGAATACTGAGCCTGATTATGGAACTTCGAACCCTCAGGACCTTCGTCGAGGTCGTCCGCCAAGGCGGCTTCTCGCAGGCTGCCAAGGTGGTGTTTGCGACCCAGTCTACCGTCAGCAAGGCCGTCAAGCAGCTCGAGGACGAGCTCGGCCTGCCCCTTCTGGACCGGCTCGGCCACAAGAGCCGCATGACCGCGGCCGGCGAGATCGTCTATCGCCGCGCGATCCGGCTGCTGGCGGAGCGCGACGACCTGCAGGCAGAGCTTGCCGAACTGCGCGGCCTGAAGCGCGGCGTGCTGCGCCTCGGCCTGCCGCCGATCGGGTCGAGCACGCTGTTCGCGCCGTTGTTCGCGCTCTACCGCCAGCTCTATCCCGAGATCGAGATCCGCCTGGTGGAGCACGGCAGCGACCGGCTCAGCGAATTGCTGGCTGCAGGCGATATCGATTTTGCCGGCCTGCTGCCGCCCATCGCCGATGAGTTTGCCGCGCAGATCGTGCGCCGCGAGCCGCTGATGGCGCTCGTCTCTGTCAATCATTCGCTGGCCCGCCGCAAAACGATCACGCTCGCCGAGCTCCGCGACACGCCGTTCGTGCTGTTCGAAGCCGGCTTCGCGCTCAACCGTATCCTCCGCGAGGCCTGCCGCCGCAATGGCTTCGAGCCGGTGGTTGCTGCACGCAGCACGCAGATCGATTTCATTGCCGAGCTCGCCGGCGCCGGTCTCGGGGTTGCCTTCCTGCCGCGCATGATCGCGACCCAGCGCACGCAGGTGCCGATCAGTCTCGTCCTGCTCGACGAGCCCGGCACCGAATGGACGTTGGCGATGGCCTGGCGTCATGGCGCCTATCTGTCGCCGGCCGCGGCGGCGTGGCTCCGGTTGGTGCGCGAGCGCGGCGAGGCGTGAGCATGAGTGCGGCGATGTCGCTTCATCTGCGAGGAACGTGCGGCGAGACGGTCGGTGTCGCCATGACGATTGGCTAGGACCTGAGCTGTACGCACAACTCGCAATGATCGAGCACCTGTCGCAACGACGCGAAAGCGGAGCCCGGAGAGGCGATCTCGGACGTGCGGACGGGAACGGCAAGAGCTGACGAAGGTTGCCTTCGCGCGCTGACTCGTTGATCTGCGCGAGAGGACAATCGATGAGTGAGGAAGATCACGAGCACCCAGATCGCAAATCGCGAGATCGCAGGGAGCTGCGCGACGCGGATGCTCCGGCGGCGAAGCGGCCAGGCCCGGAAAGCATGCCTTCGGCTGGCCCGCATGCGCGGCCCGACCTGACCGACAAGGACAAGACTCCCGGCACTGGCATGTTGCCGGAGCCGGGCGACGCCAATCCCAGTCCCACAGGCTGACGTCCCGTGCGTGACTGAGTGCGCGGGAACCAGGGGTGCTTTGACGCGTTTCCGCCTGCTCCGAAAGAACGTGACACGCGCAGGCGTGCCGCGCGCTCATTGATTGAACCGGAGGGCAAGGATGTGCCGCTGGATCGCGTACCGCGGTGAGACGACCGCCTTCGAGCACTATGTGACCGAGCCCGAACACTCGCTGGTGACGCAGAGCATCCGCGCGCTGGAATCCACCGCAGGCACAAATGGCGATGGTTTCGGTCTCGGTTGGTACGGCGATCATCCCGAGCCCGGCCTGTATCGCGAGACACGTCCGGCGTGGTCCGATGAGAATCTCCGCTATCTTTGCCGGCACCTGCATTCACATCTGTTCTTCGCGCATGTGCGCGCCGCGACCGGCACGGCCGTGACCCGTCAGAACTGCCATCCGTTTGCCTGCGGCCGCTGGCTGTTCATGCACAACGGCTTCGTCGGGAGCTGGAACAGGCTACGCCGCAAGATCGAGGCTATGATTCCGGACGCGCTGTATCCTTCGCGGCTCGGCACCACCGACTCCGAAGCCGTGTTCCTCGCCATCGTCGGCGCCGGCATCGATCAGGATCCGATCGGTGCGACATCGAACGTGCTGCGCGCGCTCCGCCAGCTGGTCAACGAGGACGGCCTGCGTGAGCACCTGCGCTTCACGTCCGCCCTGTCGAATGGCCACGATCTCTACGCGTTTCGCTTCGCTGAGAATGATCGCGCCAACTCGCTCTACTACCGGGAAGATGGCGATCAAGTGATCGTCGTCTCCGAGCCTTTTGACAAGGAGCCGGACTGGATCGAGGTTCCGCCCGATCACGTGCTGGTCGCGCGCGCGTCCAGACCCGCCGAAATCGTTCCGCTATTTGCCACGGACTCTGCCGGTTTCGTCGCGGAACGCAAACGATCACAGAGGGTTGTCGGCGGCACATAACACAACAGAAACTGGATGATCCGCGATGTGCGGCATTTGTGGTGAAGTCAGGACTTCCGGACAGCCCGCGCTCGCGGCGCTCGGCCGAGTCAACGATGCGATGCAGGCGCGCGGTCCCGACGCCGCCGGCCTCTACGTGCAGGGCGGAATCGCGCTCGGCCACCGTCGTCTCAGCATTCTCGATCTATCAGCCGCCGCGCAGCAGCCGATGATCGATGCCGCGCTCGGTCTCGGCATCGCGTTCAATGGGTGCATCTATAATTTCCGCGAGCTGCGCGCCGAGTTGCAGGCGAAGGGCTATCGCTTCTTCTCCGACGGCGATACCGAGGTGATCCTCAAGGCCTATCATGCCTGGGGCAAGACCTGTGTTCAGCGCTTCAAGGGCATGTTCGCCTTCGCGCTGTGGGAGCGCGACAGCGGACGCGTCGTGATCGCGCGCGACCGTCTCGGCATCAAGCCGCTGTACTACACCGAGGGGCCGGGCTTCCTCCGCTTTGCCTCGTCCCTGCCGGCGCTGCTCGCCGGTGGTGATGTCGACACCTCGATCGACCGAACGGCGCTGCATCATTTCTTCAGTTTTCACGCCGCCGTTCCGGCGCCCCGTACGATCCTCAATGGCGTGAAGAAGCTCGAGCCGGCGACGTTGCTGACGATCGAGCCCGATGGAGCGCAGCGCCGCGAACGCTACTGGCAGTTCAGCGTCGGCGCGCCGCGTCCGACCGATCGCGCCATGAGTCAAGAAGAATGGTCGGATGCATTGCTGGACGCGATGACATCGGCGGTGGACCGTCGCCGTGTCGCTGACGTGCCCGTCGGTGTGCTGTTGTCAGGCGGGCTGGATTCGTCGCTGCTGGTCGCGCTGCTGTCCAAGCTGGGACACGAGGACATCCGCACCTTCTCGATCGGCTTTGACGCGGTGGGCAAGCACACCGGCGATGAATTCCACTACTCCGACATCATTGCACGGACGTTCGGCACCAACCACGAGCAGATCAGGATCGGCGGCAACCGCGCGCTCGACGCCTTGCCCGATGCCATCGCCGCCATGTCTGAGCCGATGGTCAGCCACGACGCGGTCGCGTTCCATCTCTTGTCGTCGGAGGTCGCCAAGCGCGTCAAGGTGGTGCAGAGCGGGCAGGGCGCCGACGAGGTGTTCGGTGGCTACAGCTGGTATCCAGGCTTCCTCTCGGCCAACGATCCCGTTCAGCAATATCAGAATGTCTATTTCGACTGGACGCATTCGGATCTGCAGCGGCTGCTGGCGCCGGAGTTGCTCGGCGACGACGTGAGCCTGGCATTCGTGGAGCGCTTCTTCGGAAATCATGCCGGCGCCTCGGCGGCGGACAAGGTGCTGCAGATCGATACCGAGATCATGCTGGTCGACGATCCCGTGAAGCGGGTCGACAACATGACGATGGCGTTCGGGCTGGAGGCCCGCGTGCCGTTCCTCGATCACGACGTGGTGGAGCTCGCCGCGCGCATGCCCGCCGAGCTGAAGGTGAAGAACGGCGGCAAGCACATTCTCAAGGAGGCGGCACGCCGCTGCGTGCCGGCGGAGGTGATCGACCGTCCCAAGGGATACTTTCCGGTGCCGTCGCTGCGCTATCTGCGCGGCCCGTTCCTCGACTATGTCCGCGACGTTCTCAACGACGAGAAGGCGCGCGCACGCGGCCTCTACCAGCGCGACTTTATCGACCACATGTTGCAAAACCCCGAAGCCGAGATGAGCCCCAAGGGACATTCGCGGCTGTGGCAGGCGGCCCTGCTCGAGGCATGGCTGCAGACTCACGGCATTTGACGTCTGACAGGATTGATCACATGGGATTGGATCCACGCATCTTGGAGAAGCTGCGGCTCGGCCTGAGCGATGACGAGCGTCGTCTGGTGATCCGCTCGGCCAGCGGCAGCGAGGAAGTCACGGAATATTCGTTCGGCATCGAGGAGGAGTACTTTCTCGTCGATGCGCAGACGCACGATGTCGCGATCCGGACCCCGGACGATCTGTTCGAGGCCGCCAACTGGTCGACCGGCGGACAGGCCATGCGCGAGATGCTGCAGGCGCAGCTCGAGGTCGCCACCAACGTGCATGTCGATGTCGGCGACGCGCGCGAGGAGATGAAATTCCTGCGGCGCGAGGTTGCCAGCGTGGCGAGTCAGTATGGCCTGACGATCCTGGCCTGCTCCACGCATCCGACCGCGAGGTGGCGCAGCTCACAGCCGAGTCCCAAGCCGCGCTACGCGGAGATGATGGAGGACCTTCGGATCGTCGGCCAGCGTAACATGCTGTGCGGCATGCACGTGCACGTCCAATTGCCGGACCCCGAGCGGCGGTTCGCGGTCATGCGGGCGATGATCCCGCATATCCCGGTGTTCGTCGCGCTATCTGCGTCCTCGCCGTTCTGGAATTCGCGCGAGACGGGCCTGAAGGGCTATCGGCTTGCCGCCTATGACGAGCTGCCGCGCAGCGGCCTGCCCGAGCTGTTCACCTCGAAGCAGCAATATGATCGCTATGTCGCGGCGCTGACGAAGTCCGGCGTGATGCCGGACGAGAGTCATGTCTGGTGGGCGATGCGGCCGTCGCTGCGGCATCCGACCTTGGAGTTGCGTGCGCCCGACGTCTGCACGTCGGTGGATGACGCCGTGGCGATTGCCTCGCTCTATCGCGCTTTGGCACGCTACCTCTATCTCAATCCCGATCTTGCGGAGACCGTAGGCAATGTCGAGCGCGCGATCGCGGTCGAGAACAAGTGGCGGGCGCAGCGCTATGGCACCGACTGTCTGTTCGTGACCGAGGACGGTCCCGTGACGGGCCAGGAGATCCTCAACCGCATGATCGCGGATGTCGCACCGCATGCGGAGGCTCTGGGATGTCTCGCCGAGGTCGAGCACTGCCGCATCATCATGCAGTTCGGCAGCTCGGCCGACTATCAGCTGCAGGCCTATCGCGAGTCCGGCGGACAGTTGTCGGCCGTGACGCGCTGGATCGAGGCGGCGACGGTGTCGCGCGCCGAGCCGCCGCGCTCACAGGCACCGGTCGAGCCGGCACAATGACGCGGGCCTAGGTCGGCTGCCTGATCACATGGCCGTCGCGCGCGATGAGGCGGCCGTCCTTGTAGACTGAGCGGCCCTTTGGCACGGCGACGACAGCCTGCGGAACGTGCTCGGCATCGAGGGTGACAAAGTCGGCCCGCGCACCGACGCGCAGGCCGTAGTCCGCAAGCCTCAAGGCCTTGGCGCCGGCCTCGGTGACGAGGTCAAAGGCCATCCGCAGCTCGTCATCGACATAGAAGCCGGAGCGATAGCCGACCATCATGGCGCGGTTCAACAGATCGCCGTCGCCATAGGGCCACCAGGAGTCGCGGATGTTGTCGTTGCCGCTGAACACGGTGACCCCGCCGCACGCAACAGCGCCACGGGCGGGAAGGGCCGCGCGCCCGGCGCGTTGGTCATGATGGCGACGCCAGACGCCGCCAGGACGTCGGCAATCTTCTTCAGCGGGTCAGCAGGCACGTCGCCGAGGGCGTAGGCGTGGCTGACCGCGACGCGACCTTGCATGCCGAGGGCGCGCGTGCGCGCCGCGATCTGCTCCAGCTCGAACAGGCCGAGCATGCCCGGATCGTGCAGATGGATATCGACATCGACGCCGTGCTTGTGGGCTGTGCCGAACACGACGTCGAGATGCCTTTCGACGTCGCGGTCGAAGCTGGCGGGATCGAGCCCGCCGACGAGGTTGGCGCCGAGCCTGATGGCCTCGTCGAGCAGCTCGGGTGTGCCCGGGCTCTTGAGGATGCCGCTCTGCGGAAAGGCGACGAGCTGGATCTCGATCAGCTCGCGATAATCGTCGCGGACGCGCAGGATCGTTTCCAGCGATGTGAGGCCGACGGAGCCGTCCACCATCACGTGGCTGCGCATCCGTGTCGTGCCGTGGCCGATACAAAGATCGAGCTGGTTGCGGGCGCGCACGTCCATCGGTGCAGCCGCGGCCATGTTCTGCGCCTGGAACGTGACGCGCTCATGCACGTCGAAGCCGTTGGTGCAGGGCTTGTGCGGCTTCCAGGCATCGCCGTAGAAGCTGGTGTCGAGATGGATGTGGCCCTCGACGAAGCCGGGCACGACCAGTGCGCCGCCGAGATCGATCACCTCGCGCGCCTCGGGGCGCTCGGTCTCAGCGAGAAGCCCGCTGATGCGGCCGCCGTCGACCGTAATCGCATGGCGCGCGCTGCGGTCGAGCCGCGCATTGATGAACAGCTTGTCGACGGCCATGCACAATCCTTCCCATCCATCCGCCAGCATCGGAGCCGCCGGAGGGGCGGCCCGATGCTGGTGCCGATGAGACCACATTCTTGGCCAGGAGCCGCGACAGCCGCAAGCGTCTTCAGGCGGCGATCGCCTGCGGCAGTCCGGCGAGCCAGTCGCGCGCTAGCGTCACATCCGCCTGCGACAACTGGTGCCCCGCCGGAAGCGTCGTGTGGGTCACGTCGGCGCCGGCCTCGGTGAGCTGCGTGCACAGCTTCGCCGAATTGCTGGCGGGCACGATCGGATCAGCGAGCCCGGACAGCATCAGCACCGGCCGGCGCGCGAGCCTGGCGGCCGGAGGATGCGCCAGCGGCACCATGGCGCGGAACAGCACTGCACCGGTCAGCGCTTCCGGCTGCAGTAGCAGCAGCGCGGCGGCGATGTTGGCGCCGTTGGAGTAGCCGACCGCGAGCGGCGCTCCGATCCCGTAGTGCTGCCGCGCCGCGTCGATGAAGGCGCCGAGCTCCAGAGCGCGCCGGCGGACGTCGTCCTCGTCGAACACGCCCTCGGCAAGCCGGCGGAAGAAGCGCGGCATGCCATGCTCGAGCACTTGGCCGCGTGGCGACAGCAGGGCGGCGCCGGGCGACAGCGTAGCGCCGAGCGGCAGCAGATCGTTCTCGTCGCCGCCGGTGCCGTGCAGGAGCAGCAGCGGGGCTGCTCCCAGCGTGTGTCCGGGCTGGAAGCGGTGGGTGAAGGACAATGCCTCGGTCACGATGCGGCCTCCTCGAGATTGGGCAGCACGCCTTCGATCTGCTTGCGGTGCGATTCGAGGAAAGCGGGCAGCTTGAGGTTTCGTCCGAGCTCGGCGACCGGCTCGTCGACCGCGAAGCCCGGGATATCGGTTGCGATCTCGAACAGCACGCCGCCCGGCTCGCGGAAGTAGATCGAGCGGAAGTAGTTGCGGTCCTTCTGCTCGGTCGGATGCAGGCCGTGACGATCGACCAGCCGCTGTGCCATCACGCCCTGTGCGGCGTCATCGGCGGCGCGGAAGGCGATGTGATGCACCGACCCGGCGCCCTGCGCGCCACGCAGAAAGCCCCTGGCCTCGTAGATGTCGACCACGCTGCCCTCGGCGTCGCCGGGCGCCTTGAAGCGGATGACCGAGCCTTCGCGGCCCGTCTCTTCGAAGCCGAACACGTCGGTCAGCACGGCGGCAGTCCTTTCCGCGGAGTCGAGCAGCAGGGTCACGCCGTGGAAGCCGCGGATCGCGTGCTCCGCCGGGATGTCGCCGTTGCTGTAGCCGGGCTCGTTCTCCGCGCCGGGGACGCCGACCAGCGCCAGCGCCATGCCGTCCGGATCGGTGAACGGCAGCACGGATTCACCAAAGCGCTTCTCCAGCGCCTCATAGGCGATGCCCCTCTCGGTGAGGCGCTGCGTCCAGTAGCCAAGGGAGCGCTGCGGCACCCGGAACGCGGTCTGGTGGGTCTCGCCGACGCCGCGGCGGCCCGGCCGCACGCCGGCCCAGGGGAAGAAGGTCAGGATGGTGCCGGGGCGGCCGGTCTCATCGCCGTAGTAGAAATGATAGGTGCCGGGATCGTCGAAATTGACTGTCTTCTTGACGAAGCGCAGGCCGAGGTCGCGGGTGTAGAAGCCGAAATTGCGGATCGGATCGCCGGCAATCGCAGTCACGTGGTGCAGTCCGGGCATATGGGTCTCCTGTCGATGGACCCCCGAAAGGGCCGTTGAATTCCTGGGCGCAATATTGGCTCGCTTTGATTTGGAGACAATCCGTGCTCTTGTGACGTCTCTGTCTACGATTTGGCGACAATGGCGGCCCTATGGACAAGCTGAGCAGCCTGCGGGCCTTCGTGAAGGTGGTCGAGAGCGGCAGCTTCGCCGAGGCCGGCCGGCAGCTGCGGCTGTCGCGCTCGGCGATCTCGAAATATATCGGCGAGCTGGAGGCGAGCCTCGGCGTCCAGTTGATCGTCCGCACCACGCGCCATGCCAGCCCGACCGAGACCGGCCAGCTCTATTTCGAGCGCGCGGTCTCGATCCTCGCGGAGCTCGACGCCGCCGATCAGGCCGTCAGTCAGTCGCAGGCCGCGCCGCGCGGGCTCTTGCGCGTCAACGCGCCGATGTCGTTCGGCACCATGCGGCTCGGTCCCGTCGTCGCCGATTTCATGGCCCGCTATCCCGAGCTGCAGTTGCAGATCGTGCTGAGCGACGATCTGCTGGATCCCGTGCAGGACGGCTTCGACGTGACGTTGCGGATCGCCGAGCTGGAATCGTCGAGCCTGGTGGCGCGGCGGATCATGCCGGTGGAGCGCGTGATCTGCGCCGCGCCGGCCTATCTCGCGCGGCACGGCACGCCTGGCAGCCCGGAGGAGCTGCGTCGCCACACCTCTCTCACCTACGGTTTCCTGCTGACCGGCAATCAGTGGAAGCTCACCGGCCGCGACGGCGACCACTGGGTCCAGCCGGCGTGGTCGTTGTGCGTCAACAATGCCGAGGTGCTGCGCGACGTCGCCATCAAGGGACAGGGCATTGCGCTGATCCCGCGCTTCATCGCGGCGGACGCGCTCGAGAGCGGCGCGCTGACCGCGATCCTCGCCGATTACGCCGCGCCGCCGCTCGCGCTCTATGCGATCTATCCGCCGACGCGGCACCTCTCGGTGAAGGTGCGGCTGTTCATCGACTTCCTGGTCGAGCGCTTCGGCAAGGAGCGCGACGTGACCAGACCGTAGGCTGCAACTGAACCGCAAATCGCCTCGAACCTTTAACCGGGCGCTGATAGTGTTCCGAGCCGGCAGCAGAGAGGTAACGATGCATGGGGCGGCTGAGCACGCATATTCTGGATACGGTCAGGGGCAAGCCCGCGGCCGGCGTCGCGATCGATCTCGATGTCCTCGAACCGGACGGCTCTTGGCGCCGCGTCAAGCAGGTCCGGAGCAATGCCGACGGGCGCACCGACCAGCCGATGCTGGCGGACGATGACTTCGCCACCGGCACCTACATGCTGACCTTCCATATGGGCGCCTATTTCAGGACCCACGGCCTCGCCTCGGGCGATCCGCTGTTTCTCGATCTGATCCCGCTCCGCTTTTCCGTCGCCGATGCTGGCGCGCACTACCATGTGCCGCTGCTCGCGACGCCCTGGAGCTACCAGACCTATCGCGGGAGCTGAGCCGGATGAGTGCTGACGTCTATCCCCGCGATATGGTCGGCTACGGCCGCACGCCGCCGCATCCGCGCTGGCCGGGCGATGCCCGCGTCGCCGTGCAGTTCGTGATCAACTACGAGGAGGGCGGCGAGAACAACATCCTCCACGGTGACGCCGCCTCCGAAGCCTTCCTGTCCGAGATCGTCGGCGCCCAGCCCTGGCCGGGCCAGCGCCACATGAACATGGAGTCGATCTACGAGTTCGGCTCGCGCGCCGGCTTCTGGCGGTTGTGGCGGACGTTCACCGCGCGCAAGCTGCCGGTGACGGTGTTCGCGATCGCCACCGCGATGGCCCGCAATCCAGACGCCGTGGCCGCGATGAAGGAAGCCGGCTGGGAGATCGCCTCCCACGGCCTGAAATGGATCGACTACCGCGATGTCCCCGAGGCCGACGAGCGCGCCGATATCGAGGAGGCGATTCGGCTCCATACCGAGCTGACGGGCGAGCGGCCGCTCGGCTTCTACCAGGGCCGCACGTCGGAGCGCACGCTCGACATCGTGTTGAATCAGCAGGGCTTCGTCTACAGCGCCGATTCCTACGCCGATGAGCTGCCGTACTGGATCGCGGGGCCGCACGGCCCGCAACTGATCGTGCCCTATACGCTCGATGCCAACGACATGCGCTTCGCCACCCCGCAGGGCTTCAATTCCGGCGACCAGTTCTTCGCCTATCTGAAGGACAGTTTCGATACGCTCTACGCAGAGGGTGCGGAGAGCCCGCGCATGATGTCCATCGGGTTGCACTGCCGGCTGGTCGGCCGCCCCGGGCGCGCGGCCGCGCTGGCCCGTTTCCTCGACTATATCACGGGGCATGACAAGGTCTGGGTCGCGACCCGGCTCGACATCGCCCGGCACTGGATCCGGACGCATCCGCCGGCCGGCGTGTGGCGGCCGTCGCAGATGTCGCGCGTGCTGTTCGTGGAGCGCTATGGCGACATCTTCGAGCATTCGCCTGAAATCGCCGACCGCGCCTATCGCGCCGGCCTGTCCGCCTTCGACGACGCCGCGGATGCGCTGCATACGACGCTCATGAACGTCGTTCGCGCCATGAGCCGCGACGAGAAGCTGAAGCTGATCCGCGCCCATCCGGAGCTCGCCGGCCGCGAGGCGCTGGCGGGTGAGATGACGAACGACTCGATCGGCGAGCAGGGTCGGCTCGGCTTCACCTCGCTCTCGCGCGCCGAGTTCGAGCGCGTCGCCGACATCAACCGCCGCTATCGCGACAAGTTCGGCATGCCGCTGATCGTCGCTCTGGCGCTGCACGCCGACCGCCCCTCGGTCATCGCCGAGATGGAGCGTCGCATCGGCAACGACCCGGACACCGAGATCGCCAACGCCATCGACCAGATCGGTCACATCACGCGGGCGAGGTTGGCGAAGAAGTTCGATCAGGACTGAGCGAGGATCCGCTCGGCGTCGGCAGCGACATCGAGCAGCAGGCGGTCGCGGCCGCGGGCCGCGATGAGTTGCAGACCGAATGGCAGTCCGTGAACGTTGGTGCCGCAGGGGATCGAGATCGCCGGCACGCCGGCGTGATTGGCGTAAGGCGTGAACACCGCATGCGCGCGCGGGCTCACCGGCTTGCCGCCGATCTTGGATGGGCCGAGCTGCGTGAATGGCCAGGCGACGCAGGGCACGGTCGGCGCCAGCAGCACGTCGGCCTGCGTGAAGAAGCTTGCGAAGGCCCGCGCGATCTGCGCGCTTGCCTCGAGCGCACGCGCGACGTTGGCGCCGCTAAGGCCGAGCCCGCGCTCGATCTGCTTGGCGATATCGGGATCGAATTGCGCCGGATCATTGTGGAAGGCGTCGCCGTAGAGCGCGGCCAGCCCGGCATGCTGGAGCGGCATCACCGCGTCCTCGGCAAGGCCGGCCGGCCAGACGGGATCCTTGTCGACAATCGGCATGCCGCCGGCGCGGAGGCGGTCGACCGCCCGCTGCAGGCCAGCGCTGGTGTCGCCATCGACCGCGACGTCCAGCCCGAGCCGCGGCGAGAACGCCACGCGCAGCGGCGTTGCATGATCCGCCACGGCCACGTCGAACGTATCGGGATCGCGCGGGTCGGCGCCGGCCATGATCTCGAACGCAAGCCTGGCATCGCCGACATCGGTCGCGATCGGCGCGATCACCGAGATGCGCCAGAATGGCTCGGGGAATCCCGGCCCGTAGGGAATGGCACCGAACGACGGCTTGAAGCCGACCACGCCGACATGGGCCGGCGGCCGGCGGCTCGAGCCGCCGGCATCGGTGCCGATCGCGAGCGGCACGAGCCCAGCCGCCACCGCAACGGCGGGCCCGCCCGACGAGCCGCCGGGCGTGAGCTGCGGGTCCTGCGGATGAACAGTCGGTCCGAACAGCCGCGAGGTCGTCACGCCCTTGCAGGCGAACTCGGAGGTTGCGCCGATGCCAACGATCACGGCGCCAGCGCGGCGCAGCCGCGCGATCGCGATCGCATCCTCGGGCGCGATGAAATCAGCGAACAGCCGCGAGCCCTGCGTGATGCGCCAGCCCTCGACCCAGATATTGTCCTTGACCACGACCGGCACGCCGGCGAGCGGCATTGCTTCGCCGGCGGCCACGCGCGTATCGACGGCATCGGCCTCGGCGCGCGTTCGCGCCGGATCTGTCGTGACGACGGCGTTGAGGTCACGGGCCGCGGCGATGCGCGCCAGCGCCTGCTCGGCCATCTCTCTGGCGGTGCTTTGCCGCGCCATGACGGCGCGTGCGATGTCACTTGCGCGCATGGGATCGCTCCATCAGCAGCACGGCCGCGCCCGCGGCCGCCGTCAATCCGAGTGCGACGAAGCTGCCGCCGAGTCCCACGCGGGGCGTCAGCAAGGCGACGAGCAGCGGCGCGGCGACGAGGCCGAGAAACGAGGCGGTGAGCACCGCACCTGTCGCCTCGGCGACGCGTCCGGGCTTGGCGAGATTGGCGATCTCGGCGATGAACACGCCGTTCCAGCCGCTCGCCGTCAGCCCGAACACGATCGTGAGCAGGACCAGGATCGACCGGCTCAGCAGCGGCCCCCAGAGACCGAGCAGCAGCGCGCAGACCGCCATGCCGACGCCTGCCATCACCAGCACGGCCCGCGCCGAGCGCAGCCGCGTCGCGACCACGCCCCAGCCCAGCCGTCCCATCAGGCCGGCGCCTTGCGCCGAGGCCAGCACCCAGCCGGCCTCGACATGGCTGAGCGCGAGCTCTGACGTGCCGAAGCTGACGAAGCAGGTGTTGAGGATGACCTGCATGCCACTGAACGGAATCGAGGCGACCGCGAGCGCGGCCATGCGGCGGTCGGCGCTGATCAGTCGCAATCGATCGAACAGGCCGAGCCGCGGCATGGCCGGCGGCGTGATCGCATAGGCCGGCCGCAGACGCTCGAAGCCGGCGAAGGCGATGGCGGCGCAGACGATCACGGCGGCATAGGCGGAGCTCGGTGCCAGCAGCACGGCGATCGGCGGCAGCAGCAGCGAGCCGACCACCGCGCCGATCTGGCTGCCGGTCTGCCGGATCGAAAACACCATCGCGCGCTTCTCGGCCGGCACGAGACGTCCGAGCAGCGCTGAGCTTGCCGGTGTCTCCGGTCCGACCGCGAGCCCCAGCATCAGCCCGGCGCCGAGCAGGGCCCATCCACCCTCGAACAGGGCCAGCGACATGCCGGCGCAGACGGCGACCGCGCACAGCGCTGCGACGCGCAGCGAGCCGACGCGTTGGACCAGCGTGCCGCCCCAGAACGAGGAGACGAGGCTGATGGTGAAGGCCGCGGTGGAGAACAGCGACAGCTGCTCGATGCCGAGGCCGGCGCGCGGCGCGACGACGCCCGGCGCGATCAGCGCCAGCGACACCAGGGCCTGCAGCGCGGTCATCGCAGCGACCGCAGGCCACAGCGGCGCCGCTGGTGCTGACGCTTGCTTCACGGCTATCATGCCGCGACAACCTGATGGCGGAGCGCGAAATGGCCGGTGGAATCTCGGTTCATGCGGTTGATGTGGCGAACGGGCGCCCCGCGCGTGGCCTGCGCGTCGCGATCTGGCGCGTGACGCCGGATCGCACGCTGCTCGCGGAGGGACAGCTCGGCGCCGACGGCACCTTGCAGGCGCCGGTCGTCAAGGGCGACGGCGTCATCGCCGGCGAGTATGAGGTGCTGTTTCATGTCGGCGAGTTCTTCGGGGCTGGCGCTCAGACGAAATTCCTCACCACAGTGCCGTTTCGCTTCGCGATCGACAAGGTCGAGGAGCACTTTCACCTGCCGCTCAAATTCACTCCCTGGGGCTATTCGATCTTCCGCGGCGCTTAGGGAAGCGCGTCTGACGCTATATCGTAAACTCCACGAATAAGTTGCCCCGACGGTCGAGCCCGTCAATCAGTCGCTGGTCATGCCCGGGCTTGTCCCGGGCATCCACGTCCCTCCGCGATCGCCAGCCGACGTGGATGGCCGGGACAAGCCCGGCCATGACGGCTTGGAGTTGGACGGGCACGAACTCCCAATTTCAGGAAGGGGCACTCAGCCTCAACCCGTCAGCCGCTTCGACAGGCCGGTGGCGCGCTCCATGATCGCCATCAGCGCGATGGTGGCGATGATCAGCACGCTCGACAGCGCGGCGATGGTGACGTCGAGCTTGCCTTCGAGGTCCTGCCACATCCGGATCGGCAGCATGTCGGTGGCGGCATCGCGCAGGAACAGCGACACCGGCACGTTGTCGAACGACGACATGAAGGCGATGAAGGCACCGGAGATGATGCCGGGACGGATCAGCGGCAAGACGATGCGGCGGAAAGTATAGAGCCTGCTGGCGCCGAGGATCGCCGAGCTTTCGAGCAGGGTCGGCTCGAGCTGCGCCAGCGCGGCAACGGTGTTGCGGACGACATAAGGCACGCAGACGATGGTGTGGCCGATCACCAGCGTCAGCAGCGACACCGGCAGGCCGATCAGCGAGAAGAACATCAGCGCCGCCAGGCCGAAGGCGAGTGCCGGCAGCACCAGCGGCGACATGAACAACGAGTCCAGGAGCTTCGCCGTGAGCGTCTTCGAGCGCGAGATCGCCAGCGACGCGGCGACGCCGAGCACGATCGACAGACCCGTCGACCACAGCGCGACAACGACGCTGTTGCGCGCGGCGAACTGCAGCTGCCAGGCGTTCCACAATTCGACGTACCAGCGCGCCGAATAGCCCGGCGGCGGGAATTTCAGCGAGAAGCCGGACGTGAAGGAGACGATCACCACGACCAGCGACGGCGACACGATCAGGATCAGCGCCAGCACGGCAACCACCGTCATCACGATCTGGAAGCTCAGCGCTTCCCAGTTGCGCTGGCGCTGGCTCATCTGGCGTCTCCATAGCCGCGGGCACGCCGCCCGAGGGTCGAGAACAGCGCAACGATCGCGAGCACCGCGAACAGGAAGATGATCGAGATCGCCGCGGCGAACGGCCAGTTTTGCAGGGTCGAGGCCTGCTGGTAGAGATACATCGGCATGAACAGCATCTGCCCGCCGCCGACCAGGGACTGCGTGATGAAGGCGGTGATCGCGGCGGCATAAGTCAGGGTGCAGCCGGCGATGATGCCGGGCATCGACAGCGGCAGCATCACCTTGACGAAGGTGCGCCAGCTACCGGCGCCGAGTGAGGCCGAGGCGTCGGAGAGATTGGGATCGATGCGGCCGATCGCGGTGATCAGGGGTAGCACCATCAGCGGCATCTGCACCTGCGCCAGCGCCGCGATCAGTCCGCCCTGGGTGTAGATCATGCGCAGCGGCGTGCCGATCAGGCCGAGCGATTGCAGCACGGAGTTGATGATGCCCTGCCGGCCCAGGATCACGATCCAGGCGAAGGTGCGGACGACGACGCTGGTGAGCAGCGGCAGCAGCACGATCATGATGATCAGGGTCTGCACCCGGCTGCCCGAGCGCTGGTACAGCCAGGCGATGGGATAGCCGAGCACGAGGCAGGCGAGCGTCACCTCGGCGCCGAGCAGCAAGGTCGAGCCGAGCACGGCGAGGCTGAAGGGGTCGGTCAGGAACTTGATGTACTGGCCGAGCCCCCACACCGTCGCGGCGGTGTCGTTGTGCAGCGAGAGATAGAGCAGTTGCGCCAACGGCAGCACGAAGAAGATCGCGAACGCAGCAGCGAGGGGCAGCGCAAGCCCCAGGCTGAAGCTGGTCACGTCTCCCGGTGCGGTCGTGGCGCTCTTCATGGCTAGATCTTGATGTCGCGATTGAACTTCTCGATCCAGGACGCGCGCTGCTCGTTGATCTTCTTCCAGTCCTGGAACACGAACTTCTTCTTCAGCTCCGCGGTGTCCTTGGCCAGCACCTTGGCGATCTCGCCGGTCATGGCGACCTTGGTGTTGGTCGGCACGATCAGATAGGGCGAGTTCATCAGCGTGGTCTGCACCTCCGGCGACAGCGCCGCCTCGATCAGCTTGAAGGCGAGCTCCTTGTTCGGCGAGTTCTTGACGATGTGGATCGTGGTCTTGAAGGCGATGGCGCCTTCCTTGGGCGCCACGAACTCGACCGGCACGCCACGCGCTTTCAGGATCTGGATGGCGTTGAAATTGCCGGGCGAGATGTCGATCTGGCCTTGCTGGAACAGGGTCGCCAGGGCGCCGGGATTGGCGGCGACCGCGGCGAGGTTCGGCTTCAGCTCCTCCAGCGCCTTGAAGCCCTCGTCGACATTGGCCTCGGAGCCGCCGCGCATGCGCGCGATCTCGACCAGCCAGCCGGTGCCGAGCGTGGAGTTCAGGTTGGTGATGCCGACCTTGCCCTTGAACTCGGGCTTCCACAGATCGGCCCAGGAGGTTGGCGGCGTCTTCACCGTCTCTGGATTGTAGGTCAGGCCGACGACCTGGAAGAACGGCGCCGGGCCCATCGCGTCCTGCGCTTCCGGAATCAGGTCCTTGAAGTACGCGCTCTTGTCGGCCGGGAACGGATCGACGAGATCCTGACCGATCGCGACCAGCGCCGGACCCGGATCGTGCAGCATGACGTCGATCGGCGGATTGGCCTTGGCCGCATTGACCTTGGCGATCTGATCGACCGACAGCATCGGGTCGAGCACGATGGCGGCATCGGCATTGGCCTTGCGGAACGCCGGCACGAGGACCGCCTTGTGCGCCTCCTCCCAACTGCCGGTGAAGGTCGCGAACACCAGCGGCCGCGCCTGCGCGAGGCTCAGGCCCGGGAAGGCGTGCATGGCTCCCAGCGTCAAGGCGCTGGTCAGGAGCCGGCGGCGATCAAGCATCATGTTTCACTCCGATGTGTCTGTTGGTCTATTGCGGGAAGACGGTGGCGAGGCCGGGTGCGATCGGTGCGACCCGCACCGGCGCGCCGGCATCGCGCAGTGGCGTGTCGCCGGTGCGGGCCTGCGAAATCTTGATGCTCGAGCCGTCGCTGGCCTTGATCTCATGGACCACGGTCGCGCCGAGCGGCAGCGCCATGCCGATCTCGCCGGCAAAGCCGGTGTCGTCGCTGACGAAGGTGAGATGCTCGGGACGCAGGCACACGGTGACCTTGTCTGAGGCACGTACCGGGGTGGGGGCGCGCGCGATGATCTCGCCGCCGGCCTCGAGGCCGACCTTGACGCTATCAGCGTCGGTCGCGATCACCGTCCCCTTCATCTTGTTCGCGGTGCCGACGAAGCTGTTCACGAACAGCGTCTGTGGCTGATCGTAGATCTCGGAGGGCGTGCCGAACTGCTCGAGATGGCCGTGACTCAGCACGGCGACGCGGTCGGCCATCGACAGCGCCTCCTCCTGGTCGTGGGTCACGATCAAAGTTGTGATCCCGGCCATGCGCTGCAGCCGCTTGACCTCGATCTGCATGTCCAACCGCAAATTCTTGTCGAGCGCGGCGAACGGCTCGTCGAGCAGCAGGATCGACGGTTTGATCGCGAGCGCGCGAGCCAGGGCCACGCGCTGTTGCTGGCCGCCCGACAATTGCCGCGGCAGCCGCTCACCGAACGGGCCGAGCTGCACCATGTCGAGCAGCCGCTGCGCCTCCCTGTTGCGCGTGGCCTTGTCGACGCCGCGCGCGGCGAGGCCGTAGCCGACATTCTCGGTGATCGAGAGATGCGGAAACAGCGCGTAGTTCTGGAACACGATACCGACCGCGCGCCGGTTGGGCGGCAGCGCATCGACGACGTCGTTGCCGATGATGACGCGCCCCTCGCTCTGGCCGATGAAGCCGGCGATGATGCGCAGCAAGGTGGTCTTGCCGCAGCCCGAGGGCCCAAGCAGGGCGATGATCTCGCCGCCTTTCACGTCGAGATTGATATCGGATACGGCCATCGTGCCGCTGGCGAAGCGGTGGGTGATCCGATCCAGAACGAGCGACTTGGCTTCCGATACGCTGGCCATGGGCTTCCTGCTCAACTGATCTGAAAAAGCAAGAAGCGTGCCGCCTTTTCAGGCAACGAAGGCGGCTTGTGTACAGAAGAGGAGGTGGGGGTATGGGAGTATGACGGGTTCCGCCCGAGCTCGCAGCTAACAAGATCTGGCTCGCTCTCTCCCCACGTCATTCCGGGCTCGCGCCGACAGCGTCCCGGAATGACGTGGGGAGAGAGCGTTGCGACTCACACGGCCCAACTACCCGTCGCGATGCTCCAGCCGGGCGGCCAGCGCCTCGGGCAAGCCCGTCGTCGGCTTCGCGGCCGGGCGGCGGAAGGTGCCGGCCGTGGCCTTGCGCATCTTCAACGCCAGCAGCGCCTCCGCCTGCTTCACCGCGGCGATCACCTGATCGACCACGGGCACGGGAATGCGGTGCGCGACGCGGGCCGCGAGCCCGGAGAGGGGTGCGCCGGCGAAGATCAGCACGTCGGCCTCGTTCTCCTCCACCGCGCGCAGCGCCAGCTCGACCAGCAGCTCTTCCTTCTCGTGCTGCACGTCGGAGATCTGCTTGAAGCTGCCGTCGAGCATGCGGATGCCGGCGCAGCGCTCCATCAGGCCGTGCATGCGCACGCACTCCTCGTACCAGGGACCCAGCGCCTGCGCGAAGGTGACGATGGCGAAGCGGCGTCCGGCCATGCAGGCGGTCAGCATCGCCGCCTCGGCAAGCCCGATCACCGGCACGTCGAACAGCTCGCGGGCCGCGAACAGGCCGGGATCGCCGAACGCGGCGATGATCGCGGCGTCGAAGCTGCCGTTGCGCTCCGCCAGCATCTCCAGCGCGACGGCGCCGCCGATCTGCGCCTCCGCGCGGGTCGCGATATAGGGCACACCGCGCGGCGCGGTGCAGGGGATCAGGGTCGTGCCGGGCGCGGCGGCGTCGCGGCCGACCTGCAGCATCAGGTCGGTGATGTCGGAGCGGATGTTGGGATTGAGCAGCAGGATGTTCATCGGGCGCGCCTGATGGTCGGAAATGCAAGATTGCCGGAAATGCGAGCGCCTTGTCCACGCCCGGCGCAGCCTATCATGTCATCAGGATCAGGCGCGTGAGTCGGTCACTTGCTGGTCACATGCACGGCCGGCGTCGCGCCGCCATTCCATTGACCGCCGATCGCGCGCTCGATCTGGGCCGCGAGCTGCAGCAGCAGGCCGTCGTCGGCCTGCTTGCCGATCGCCTGGATGCCGAGCGGCAGGCCGTGCTCATTGGTGGCGAGCGGCAGCGAGATCGCCGGGACGCCGCAGAGATTGGCGAGCGGCGTGAAGGCGAAGTTGCGCCACAGATTCTCGAACCAGTCGAGCACGTCGGGATTGTCGCTGATGGTCAGGTATTCGGTGGTACCGATCTTCGGCGTCGGCAGTGCCGTGATCGGCGTCAGGATGATGTCCCAGTCCTCGAAGAACGCGCCGAAGGCGCGCGACGTCGTATTGAACACCGCCTGCATCGCCGCACGCTCGGCGAAGCTGGTGCCCTTGCCCGCTTCCCAGACCCGGATGTTGATCGGCTCGATCAGGTCGGCCGGCGGCCGCCCGAGCTTGCGCGCCGCGAGCAGGTTGTTGATGACGATCGCGAAGTTCGAGATGTAGCAGGTGGTTTGCGCCGCGAACGCCTGGCGGTAATCGACGTCGGGCAGCGCGTAGCCGATGTGGTGGCCGAGGCCCTCGAGGATTTTGCCCACACGCTCCAGCTCAGAAGCAATATGCGGCGTGGCGCGGTAGTCGCCCCATTGATGCGACAGCGCAATCCTGAGCTTGCCGGGATCGCGCTTGATCAGCTCGACATAGGGCTCCGGCGTGGTCCAATACGGCATGAACTCGCCGGGCGCGCCGCCGCGGCAATGATCGACGAACGCCGCGGTGTCGCGCACGCTGCGCGACTGGCAGCCCTGGATCGAGACCAGGCCGCTTAGATCCGACAGATGCGGCGCGATCGAAAACACGCCGCGCGAGACCTTCAGCCCGATATTGCCGTTGACGCCGGCGGGAATGCGGATCGAGCCGCCGCCGTCGGTCGCGTGCGCGATCGGCACGACGCCGGCGGCGACCATCGCCGCACTCCCGGCCGACGAGCCGCAGGTGGTATAGTCGGTATTCCAGGGGTTGCGCGTGACGTAGACGGCCGGGTTCTCGGCCGAGCTGCAGACGCCGAACTCCGGCGTCGTGGTGCGGCCCATCAGATTGAGGCCGGCCTTGCGCATCTTCGCCGTCAGGTGCGTGTCGGCGGCGGGTCGGTTGCCGCGCATGAACAGCGAGCCCTGCTCCTGCAGCCGTCCGGCCATGGTCGGCCCGAGATCCTTCATCAGGAACGGCAGGCCGGCGAAGGGGCCTGCGAGATTGGCGCCGGCCTTGCCCGGATCTTCCACGGCATCGGCGAAGACTTCGACCACGCCGGACAGCGCGGGATCGACTTTTGCGATTGCCTCGGCGGCCTGCCTTGCCAGCTCCGCCGCCGTCAGCTCGCCGCTGCGAACGCGCGCCGCCAGCGCCATGCCATCATGCCGGGCCCACTCGTCCCAGCTCATCGCCAACGTCATCTGTCTTCCGATCCTTGCGCGCCGACCATCGATGCTACGCGTTCGAACGGTGCGATGATCAGGCGCTGTTCCACTTCCGGCGCCGCGAACCTTAGTTTGCACGAGAGCCAAGTCAATCAGTCGCCCTGCATGCTGCCATACGATCCTATCATGCGGCGCGGCCGACGACCGTCCACAATGAAGCCGACATACGAGCCGTTCCGGAAAACGGGACCGCAGCCCGCGGCGCCGGACGTTGACGCTCGTCAAGGCCAGCGCATGGCGCGCGTGCTTGATGGGGTCATGGATATCCTGACCTTCGGTGCGGCGGGCGCAGCGCTGCTCGTTACGCCCGGCCCAACGAACACGCTGCTCGCCACTGCCGGTGCGAGTCGTGGCGTGCGCGCCTCCGTTCATCTGCTGCTCGCCGAGCTTGCCGGCTATCTGCTCGCGATCGCGACGCTGCGCATCACGCTCGGTCCGCTCGTCGCGACCGCGCCGCTGGTCGGACAGGCTCTCCGTGTCGTGGTCGTGCTCTATCTGCTGCACCTCGCTGCCGCGCTCTGGCGCCACGGCAGCAGCAGCAGCGCAAGCGATGCGGCGCCGGTCACCCTGCGCGGCGTGTTCATCACGACGCTGTTCAATCCAAAGGCCATCATCTTCGCTTTCACCTTGCTGCCGCCGGAAGGCGATGCGGCGAGCCTATGGCCGTTCTTGGTCGTGCTCGGACTCTCGACTGCGACGATCGGAGGAGCCTGGATCGTGCTCGGCGCGACGCTGCGCTGCGGCCTCGGGCATGTCGTGCCGGCGTCGCTCGGCTATCGCTGTAGCGCTGCGGCCCTGGCGCTGCTGGCCTGTGTGATCCTGGCGCCCGCCCTTGGCGCGCTGTGAACGGTTCCGCTTGTTACTGGTGCTGCCAGCGGACGCGCGCGCAGGCTAGACGACGCGGCCTGCAGCATTCGATCCGGATGCCGCAGGCCGCGTCGCGAAGCTATCAAGGACCTAGTTGAAGGCCATCGGCGCCGCGCTGGCCATCCAGCCGTCCGGCCGCGTGTTGCGGGCGAGCCGCTGGTAGCTCGGCGCACGGGCCTCGCGCGTGACACGAGCCGCCGCGCCGAACATCGCGGAACCGCCATTCGGGTTCACGATCGTGTAGCCGGCGATCGAGCGGGGATGTTCGCGGGTGACGTGGCCGCCGGAATTGCCGTCATGCACATACCAGATGTTGCCGGCGACCTGCTGCTGCAGGATCATGACGTGGCCGGACCGGACGGCAGCCATTCCCGGTGCGGGAGCTGCGCGCGGAAAGCGACGCCAGTTCGATGCGAGATTCAGCTCGGGAACGACCCGGCCGAACGTGTAGAGCGACGCTTCGCAGCCGCAAAAGGCATGCGGACATCCCGATGGGCGGCCGCCGACGACGCGACCTTCGCCGGGAATCGAGGCCATCGCGTTCATGTAGGAGTGGTGACGGTGCGAGTAGTGATGATGATGGTGACGAGGACGCGCCTCGGCTTGAACGGAGAGAGCCAGCAATGCGGCGACGACAATAACAACGCGGTACATTCGGAGGACTCCTGTACGCTGTGAAATCCCCCTGCCGCGCGCCAATCAACGTCTAAACATGTCTTCAAGGTGACCGAATCACCCCTGAGCCATGCAAATGCGGGACGGCGCTGCCCGCTCAGACTGGTTCCAAATCATTCGGAATGATTGACTCTCGACGTCGAGGATGACTCACAACAAATGAATGTTCCGCTTTGGGAAGGTCAGACTACCGACTAACAGCGCGGCGACCGCAGCTGGCCTTCAGTCGTCCTGATAGCTGCAAGGATGCAATCAGGATAAGCAATCAGGACAAGTAACATCCTCCACGCGTGCGGCGCTCTTGGACATTCCATTCCAGACCACGACAGGAGATCGTCATGACCACGTTCCGCGGCAGCTGCCTCTGCGGCCAGGTCGGCTTCGAGGTCGACGGGCCGTTCGACAAATTCCTCAATTGCCATTGCTCGCGCTGTCGCAAGGCCAGCGGCACGGCGCACTCCTGTGAGGTCATCGTCAAGGCGTCGGCGCTTCGCTGGCTGCGCGGCGAGGCGAACGTCACGCGGTTCGACTTGCCCCGGGCGTGCAGCTTCGCCACCGCCTTCTGCAGCACTTGCGGCAGTCCGATGCCACATCTGACGCGCAGCGGCCCCGAGGCGATCATTCCCGCCGGAGGCTTCGATGAGCCGCTCGGCGCCGTTCCCGATCGCCACGTGCATTGGGCGTCACGCGCCGACTGGTACGTCGATGGTGATGGGCTGCGCGCCGAGGACTGACGAGATCAAGAATGCCGCTCGTCGGGCGACTCATGTCCCTCGTGCGGAGATCGGACAAGCCTGTCGAGGCTTCAGATCCGCTCGATCGACGCTGCGTCTGGAGCCCGATTTCACGTGCAAGTTCAGGCTGATTTGGGCTGTCCAGTCCCGCCAGAAAAAATATCCCGCTTGTCGATTTCGGAAAATCATGATTGTTCGTCGCTGTCCCGCCTCATCGACGAGGGGCGCTGCGCGGTCGTCACGAAGCGTGGAGGTGGGATGTGATGGGCGGGCCGGTTTGCAGCGTGGTCATTCGCGCGGACGAACAACATCGGCTCGCACGGTCAAGTCGCGTGGTCCTGATACTCCGATGCCAGTATCAAGCCTGCGCCGGCGCCAACGGCGCCGCGTGGGTGACGGTGACCAGAAAGCCCGGCGCACCGGGGAGAATGCGAAGCGGCCGTTAAAGCCATCGCGCAGGGAGGGCCGGAGGCGGGCTCAAGCGGTGGTCGCAACACCCAGTGTTTTCATTCGTGACAGCAGCTCGTCAAGCGCCTCTGCTGGAGTT
>NZ_JAUEYJ010000022.1:0-171516 GCF_032489615.1 Bradyrhizobium sp. SZCCHNR1051 | reverse complement strand
CCGCCGCACATTCCGGTGACCGGCGTCCAGTGCTCGAACTGCCACACCAACACCGCGGCGAGCTTCGCCACCTACACGATGAGCCATACCGCCGTGCATGCGACGCGCTGCGACAGCTGTCACAATGGCGCCTATCGCAGCCAGGGCCGCAGAGGCGCGCAGGGGCCGGATCACAGTGCCAAGTCACAGGATTGCGGCTGCTGCCACGTGCGCGCTGCCGCCAACTTCTCGACCTGGGACGACGACCCGCAGAAGCCGGCCGCGGGTTGCTCGACCACGGCCAGGTCGGTGGTCCCCGCTCAGGCGCCCGTCGCCAAGGCGGTGACGCCAGCCACGACCGCCAACCGGACGATGACGGCGGCCACGACTCCCGAGTCCGCATCGGGCACGAGCGCAGCGCCGGCCACGGCTGCGGCCGGCGCGGCTGCGAAGCCTGCCGCACCATCCAGTTCGACGCTCTTGTTCAGCAGCAAGCCGCTGGCGAATACAGCTGCGACGTCGGCGGCCGCGACGACCGATCCTCGAGCAGGGGCCCCGGCCGGTGCGCCTGCCGCCTCCAAACCCGACGGCGCGGCGAAAGCTGGTGACGCGGCGTCGGTGTCGCAGCCGCTGAGCACTCTCCCGCGGATGACATCCGCCCCTTCAGCGCCTGTGCCGAACGATCCGCGCAGCAAGCTCCTGCCTTCGATCGGTGCCGCCAATCCTGATGCAATGGAGTCGCAGAACGCAGGTCGGGTTCCATCGCTGCTGCCGACGGTCAATCCGAGGGCAGGGCTTGCCGGCTCGAGCGCCACGGAGGCCGGCTCGAGATTCAACCACATGACGGCGCAGGGACCGTGCGCATCCTGCCACAACGGCATGAGTGCGCCTGGCAAGCCGTCGAAGCACATTGCGACTGCGGCGCCGTGCGAGACCTGCCACAAGAGCACGACGACGTTCAGCGGAGCCCGCTTCAGCCACACCGGGACGACAGCGGCCTGCGCGAGCTGTCACAACGGCATGGCCGCGACCGGCAAGCCGCAGAAGCACGTCGCGACCAATGCGCCGTGCGAGACCTGCCACAAGAGCACGACGACGTTCAGCGGAGCCCGCTTCAGCCACACCGGGACGACGGCGGCCTGCGCGAGCTGCCACAACGGCATGGCCGCGACCGGCAAGCCGCAGAAGCACGTCGCGACCAATGCGCCGTGCGAGACCTGCCACAAGAGCACGACGACATTCGGTGGAGCCCGCTTCAGTCACACCGGCACGATGGCGGCCTGCGCGAGCTGCCACAACGGCATGGCCGCAACCGGCAAGCCGCAGAAGCACGTTGCGACCAATGCGCCGTGCGAGACCTGCCACAAGAGCACGACGACATTCAGCGGAGCCCGTTTCAGCCACACCGGGACGATGGCGGCCTGCGCGACGTGCCACAACGGATCATCAGCCGGCGGCAAGCCGCCGCGCCACGTGGTCACCAGCGCGCCATGCGAAAGCTGCCACAAGAACACCGTGTCGTTCTCGGGCGCACGGATGGATCACACCAGCCTCACTGCGCCGTGCGCCAGCTGTCACAATGGCTCCAATGCCACCGGCAAATCGCCGAAGCACTTCGTGACCAACGTCCCCTGCGAGAGCTGCCATCGGACGGTCAGCTGGAGTTCGGTCAACTACCGGCACATGTCGGCAAGCTATCCGAACCATAGCGCCGCCATTGGCTGCACCGCCTGCCACAGCGGCAATTCGCAAGCCGTCGTGTTCAAGTTCGCGGCCTACAAGCCCGACTGCGCCGCCTGTCACGCGGGTGATTTCCGGCCGCAGCAGCATGCCAAGCTCGTGAAGCCGGCGCCGATGGACTACACCGTCGCCGAGCTCAAGGACTGCACCGGCGCGTGTCACATCTATGCTGACAAGTCGCAGACCGCCATCATCACCCGTCGCCAGCGGCAGCACCGGGTCAATGGAGGCGGCTGGTGATGAGCTGCCGCTTCAGTCAAGCAGCAGCAGCGAGGTCGACCCGATGGGCGATGACTCTGCTGTCCGGCCTGCTCGCAATCCTGCTCGATGGAGCCTTCGGCGTCGCACCGGCCCAGCCCGTCATCGATCAGTTCGTCGCCAGCGCAAACGCCACGACGATCGGCAACTGCAGCCTGCTGCGCGTCAACTTTCATGCTCGCGTGCGCTACACTGGGCATTTTCCGCTGGATAAGGGCAGCCAGCTCAGCGTCTCGCTACAATTGGTCGATCGGGACGCCGTCATCACGCGGCGTCTGGTCAGACGAGAGGGCGTGCGGGTCGACAATGCCCAGGGCTCCGGCATCCAGGACGTCTATCTGACGCTCGATCAGAACAGAGGACCGATCCTCGTCGCTCAGTTTGCTGGCGAGTTCACCTATCAGATCGTGCAATCCGGCAGCTTCGAGCAGGTCACGATCGTGATTGCCCGGAAGGGCCCGGTGTCGGCGTGCAAGGTGAAGGCCCTTGTGCCGAGCGTAGCCGCTCCGGATGCGCCGAAACCGGTTGCGATCCCCGGTGCGGCGGCGTCGGTCCGCAACGACAATCGCACGATGCAGCAGGCGTCCGCGGCGGACATCCGGTTTGCGGAGGCCTCGATGGACGAGGCGCGCGCATCGATCAAGAAAGGCAATTTCAACGCCGCGATCGACCTTCTGAAGAAGGTGCTGAAACTCCCTGAGACCGGCTCGAGCGCAGAGGCGCAGGAGCTGCTCGGCGTCGCGCGCCAGAAGGCCGGGCAGACCGCTGCAGCCCAGGCCGAATTCGAGGACTATCTGCGCCGTTATCCGAACGGCGAGGGCGCTGAGCGGGTGAGGCAGCGGCTCGCTGCGCTTCTGACCGCAACCAGCAGCGCGCCGGCACGACCGCGCGACATGTCTCCGGCCAACCCCGATGGCGGAGACATGGGGGCAGGGATGCCAACCAAGTCGGCAGGGCCGAACGGCGATACGCGCTGGTCGATGTCGGGCAGCCTCTCGACCACCTTCATCACCAATGACAGCACCAGCGCCGTCAAGGACAGGGCCATCGCGCCGAACCCGAATGCAGATCCCGATGCCCACCGGGTGCACCAGAACACGCTGCTGACCAATTTCGACTTCCTGGGCACCGCGGACAACGATCGCATCAGGACCAAGTTCAAGCTGGCGTTCACCCACGAGCGCCAATTCGATACGGGCAATGACAAGTATGGCGTCTCGACCGCGCAAGTCGATTACACGCTGAAGGAAGCCGACGTGACCTTGCGCGTCGGACGGCAATCCCGCAACACCGGCGGCGTGATCGGCCGTTTCGACGGCGCGGTGCTGAGTTGGCAGAAGAGCCCCGGGCTGCGCTTGAACGTGCTCGCGGGCTCGCCGAACTGGAGCCGTTTCGACGCACCGTTCAAGGATGGCAAGACGCTCTATGGGGCAAGCATCGATTTTGGCAAAATTCTCGGCGGGCTCGAGACCACCGTCTACCTGATCACGCAATACGACCGCAACATCGTCGACCGCCAGGCCATCGGCGCGGAATTCCGCTATTTCGACACCAACAAGTCGCTGCTCGGTCTGATCGACTACGACACGCATTTCCGCGCGCTCAATGCCGCCGTGTTCTCGGGAACGTATACGTTCGAGGACAAGTCGGTCATCAACGCCTCGTTCGATTACCGAAGAGTTCCATTTCTCTCGACCTGGAATGCGTTGCAGGGGCAGCCGTTCCTCACGCTCTACGACATGATGAAGTTCAATACCGCAGGCGAGATCAGGCAGCTCGCGATCGACCGCACGCCGACATTCCAGTCGGCGATGGTGAGCTATTCGCGGCCCCTGAACGAGACCTGGCAGGTCGCCGCCGATGCCACGGTGACCAATCTGACCGGCACGCTGCCGTCCGGCGGCGTCGACGGCACGCCGGCGAGCGGTCTCGAATATTATCTGTCGGCCCAGTTGACCGGGAACAGCATCATCAAGCCGGGCGATCTGTTCATGGGCGCGCTACGCTACGCGAGCCTGGCGGACTCGAAGTTCTATGTGCTGGATCTTGCCTCGCGCTACCCGATCACGCCCGATCTCGCCATCAGCCCGCGGCTGCGGATGGGCTATAGGTCCGGCACCCGGACCGACTTGAAGGAGTACACGATCCTGCCGTCGCTGCTGGTCAGCTATCTCTGGTCGAAGGAGATCAGCTTGGAAACAGAGATTGGCTACCGGTTCGTCGACAGCACGCTGGCCAACGTCAAGACGACGACAAAGGACCTGTTCGCGACGGTCACGTTGCGGCGCGATTTCAACGCCGACGGTGTCACGAAGTGCAACGCCTCGATCGTCAGCTGCGCCTGGGCCAGGCCTGCAGCGTTGCAAGGCGGCCAAGGCGCGGGCTCGGGCGATATGCCGCTGCGGTCGCGCGCGTCGATCCTGCCGTCCTATATGCTGGAGACCGGAGTGCGCTACTGGTTCAGCTCGGGGCAGAATCGCTACCGCTATTTCGCCGATCAGGCAGCGACGCTTCAGGTCTCCCGGCTCGCTTATGGCGGCATGACCGGGCACAGCGGCGAGATGTTCTTCAGGGTTGATGCGCTCGACGGCCCGTTCACCAACATGTTTCTGAAGGGCTATTTCGGGGCGGGCAAGATCAGCTCGGGCACTCTCGTCGATGAGGACTTTGCTCCTTTCGTCAATCCGTCATCCAAGACCGTCAGCAGCGTGGGCGGGCGGCTGCAATACGCAAATCTCGATGTCGGTTTCAATCTGCTGGAGACGGAGCGTTTCCGGCTTGGTGCCTTCGTCGGCTATCAATATTGGACAGAAACGGTCGACGCGCGGGGCTGCACCCAGGTGGGTGGCAATCCGACGATCTGCAGTCCGGCTCTTGGGGCAGGCGTCAAGGTGGTGACCGAGCAGGATCGCTGGCATAGCGGACGGGCCGGTGTCTCACTCGACACGCGGCTGTCTGACCGGCTGAGCTGGCAGGCGGAGGCCGCTTATGTCTGGACTTCGCAGAATGCGATCGACACGCACTATTTCACGTTCGGGCGCGATCCTGCCTCAGGACAAGGATCCGGATTCCAGGCCGAGACCGTGCTGAACTACCAGTTGACCGACAATTTCCGCATCGGCATCGGCGGACGCTGGTGGCATCTCAGCACCAATGCGGTCGATTCCTTCAATCAGGTCCTGAGATATACGACGGAGCGCTATGGCGTCTTCCTGCAGGGCTCCTACCAGTTCAATCGGGCAAAATAGTCGGCAGGAGTCGTCCAATCATGAACTACCAGATGCGGCCGTTGAGCCTCCTCCCTGAATATGACGCGATGTTCCGCGGTGCGCTGGATCGACTGCATCAGGAACGGCGCTATCGTGTCTTTGCGGATCTTGAACGCCAGGCGGGGCGCTATCCCTATGCGATCTGGCATTCGGGGGAGGGCAAGCGTGAGGTTGTGATCTGGTGCTCGAACGATTATCTGGGCATGAGCCAGCACCCGAAGGTCATGGGAGCCATGATCGATGCCGTATCGCGCATGGGCACAGGAGCCGGGGGCACCCGTAATATCGCGGGAACGAACCATCCGCTCGTCGCGCTCGAGCAGGAGCTGGCCGATCTCCACGGCAAGGAAGCCGCGCTGGTGTTTACCTCCGGCTACGTTTCCAACGAGGCGGGGATATCGACGATCGCCAAGCTGCTGCCTGGGTGTTTGCTGCTTTCCGACGCGTTGAATCACAACTCCATGATCGAGGGGGTACGCAAGGCCGGTGCTGAGAAGCAGATCTGGCAGCACAATGATCCTGAGCATCTCGAACGGCTGCTGCGGGCGGCAGATCCCGAAAGGCCAAAGCTCATCGTATGCGAGAGCCTCTACTCGATGGACGGCGATATCGCGCCTCTGCATCGAATTTGCGACTTGGCCGAGCGCTACGGCGCACTGACCTATGTCGACGAGGTGCATGCGGTCGGGATGTATGGCCCGCGCGGCGGCGGCATAGCTGAGCGCGACGGGGTCATGGAAAGGATCGACATTGTTGAGGGCACGCTCGCAAAGGCCTATGGCTGTCTCGGCGGCTATCTTGCGGCTGGGACGAACCTGATCGATGCGGTGCGCTCCTACGCCCCCGGTTTCATCTTCACGACTGCATTGCCGCCTCCGGTCTGTGCAGCCGCGACCGCTGCAATCCGGCATCTGAAAGCCTCGACAGCGGAGCGCGTCCGGCATCAGGATCGTGCAGCGCGGCTGAAGTCCGTCCTGACGGCAGCAGACCTGCCGGTGATGCCGAGCGAGAGCCATATCGTGCCGGTGCATGTCGGCGATCCCGAGAAGTGCAGGGCGGCTTCGGACCTGCTGATGTCGGAGCATGGCATCTATATCCAGCCGATCAATTACCCCACTGTCCCGCGAGGAATGGAACGCCTGCGTCTTACACCTACGCCCTATCACGACGACGCGCTCATGGACCAACTGGTCCATGCGATGATGAAGGTGTGGGACAAACTCCATCTCTGTTACCGCCGGGAGAGCGGCTTCACACGTGGGCATGAAGCGCCATAGCGCTGCCGGCGAAAGATTGGATCAGAAATCGGCACGTCCGGCCGGTGTGCGGAAAGGCGGTCGTGCTTCAGCTACTGAACGAACGCAGGTGTTCTCCCGCTCCGAGCGCACCATCCAGCCTCTCCTCCTTTCCAGTCTGTTTCCGGTTGTTTGCGGATGGCCGTGTCCGGCGACGAGTCCGAGCTGTCCGACGGCCCATGCCAGGCATCCGGCCGGATCAGCGCCAGGCCCGATTCCGGATCGTGAAACTTGCGCAGATGCGCCGGCGTTTCGGTGATGATGATCTCGAGGTCGGCCGGATGGCCCGACCTCGTATAGGCGTAGCCACCGAAGAAGTCCTCGCCCTTGCCCTGCACGCCGATTTGGTCATGCTCGCGATGGTTGCGCTGAGTTTAACTTCCACGAAGCGTGTCATCGGATCGTTGTCTTCCGCGCTATTATATTAGGGAATGCAGGCGGAATCGGAGCGGTCCTTACCACAGCCGGAGATAGAATTGCGACTGTCAGCCTGAATGAGAATCAATTACGCTGAAATCGTAACCGGGACGAATTGCAGCAATGAACCGTCGCGAGCGCCGAGCTTCGCCCACCAAAGTGAAGCTCCAACCTGCCAAGCCCGATGGTGCCGCGAACTTCTATGACGCTGCCTAGCGTGACGTCGCCAATGGCCGACATGCGGACGCCGAGCGGTGTTGTCATATGGCGCTTGCGATCGATGGAGGGCATGCGCCGACCCTCAACTTGCTAGGGATCCTTGCACTGCAGGCACAGCAGTATGAAGCTGCACTGCGGTGGGTATCCCGCGCGATCCAGCAGGATGTTCAGCCGCAGTACTTCCTGAGTCTTGGCACGGTGCTACAGGTCCAGGGACGCTCGGATGAGGTGATGAAGGTCGTCGAGAGGGCGAGGGCGCTCGGTCTCGAAAGCGCCGATCTGTGGATGCTGAGGGGCAATGCCCTTGTCAGCCTGCAGCAGCTCGCCGACGCTGTGTTGAGCTTCCAACGTGTGCTGGAACTGAATGCGAGGCATTGGGACGCGGCAAGCCAGTGCGGCATCGCGCTTCAACGGTTGGGGCGGATCGACGAAGCGCTCGCCTATCTCGATCTGAGCGACGCCTTGCGGCCCAACCATGTACCGACGTTGTTGATGCGTGGTGCACTTCTGAATGGCCTGAAGCGCTTCGACGAGGCCCTTGCCATCTGTCGGCGAGCCCACGAGATCGAGCCTGGCAACTCTGACATCTGCGTCAAGATGGGCATTGTCCTGCGGACGATGCGCCGAGACGAAGAAGCGTTGCAATGGTTCGAGCGGGCGCTGGCTTTGCAACCTGGCTCCAGGGATGCGCTGCACGACAAGGCCTCTGTGCTGACGAAGCTGCGTCGATTCGACGAAGCGTTCGAGGTCTACAGGCAGTTGAAGCGTGCCGACCCGAGAGACACGCTGGCCGATCTTGGGACGGCTCATTTGAACCTGTTGCTGGGGGATCTCGACGCGGGCTGGTCTGGTCGGGAGGCCCGTTGGAGCCTGCCGAGCTCTTATCCGCGCTTCCAGCAACCCATGTGGCTGGGCCAGGACGGCATCGCTGGAAAAACCATTGTCATCGCAGCCGACGAAGGACTGGGCGATACGATCCAGTTTGTCCGTTACGTGCCGATGGTCCTGGCGCTAGGCGCCCGCGTCATCCTCGCCGTTCAAAAGCCGTTGCTACCTCTGTTGTCGAATGTGCCGGGCATTTCGCAGTGCATTCCGGTCTCGGAGGCCGCCGACCTTGCGGGAGTGGATATCCATTGTCCGATCATGAGCCTGCCGTTTGCCTTTCGGACGACGCTGGCCGCGATTCCAGCGCCGGTGTCGTATTTGCCGGCGCCTGATCCGGATCGGATTCAAATCTGGCAAGAGCGCCTTGGTGCGCCTGAGAAATTGCGTGTCGGCCTGGTCTGGTCAGGCAACCCCAATCATCTCGACGACCACAATCGCTCCATCCCATTGCGCATGTTTTCCCGCCTGCTCGGCGAGGACGCGGCGTTCATCAGCCTGCAGAAAGAGCCGAAGGCCGAAGACAAAGCCGTGCTCCAGGAGACGAGCCGGATTGCGGACCTGACGGGTCAACTTGCCGATTTCGCGGACACGGCCGCGCTGATCTCATGTCTGGATCTCGTGATCACCGTCGATACCAGTGTCGCTCATCTCGCCGGCGCGCTCGGCCGTCCCACCTGGACGCTTCTGTCGTATACGCCGGACTATCGCTGGCTGCTCGATCGTGACGATGGCGTCTGGTACCCGAGCATGCGTCTGTTCCGTCAGCGCGAAGGGCGCGACTGGGGCGAAGTCATTGATCGGGTCGGAGATGCTCTTCACAAGCTGATTGTGGCGAGGGCGCCGTCCCTGCCGGTGTCGAGCGAGGAGATCGCGTGATCTGCCGCCGTTTCACTTCGACGACTGGCGGCTTGCCGTCAGCTGCTGTCGGTAACGTTCGGCGTCCCAGTTGAGCAGCAACTGCTCGTGCTGAGACGAGAGATAGCCGATATCGGCCGATAACGGCAGGCGGCTGGTCACGAGCGCGAGGCAGCTCAGCATGGCCTCGGCGCCCGGGCTGGCGTCGCTGCGGATGATGGCGCCGAGACCCGGCGCGAGGACCGCGACGGGCGCGGGCAGGCGGCTCGCGTCCGCCCGTGCGAGCAACGTGGCGAGGCCGCCGGCGCTCTCGATCGTCGGCAGGCCCGGGCCGAGAAACACGACGTGGTCCGGATACAATGAGCCGCCGGTTGCGATGGCGCGGTTGAACGGATCGGTGGCGATGCCGTGGCTACCAGCGTCGTGCGGCAGGCGGTAGTCGGCGCCGGCGCACAGGCGGCGCAAGGCCGCGGCGTCGGCGGCGGGCGCCGGGCGCACCGGCAGCGCCAGCCGGCGCTCGACGTCATGGACCAGCGCCTCAGCCTGATCGCAGGTGTCGGCGCCGACGACGAGGCCGTGATTGCCGAGGATCAGCACGTCGATGCGCTCGCGCGCGACGATTGCACTCACCGCGCGCGCCAGCGGCAGCCCGGGATGAAAGTAGTCGAGATGGCGCCAGGAGAGCCCGACCAGTCGCGCCGAAAATTCATCGCGTGCGTCGCGCCGTGCCGCCCAGGCGATGGTGTTGACGGCATGCGCGTGCAGCACGACCCGGTGCGGCAGCAGCGCATGCAGCGCGGTCTCGATCGAGGCGCGTAGCGGGCCGGGGGCTGCCAGCGGAATGCGCTCGTCATCAGCGGCGAGCGCGTCGCGCGCTGCAGGCAGCAGAACAGGCACGAAGATGTCCTTCGCGTCGGCGTCGGCAAGCCAGGTGCCGGACGCCTTCACCCACAGCACATCATCCTGCTTGAGCGAGGAGTTGCCGCCGGCGCCTTGAACCAGCTCCACGTTGCGGCCGACCCGCGCCGACATCCGGCGCAAGTCATCAAGCTCGGCAGGCTCGCGCATCTCCCGTCTCCTTCTCACCACACGAGGTGCTGCATCGTCCAATTCGGCATGCGGCCTGGCGAAGCCGCGAGCTTGCGCGTCGCGGCAGCCAGGTCGGGCGCACCGGCCAGCGTCGTGCGATGCACGCCATCGCCGAGCAGCAAGCTCTGCAGGCCTGCGGCGCGGGCGCCGGCGACGTCATGGTCGAGCGAGTCGCCGATCATCAGCACGCGATGCGGATGCGGATGGCCGAGCTGCTCCAGCGCAGCCGCGAAGATCGGCGCATGCGGCTTGCCGACGAAGCTCACCGGGCCGCCGAGCCACTCATAGGCGCGCGCCAGCGTGCCGGGCGCAGGCACGAGGCCGCTCGTGCCGAACATCATCAGGTCGGGATTGGCGCAGATCATCGGCAAGCCTCGCGCCGCCGCTCCGGTGAATTGATCGCGCCAGAGGTCCGGCTCGGCGAGGTCGTCATCAAGGCCGCCGAGCAGGATGAAATCGGCGTCGTGCACATCCGTCACGATGACGAGATCCAGCCCGTCGATCAACGAGCGGTCGCCGCCCCTGGTGATCAGGAAGCAGGCATTGCCACAATCGGTGAAGGGCGCGCGGGTGCGGTCGCGCAGGCCGGTCCAGGTCACCTCGCCCGAGGTGAGAATGCCGTCATAGGTCGAGCGCGGCAGGCCGAGCCGGGCGAGGCGCTCGGCATTGGCGCTCGCGCGCTTGCCGGAGTTCGACAGCACCAGGATATGCTTGCCGGCCTCGCGCAGCCGCAGGACGCAGTCATGCGCAGCGGGAAGCACCGTCCTTCCGTCATGCAACGTGCCCCATTGGTCGAGCAGCACGTGATCGAACCTGTCGGCGATGGCGGACAGGCCGCTGATCTCGCACGCAGCCGCCGTCATCGCGGCGGTCCCTGCAGCGCCAGCAGCGCCGTGCCGTAGCTCGCTTCGGTCTGCGCGGCGACGCTGACGGGCACGCCGACGATGCGCCGGCGGATATCGGTCCAGGCTTCGTTCCGGGCACCGCCGCCGATGCTGATCACCCGCCGCAGCGCCGGCGCGCCGAGCGCGTGAAGACGCCGATAGGCCAGCGTTTCCACGCCAGCAATTCCTTCGAGCAGCGCCTGGAAGAAGCGATGATCCTCGGCCGGCCGTGGCGTGATCCGCGGCGCCAGCGCGGGATCTGCGATCGGAAAGCGTTCGCCGGGTTTTTGCAGCGGATAGTAGTCGAGCCCGGTGGGCTCGTCCGGGCGCAGTAGCGGTGTCATGCGATCCATGGCGTCGGTGGTGAAATGCGCAAGCAGCGCGGCGCCGCCGGAATTCGATGCTCCGCCGGCGAGCCATTTGTCGCCGAGGCGGTGCGAGTACACGCCCTGATCGGCGGCGAAAATCGGCCGCGTCGCGACCAGCTTCACCACCAGCGTGGTGCCGAGCGAGGTCACCGCATCGCCCGGCGTATCGGCACCGGTGGCGATGAAGGCGGCGACGCCGTCGGTCGTGCCGGCGACGATGCGCGTCGATGGGGACAGACCGAGCGAGCGCGCGATGGCTGGATCGATGTCGGCGAACGGCGTGCCCGGCACCAGAATGCTCGGCAGCACGTCGCGTGGAACGCCGAGCTGATCGATCCACTGCGGCCATTCGCGCCTGACGGGATCATAGCCGAGCTTCAGGGCGTTGTTCTCATCGCTGACGCCGTGATGGCCGGCTAGGCGTCCGGCAATCCAGTCGGCCTGGTGCACGGCATGCCGCGCGCCGCTCGTGGAGGCGAGCAGATGCAGCAGCTTGGCGAGCGGGCTGCTCGTGCCATGCGCACCGCTCTCGGGCGGTGCGACGGCTGCGATGCGCCTGGCCTCGTCGACGGCGCGGGCATCATTGTACATCAGGCCGAGCGAGCGGGGCCGCCCGTCGGCGTCGATCAGCAGCAGCGTGCCCGAGGTGCCGTCGACCGCGATGCGCGCGACGTCGCCGAGATCGATGCGCTCGCCGAGCATGCGGAACACCGCCGTCGTCGCCTGCCACCACAGCTCGGGATCCTGGTCGATGGCATTGCCGTCCTGACGCGGCGTGATGAGCGGAACGGCGGCTGCGCCCTTGATCTCGCCGCTGATATCGACGGCGCAGGCGCGCACACCGCTCGTGCCCACGTCGATGCCGACAAACAACTCCGTCATGCGACCTCATCCCGTTGTGCGCCGGCGAGCATGCCTGTGCTCGCCCGGCGCGTCGTCCCTGACGCGCTGCAGCACGTTTGGGGGATTGACGGCCGGATCGGCGTCTGCAATTTTTTGCAAGGAGTGAAGAATTTTGCAAGCAGGCATTCGGCGTGACGACAGCTTCCGACAGGGCGCCCATGGTGGACGGCGAGGCCTCGCTCGCAACGCGCGCCGCGTGGCTGTATTTCGCGGCCGGGCTGACGCAGTCGGAGGTCGCCGACCGGCTCAACATCCAGAGCACCAAGGCGCATCGCCTGATCGCGCGCGCCAGCCGCGAGGGCATGATCCGCGTCTTCGTTGAGGGCCCCGTCGCCGAATGCGTCGCGCTGGAGAACGCGCTGGCCGAGCGCTACGGGCTCGCCTTCTGCCGCGTCGCGCCGGATCTCGGCGAGGGCGATCTGCCGCTGAAGGCGCTGGCGCTGGAGGGCGCCAGCTTCCTGCGCCAGGTGCTGGAGCGCGGCGACGACAAGATCATCGGCGTCGGCCATGGCCGCACGCTTGCGGCCGTCGTGGCGCAGCTGCCGCAGACCCCGGCGCGCGACGTGCAGTTCGTGTCTTTGCTCGGCGGCCTCACGCGCAAATTCGCCGCCAACCCGTTCGACGTGATCCATCGTCTCGCCGAGCGCACTGGTGCCGAAGCCTATCTGCTGCCGGTGCCCGTGTTCGCCAATTCGGTCGCGGACCGCCGCGTGCTGATGCAGCAGTTCGGCATTGCCGACGTGTTCGCGCTGGCGCAGCGCGCCTCGCTGCTGTTCGTCGGCATCGGCCAGATCCATGCCGACGGCTTCCTGGTGTCGAGCGGCATGATCAAGCCGGACGAGGTCGTCGAGCTGAAGCGCGCCGGCGCCTGCGCCGACCTGCTCGGGCATTTCTTCAACGCCCAGGGCGAGCTGCTCGATCTCGATCTTTCGGCGCGCGCCACCTCGATGGCCGCTGCCGATCTGAAGAAACACCGCATCGTCGCCATCGGCGGCGGCGAGGCGAAGATCACGGCCCTGCGCGCGGTGCTGCGCAGCGGCTTCCTGAACGGTCTCATCATCGATGAGGTAACCGCTCAGGCACTCGCTACCGACAAGCCGGAGAAAACATCCGGCCACGCCAAGAACAAGAGTCGGAAGGGCAGGTAACGCGAACACGTCTCTACAAAAAACAAAGGGAGGGTTGAATGTACGATCGTGAGAAGAATCTCTTTGCGTCCTATGCCGGCAAGCGCATCAGCCGGCGTGATCTGCTCGACGGCGCTGCCAAGCTCGGCATCGCCGGTGTCGCCGCCAATGCCGCCTTTGCCTCGGCGATGTCGAGGGCGATGGCCGCGGATTTCAACTGGAAGGCCCATAGCGGCAAGACCGTCAAGCTGCTCCTCAACAAGCATCCCTATGTCGATGCGATGATCGGCGACATCGAGGCGTTCAATAGCCTGACCGGCATGAACGTCAGCTACGACATCTTCCCGGAGGACGTCTATTTCGACAAGGTGACGGCGGCGCTGTCGTCGAAATCCGATCAATACGACGCCTTCATGACCGGCGCCTACATGACCTGGACCTATGGTCCGGCCGGCTGGATCGAGGACCTCAACACCTACATCAAGGATCCCGCCAAGACCAATCCGGCGTTCGCCTGGGACGACGTGCTGCCCGGCCTGCGCTCCTCGACCGCCTGGGACGGCGTGGCCGGCTCCGAGCTCGGCTCGGGCAAGGCCAAGCAATGGTGCATCCCGTGGGGCTACGAGCTCAACAACATCACCTATAACCGCAAGATCTTCGACAAGGTCGGCGTCAAGCCGCCGAAGAATCTCGACGATATGCTCGACGTCGCCGCCAAGATCACCAAGGACGCCGGTGGTCCCTATGGCGTCGGCGTGCGCGGCTCGCGCTCCTGGGCCACCATCCATCCCGGCTTTCTGTCGGCCTACGCGAATTTCGGCCAGAAGGACTTCGTGATGGAGGGCGGCAAGCTCAAGGCCGCGATGAACACCAAGGCGTCGAAGGATTTCCACGAGAAGTGGGTCAAGATGATCCAGGGCTCGGGTCCGAAGAACTGGTCGACCTACACCTGGTACCAGGTCGGCACCGATCTCGGCGCCGGCGCTTCCGGCATGATCTTCGACGCCGACATTCTCGGCTACTTCATGAACGGCGGCGAGAACAAGGAGCGCGGCAATCTCGGCTACGCACCGTTCGCGGCCAATCCGGCCGCCAAGGCGCCGACGCCGAACGTCTGGATCTGGTCGCTGGCGATGTCGAGCTTCTCCAAGCAGAAGGATGCGGCGTGGACCTTCATGCAGTGGGCGGCTTCCGTCGAGCACGACCTGTTCGGCGCCCGCAAGATGGACTTCGTCAATCCAGTCCGCACCTCGGTGTGGAAGGACAGCGAGTTCCGCGATCGGATCGCCAAGTCCTATCCTGGCTATCTCGAGCAGCATGACCTCTCGGCGCCCGGTGCGAAGATCTACTTCACAGCGCAGCCGCTGTTCTTCGATCTCACGACGGAGTGGGCGGCCTCGCTGCAGAAGATGGTGGCCAAGGAGATCAGCGTCGACGAGGGCCTCGACAAGCTTGCCGAGAGCATCAACCGTCAGTTGAAGCAGGCCGGCCTTGGCTGAGGCCGGGCGACGCTCGTTCCATGACCACCCGCCGGTCCGGCCGCTCCCCCACGGGCGTCCGGACCGGCCCATCCCCGCGCTGATGCGATCCCGCTTGTCATGAGCATGGCTGAACTTATCGAGACCAATGCGGTGCCGCGCCGCGCCAAACGCTGGAGCGGGCGGCTGCTGCCGTATCTGTTGAGCCTGCCGGCCCTGCTGGTCTGCATCGCCATCCTGGTGCCGTTCGTCACCGCGGCCGTCTATTCTCTGCAGCGCTACCGGCTCAATCTGCCATATCTGCGCGGCTTCATCGGCATCGACAACTACATCGATTTCCTGTCCGATCCGGCGTTCTGGAACACGCTGCGGATCTCGCTCGTCTACACCGCGGTAACAGTCGTCGCCGAGCTGCTGCTCGGCCTGGGCATCGCGCTGCTGCTGCGGCGGCCGACGCGCTTCCACAACGCGGTCTCGATCGTGCTGCTGCTACCGCTGATGACGGCGCCGGCGATCGCCGCCTTGATGTGGAAGCTGATGACCAATCCGAGCTTCGGCATCCTGTCCTATCTGGTCGGCCTGTTCGGCGCACATGACTTCAAATGGGCCTCCGATCCGTCGACCGCGCTGTTCACGGTCGTCCTGGTCGACGTCTGGGTCTACACGCCCTTCATCATGATCCTGCTCTTGGCCGGTCTGCGCTCGCTGCCGCGTCAGCCGTTTGAGGCGGCCGCACTCGACGGTGTGCCGGCGAGTTTCGTGTTCTTCCGCATCACCCTGCCGATGCTCGCGCCCTACATCATCACCGCCTCGCTGTTCCGGCTGCTCGATTCGATCCAGCAGTTCGACATCGTCTATGCGATGACGCAAGGCGGCCCCGGCGACCGGCTGATGGTGTTCCAGGTCCAGGCCTATCTCGAGTTCTTCCAGTACACCAATGTCGGACGCTCGGCGGCGCTGCTGATGATCCTGTGGCTGATCACCAACATCCTCTCGAACATCTTCATCAAGAACTGGCTGCGGCTGCGCGCACGCGCCCACGGTCACGCCTGAGGGAGGGACGTCATGGATCACTCCAGCCTGGCTGGACGCATCTTTCGCGGCATTGCGCTCGCGCTGGTGCTCGTGTTCTTCATGTTTCCGATTGTCTGGATCCTGCTGATGTCGTTCCAGACCAACGAGCAGATCCTGCGGATCCCGCCGCGCATCTTGTTCGAGCCGACATTCGCCAATTACGAGGCGCTGATCTCGGGCCAGCTGCGCACCGCGGCCGGCAATCTGCAGATCTCGTTCATGCGCAACCTGATGAACAGCTTCGTGCTGTCGAGCGCCTCGGTGATCCTGGCCTTGCTGCTCGGCGTGCCCGCGGCCTATGCGTTCGCGCGCTTCAAGTTCAGGCTCGGCGAGACCATTGCGTTCACGCTTCTCTCGTTCCGCTTTGCGCCCCCGCTGCTGGTGCTGCTGCCGCTGTCGCTGTACTACCAGCAGCTCGGCCTGAACGACACGTATTTCGGCATCGTGTGGGTCTACCAGCTGATCGCGCTGCCGTTGATCCTGTGGATCGTGCGCGGCTATTTCGAGGACATCAGCCCGGATATCGAGCATGCCTACCGGCTCGCCGGCCATTCCTGGCGCGAGGCGTTCACACGCATCGCGGTGCCGCTGGCAGGGCCGGGGATCGCAGCGGCGGGGCTGTTGTCCTTCATTTTCTGCTGGAACAATTTCGTCTTCGCGCTGATCCTGGCCTCGGCCGACAAGCAGCCGGTGACGGTGGGCGCGCTCGCCTTCGTGACGGCGTCCGGCATCCAGTACGGCCAGATCGCCGCCGCGATCGTGCTGTCGGTTACGCCGACATTGCTGCTGGCGCTCTACGCGCAGCGTTATCTCGTCGAAGGACTGTCGCTCGGTGCGGTCAAGGGTTGAGGATACATGGCGCGTCTCGAACTGAAAGCCGTCGACAAGACCTTTGGCGCCGCTTGCTGCGCGAAAGGCGTGTCGCTGACGGTCGAGCCCGGCGAGATCGTCGCAGTGTTCGGTCCGTCCGGCAGCGGCAAGACCGTGCTGCTGCGCATGATCGCCGGCATGTTCGAGCCTGACGATGGCGACATCCTGGTCGGCGGGCGCTCGATCGTCGATGCCCCGCCGGAGCAGCGCGGCATCGGCATGGCCTTCCAGAATTTTGCGCTGTTTCCGCATATGAGCGCGCGCGACAATATCGCCAGCGGCTTGCGCGCGACGGGGACGGCCGACACCGCCGCGAAAGTGACGGCGATGAGCCGGCTGTTGAAGATCGAGCACGTGCTCGGCCACAAGCCTCGTGAACTGTCCAACGGCCAGAAGCAGCGCACCGCGCTGGCGCGCGCGCTGATCGGCAACCCTGAGGTGCTGCTGCTCGACGATCCCCTGCGCAACGTCGATGCCAAGCTGCGTTACGAGATGCGTCTCGAGCTGCCGAGCCTGCTGCGCCGCAGCTCGGCGGCGGTGCTCTATGTCACGCAGGACTATCGCGAGGCGATGGCAATCGCCGATCGCATCGCGGTGCTGATCAATGGCCGTCTGGCGCAGGTGGCGCGTCCCGAGGAAATCTACGCGCGGCCTGCCTCGGTCGCGGTGGCGCGGCTGTTCGGCGATCCCAGCATCAATCTTGCCGAGGTCACGCCGGTGGCGGAGCAGGGCCGACTGACCGCATCTGTCGCCGGGACGCTGATCCGGCTCGATGCGGACGGCTTGCCGACCAATATGCGCGAGCGCTGCTGGCTTGGCGTCCGGCCGGACGATGTCGTGGTGACGCGTGATGGCGGCGAGGGTGCGATCCCGGCGCGGATCGTCGCGGTCACGCCGATCCACGAGCGCGCCGTGGTGCTGCTGCGCTTCGCCGACGGATCCGAGTGGCTGGCTGCGCTGGCGCCCGAGGCGCTGGAGGCAGATGCGGACGAGGACGTGTTCGTGCGGTTCGCGCCCGATGCGGCGCTGTTGTTCGACCACGCGACGGGAGACCGCATTGGCCTCTCGCCGCGGCGGCAGGCGGCGTGAGGACCTGACATGGGCATGCTCGAAATCCGCAACGTCGACAAAGTCTATCACAGCCGGGGCAAGCCGCCGGTCCATGCCGTGCGCGCGCTCGATATGGAGGTGAAAGCAGGCGAGATCGTTGCGCTGCTCGGCTCTTCCGGCTGCGGCAAGACCTCGACTTTGCGCATGATCGCCGGGTTCGAGAGCGTCAGCTCGGGTTCGATCGCGCTGGCGCAGCGGCCGATCCATGATCTGGCGCCGGCGAAGCGCAAGGTGGCGATGGCGTTCGAAGGCTATTCGCTGTATCCGCCGCTCACGGTGCGCGAGAACATCGGCTTCGCGCTGAAGGCGCAGCAGCTGTCGCGCGCCGAGATCGCGCATCGGGTCGATAGCATCGCCCGCCTGGTCGAGATCGAGGATATCCTCGACAGCCATCCGCGCGCGCTTTCCGGCGGGCAGCAGCAGCGCGTCTCGCTGGCGCGCGCGTTGGTGCGCGACGCCGACCTCTATCTGCTGGACGAGCCGATGGGGCAGTTGGAGCCGCAGCTCCGCGCCGTGGTGCGCGGCCGCATCAAGGGCCTGCTCGCCGAACGTGGCATGACGGCGATCTTCGTCACCCATGACCAGACCGAGGCGAGCGCGCTCGCCGATCGCATCGCTGTCATGGAAGACGGCGTGCTGCAGCAGTTCGCGAGCGAGCGCGAGCTGAAGAACCGCCCGGCCAATCAGTTCGTCGCGAGCTTCATCGGTGAGCCGCCGATGAACCTGATGGAGACCGCGGTGACACAGGAGGAAGGCGGCTTCCGTCTGTCCGTGGGCTCCGATGTTGCCTTTCACATTCCCGCGCAGACGTTGGACGTGACGGGACAACAGGCGCTGGTGCAGGCCGATCGGATCAAGGTCGGCATCCGGCCGCAGCGGATCGCGATCGGCAGCGGTGAAACGCGGCTGCGCGTCGTCTCCAACCAGTGGCTCGGCGATCAGTCGCACATTGCGGGCGAGTGCGCCGGTCATCTGCTGGTCGCCGTGACGTCGAGCAGGGTCGTGGCGCGGCCGGGCGACGTCGTGCCATGCGCGCTGGAGTCACGCCATCTCCACGTTTTCGGCGCCGACGGCGTCTGCGTCCGCCACGCGGAGGCGCGTTGAATATGACCTCCGGAGCGATTCGCGACGTGATCATCGGCATCGACGCCGGGACGTCGGTGATCAAGGCGGTGGCCTTTTCGCGGGATGGCCGCCAGCTCGGGGATTTCGCGATTCCCAATAGCTACACCACCTTGCCGGGCGGCCGAGTCGAGCAGGACATGGAGCGGACCTGGACCGACACCGTTGCGGCCTTGCGCGGCCTCAGCGGCGCGCTGCCGAATCTGGCTCACCGGGTCGCCGCGATCGCCGTGACGGGGCAGGGCGATGGCACCTGGCTGATCGATGCGGATGGCCATCCCGTCGCTCCCGCGCTGCTGTGGCTCGACTCGCGTGCGGCAGGTTTCGTTCAAGCCTTCCGCGGCGGCGAGCGCAATGTCGCGCACTATCAGCGCACCGGATCGGGGCTCAACGCCTGCCAGCAGGGGGCGCAACTGGCCTGGCTGCAGGCCCATGACGAAGAGTTGCTGGGACGCGCGGGCACGGCGTTCCACTGCAAGGACTGGCTCTACTTCAAGCTGACCGGCGAGCGGGTCACAGATCCCTCCGAGGCGACGTTCTCCTGCGGTGATTTTCGCAAGCGCGGCTTTGACGGCGATGCCGCGCGTCTCATCGGCATCGCCGATGCCGCGCGCCTGTTTCCAGATGTCGTCGATGGTGTCGCGACGACGCATGGCTTGACGGCAACGGCTGCGGCCGAGACGGGATTGCCCGAGGGCGTGCCGGTGTCGCTCGGCTATGTCGACGTGATCTGCAATGCGCTCGGCGGTGGGCTGTATGACCCCACACCGGAGGTCGGCTGCACCATCATCGGCTCGACCGGCATGCACATGCGGCTGGTGAACGGCGCCGATGCAGTCAGGCTGAATGCCGAGGCGACCGGCTATACGATGCCGTTCCCGGTGCCGGGCCACTATGCGCAGATGCAGTCGACCATGGCCGCGACCTTGAACATCGACTGGCTGCTCGATGTCGCGCGCGGGGTGCTCGCCATGGAAGGCATCGCGCGGTCGCGCAACGATCTGATCCGGCGGCTGGACGAGCGCGTGCTTGCTGCGAAATCGGGCGAGCTGCTGTATCATCCGTTCATTTCCGACGCCGGCGAACGCGGCCCTTTCGTGTCCCATGAAGCTTCTGCGCAACTGATCGGCCTGCGCATCCGTCACGGCTACTGGGATCTGATGCGTGCCGTGATGGAGGGACTGGCCTTCGCCGCACGTGACTGCTACGCGGCGATGGGACCGCTGCCGACGGAAATTCGCCTGACCGGGGGCGCGGCGCGCAGCCGCGCCCTTGGTGCCATTCTCGGCGCGGCACTCGGCAGCACAATTCGAGTCTGCCGTCGCGAGGAGGCCGGCGCGTCGGGGGCGGCGATGATCGCCGCGGTCGCGACCGGGCTCTACTCGGACATGATGATCTGCGCGGAGGAGTGGGTGAGACCGTATCTGGATGAGCCGCAAGCGCCGGATGCGGCGTTGGCGGAACGCTATGCGCAGCTGTTCCCGGCCTATGTCGAGGCCCGCCTCGCGGCGCGGTCGGTCTGGAAGCAGCTCGCCGCACAACGCGCAGGTGCCGATCATGTCTAGCTCCATCGCCATCATCGGCGACCGCTTCATGCTGCCGTCGGTGTTCGCCGAGCGCATCACCGCCGTCTGCGGTTATGGCATCGACATCCGCATGCTCGAGCAGCCCTGGCCGGATGAGCCGATGGAGCACGGCTATGCCGGCTCCAAGCTCGACGGGCTGAAGGAGTTCATGGGCGACCCCGAAGAACTGGCGGACTTCATCGGCGAGGCGTCCCTGCTGGTGACGCATCTGGCTCCGATCTCGCGGGCGATGCTGCAGCGGTTGCCGAGCCTGAAATTCATCGCCGTGTCGCGCGGCGGCCCCGTCAACGTCGACATGCAGGCCGCGCGCGATCACGGCGTGTTGGTCGTCAACACGCCCGGCCGCAACGCGAGCGCGGTGGCCGAATTCACCATCGGCGCGATGCTCGCCGAGACCCGGTTAATCCGTAGCGGCCACGAGTCGATGCGGGGCGGGCAATGGCGCGGCGATCTCTACCGCGCCGACCGCACGGGACGCGAACTCGGCGAAATGACGGTCGGCATCGTCGGCTATGGCGCGATCGGCACTCGCGTGGTCAAGCTCTTGAAGGCGTTCGGCTGCAAGATCCTGGTGACCGACCCCTACGTCCAGCTCAGCGCTGAGGACCGCAACGACGGCGTCGAGCACGTCGCGCTCGCCGACCTCTTGGCGCGCGCCGACGTCGTCAGCCTGCATGCCCGCGTGACGCCGGAAACCACCGGTTTCATCGATCGCGATGCGCTGGCCCGGATCAAGCCCGGCGCGATCCTGATCAACACGGCGCGCGGGCCGCTGGTCGACTATCGCGCGCTCCATGACGCGCTCAGCTCGCAGCGACTGGCCGGTGCGATGCTCGATACGTTCGCCGTCGAGCCGGCGCCGCCGGACTGGCCGCTGTTGCAGCTTCCCAACGTCACGCTGACGCCGCACATCGCCGGCGCGTCCGTGCGTACCGTCACCTTTGCCGCCGACCAGGCGGCCGAAGAGGTTCGCCGCTATCTCGCCGGCGAGCCGCCGCTCAATCCCTGCTGACGACGAAAGGTTTTCGACATGAATCGCGAGGAACGGCTGATCCGCGAGAACATCATCGCCAAATGCCGATGGATGAATGCGTCGGGCTTGAACCAAGGCACCTCGGGCAACATCTCCGCCCGCTACAAGGACCGCATGCTGATCACGCCCTCGGCGACGCCCTATGACTCGATGAAGCCGGAGATGATCGCCTCGATGCCGCTCGAGGGTGAATACGGATCTTGGGAAGGGCCGCTGAAGCCTTCGACGGAATGGCGCTTTCATCTCGACATCATGCGCGGCCGTCCGGATGTCGGCGGCGTCGTTCACACGCATTCCACCTATGCCACCGTGCTCGCCATCGCGCGCAAGCCGATACCGGCGTGTCACTACATGATGGCGGCGTTCGGCGGCACCGAAATCCGCTGCGCCGGCTATGCGCGTTTCGGCACGGCCGAATTGTCCGAACTCGCGCTGGAGGCGCTGGAAGGCCGCAACGGCTGCCTGCTGGCCAATCACGGCATGATCGCGGTTGGTGCCAGTCTCGAGAAGGCGATGTGGCTCGCGGTCGAGCTCGAGACCATCGCCCGGCAATATTATCTGTCGCTCGCGCTCGGCCAGCCGCACATCCTGGGCGACGCCGAGATCGCCGAGACGTCGCAGGGGTTTTCGACCTACGGGCTGCAGGAGCCGAAGGCGAAAGCGGCGAAGCCGGCCAAGGCGACGGCAAAGGCGCGCGCCGCCGCGCGCGGCAAGCCAGAGAAGAAGCGCAGCAGCAAGCGATGAATGCGACGGTCTCACGCAGCGGAACCGATCACGGTCTGTTGGACCTCGCCGTGATCGGCGGCGGCATCAATGGCGCTGGTATCGCCCGTGATGCCGCCGGCCGCGGCCTGAAGGTGCTGTTGTGCGAGAAGGACGATTTCGCCGAGGGCACCTCGTCGCGATCGGGCAAGCTGATTCATGGCGGCTTGCGCTATCTAGAGTACTACGAATTCCGCCTGGTGCGCGAGGCCCTGATCGAGCGCGAGGTGCTGCTGGCCTCGGCGCCGCACATCATCTGGCCGATGCGCTTCGTGCTGCCGCACTCGCCGGAGCAGCGTCCCGCCTGGCTGGTGCGCGCCGGGCTGTTCCTCTACGACCATCTCGGCGGCCGCAAGCAGCTGCCAGCGAGCCGCAACGTCGATCTCGCGCATGAGCCGGAGGGCGCGCCGCTGCGCCCCGAATTCCGGCGCGGCTTCGAATATTCGGACTGCTGGGTCGACGATGCCAGGCTGGTGATCCTCAATCTCGTCGATGCCGCACGCAAGGGCGCGACGATCCTGCCGCGCACCCGCGCCGTGAGCGCACGGCGAGAGAATGGCGTCTGGCGGCTGGAGATGTGCTCCGAGAGCGGCGAGCTGCAGACCGTCAGCGCGCGGGCGCTGGTCAACGCCGCAGGTCCCTGGGTGCAGGACGTGGTGCAGGGCGTCGCCGGGCTCAACTCGGCGCACAATGTGCGGCTCGTGAAAGGCAGCCATCTCGTGGTGCCAAAATTCTGGAGCGGATCGCAGGCCTATCTGCTGCAGAACACAGATCGCCGCGTCATTTTCGTCAATCCTTATGAGACCGATCTGGCGCTGATCGGGACCACTGACATCGTGCATGACGGCCGCGCGGAAGACGTTGCGATCGACTGTGCCGAAGTCGACTATCTGCTCGCCGTGCTCGACCGCTATTTCCGGGCTGCGCCCGGCAAGGGGGATATCATTCACGCCTTCTCGGGGGTGCGGCCGCTCTATGACGACAACGCCGACAATCCGTCGGCGGTGACGCGCGACTACGCGTTCGAGGTACATGGTGCACCCGGGCAGCCGCCGCTGCTGTCGATCTTCGGCGGCAAGATCACGACGTTTCGCCGGCTTGCCGAACAAGCGATGGAGCGCCTCGCGCCATGGTTTCCGCAGCTGGCGTCGGCATGGACGGCGGGCGCGCGCCTTCCGGGCGGCGATCTCGGTGCGCCGTTCGATCAGTTCCTTGCTGATCTCGCCGGCGAGTATCCGGGATTGCCGCCGGCGGTGCTGGCACATTGTGCGCGGCTCTACGGCACCCGGGCGCGCGACCTGCTCGGAGCATCCCGCAACGTCGGCGATCTCGGCCGCCATTTCGGTTCCTCCTTTTATGAGCGCGAGCTCGTTTTTCTGCGCGAGCAGGAGTGGGCCGTCACGGCCGCCGACGTCCTCGACCGGCGCACCAAGCACGGCCTGCATCTGAGCCGTGCCGAGCGCGAGGCGTTCGAGCATCAGCTCTGACCGCGTCTTGACGCCTCGAGCCCTTCCGCGACCGCCGCAGCGCTTGGCGGGTGCCGATGACACGCCCCGGCAAACCGTGCTATCGAGCGCCCGCGATATGGATCGCGACGCGCCTGGAGACGCGGAATTCGGCACAATCCGGACCTTTCGCCGATGCTTGACGCGCCGATCGCTTCACAATCAAACCGCCCGACGACCTCCTGAATTCGACGCCATGCGGGACCAGATCAAAGCGAGAGCCGACCATTGGCGCGGTCCGCGGCAGGCAGGCATTGTCGACGCCTGGACCAGGGCCGCGTCCGGATCCTGGATGGATCGGCGCTGGACCCCCTGGATCATCGTGCTGAGCGGCCTCGTGCTGGCTCTGCTGTGTGATGCCTTCGTGGCGCACATGCTTTCCGTCAACTATCGGGAGACCTATCGGGCCACCGAGGCCGCCAACGGCGATCTTGCCCGCGCGCTCGAAGAATACATGTTGCGCAACATCCAGGGCGTCGACGTGCTCTTGAACACGACGATCGACAGTCTCAAGCAGGACCCATCGCTGCTCACCGCCGGCAATCCGGCGCTGATCGACGAGCTGAAGCGCAGGGTGGCGCCGTATCCAGCCGCGGGCGGCATCGTCGTGATTGATGCGGACGGCAACCTGCTCGGCGACAGCGCCGGCAACGGAGTTCCCGGCCGCGAGAACAATTTCGCCGATCGGGCCTATTACAAGGTCCAGCGCGATGACCCCGGCCGCGGCCTGTTCATCGACGTGCCGGTGGCCTCGCGTGTGAACAAGGGTCTGTTCATCGCGGTGAGCCGCGCCTTGATGATGCCGGGCGGACGTTTCGCCGGCGTGATCGTCGTGGCCGTCGACTACGAGAATCTGCGGCAGTTCTTTCTGTCGCTGAACGTCGGGCAGCGCGGAACGGTGACGCTCTATCGAGACGATGGCACGATCCTGCTGCGCTCGCCGAACGCCGACGATTTTGCCGGCCGCAACGTTCGGTCCAATCGTCTGTTCAGCCAATATCTCCCGCAGGCGCCTCACGGCAACTTCGAGGGCAGCGGCATGACGGATGGCACGTCGCGGAGCATCAGCTATCGACGCGTCGCCGGCCTGCCGCTGGTGGTGACCGTGGCGCGCGATCCGGTCGAGTATCTGGCCGGCTGGAAACACAACGCGCTGTACTACAGCGCCATCGCCGCCGGGCTCAATCTGCTGATCTCGGGATTCGGCCTCGTCCTGGCGCGGCAATGGCGGCTGCGCGCGGCATCCGAGCAGGCGCTGCGCGACAATTTCGAGCAGCATCTGCTGGTCACGGAAAACGTGCCCGCGTTGATCGTCCAGGTCGGCGCCGATGGTGACATCCGCTACGCCAATCGCGTCGCACGCGAATGGTACGCGCAGCCGCCCACCGGAGCCGGCCGCAGCCGCAGGATCGACGACTACATCGATCCCGCGCGACGTGGCGAGGTGAGGCCGAAGATCGAGGCCGCGCTGGCCGGCCGCACCGCGGGCGGCGAGGAGAAGATCGCGTTTCCCGACGGCCGTGAACGCTGGTGCCAGACCATTCGGGTGCCGGATCGCAGCCAGGATGGCACGGTGCGCGGCTATTTCGTGCTGTCGGTCGACATCACCGAGCGCAAGCGCATCGAGGACGAATTGCGCCAGGCCCAGAAGATGGAGGCCGTCGGCCAGCTGGCCGGCGGCATCGCGCACGATTCCAACAACATGCTGGCGGCGACGCTCGGCAATCTGGATCTGCTGCTCGACGCCTTGCCGCCCGCCGATGTCTCCTGCCGCAGCATGGTCGAGCGGGCGATCGAGGCGGCGGAGCGGGTCGCCGATCTCAACCGGCGGCTGCTGGCCTTCGCCCGCAAGCAGGCGCTGCAGCCGCAGATCACCGACGTAAATCAGTTGGTCAGCGGGATGACGACGATCCTGCAGCGGACGCTCGGCGAGAACATCGAGATCGAATTGGCGCAGGATCCGATGCTGTGGCACTGCCTGATCGACCCGACGCAATTGCAGAACGCGCTGCTCAACCTGGCGCTCAACGCGCGCGATGCGATGGATGGCGGCGGTCGACTGACGATCACGACGACGAATGCCGTGCTCGACCAGCCGCTCGATGACGGCGACGAGCGCATCATGCCCGGGGACTACGTGACGATCGCGGTGTCGGACATGGGGGCCGGCATGCCGCCCGAGATCGCGCGCCGCGCCTTCGAGCCGTTCTTCACCACCAAGGAGTTCGGCAAGGGCAGCGGCCTCGGCCTCAGCATGGTCTATGGCTTTGCGCGGCAATCGGGAGGCACGGTGCTGATCGACAGCCGGGTGGCGGAGGGCACGTGCGTCACGCTGTATCTGCCGAGCGCGGGGCCGGGCGTCACCGGTCGCGCGCGCGCCGGCGCGGCGCGGCTGGCGCGGCCGCAGACTGGCGAACGGATCCTGATCGTGGAGGACAATCCGCTGGTGGGCGCGATGGCATCGACCATGCTGACATCGATGGGCTACAGCCCGGTCGTCGTCATCAATGCGACCGCTGCGATCGCCGAGCTGGAGCGGCCGGATCCGATCGCGCTGCTGCTGACCGACATTCTGCTGCCGGATGCCATGACCGGCATCGACCTGGCGCGCGAGGTGCGCCGCAGATGGCCCGATCTGCCCATCGTCTTCATGTCCGGCTTCGCCGACCCCTCGCTGGTGCCGGAGGAATTCCGGGCGACGACCAGGCTGCTCGCCAAGCCGTTCCGGCTGGGGCAATTGTCGGAGGCGATCGTGTCGGCCCTGGCTGGCAGGACAGCGGTCTGAAATCGTAGCGATCATGCGGTGAGCGATCCGCCGGTTGCGGCCGATCAGCCGCGCTGTCGGGACGTGCTCTCGCGACCTCGCGGCGCGCATGGCGTCCGAGTTGTGTCGTTCGTTTCGCCCTCTCGACAACGAGGGCGCAGGGAATGCCGGGCGCTGGCCGCACCCATGGGCCGCCTGCGAACAAGAATGCAGGCGGCAGGAACCACAGGTTCAGCCGAGACATCCCGGCATTCCCCGCGCGATGGTTGGGCGGCTTATACGTCCTCTCCCCGGGGACCGGCTGTCTTGCCCCCGTCACCCGCGCAACGCGAACGCGTTGTCACGAGCTTGGCCTCAGCACCGGGAGGCCAGGACCCTACGATTTCGCCGGCGCATCGGAATCGTTCGTCCGCATGTCGAGCATGCTGCGACTCGCTACGCCCACCGCATCCCACCCCGCGTGTCGTGACGATCGCGATACGCCCCTCGTGCCGAGGCGGGATGGGGCACTCAATCATGATTTCCGAAAAAAAGAAAGAGAAATTTCTTATCGCGAGAACTGGACAGAGGTGATGTGGTTGAGGCGGCGAGCGAAATTGGTTTCTTGGGCATGTTTTTATTCGGCTTAGCGGCAGCATGAAAGCGATCAAGCATTGATGTGGCCTGTGTCGCCCGATAGGCTCGGCGCGGTTTCAGCCGTCTTCCGCGAAGCGAAGTCAAAGCTCGACGCAGCGGTCGTTCAGCGATTGGCGGAAACGAAAAAAGGCCGAGACACGTGCTGAGAGTGTTGATTAAGATGCTCCATCGATGAGTGAGATTGCGTTGATGCCTCTACTATTTAGTTCATTGATGTTCTGGGAGAATTAAGTGGCGACATCTTTCAAGACACATCCAGTGTCTCTTAAGGACTTGATGCGCGACTGTCATGAAGGAAAGCTTCAGCTTCCCGACTTTCAGCGCGGCTGGGTTTGGGATCAAGATCGGATCATCGACCTGCTGGCATCGATCTCCGAAGGCTTTCCGGTCGGAGCTTTGATGACACTTGATGCTTCCGGAGAGGTGGCTTTTGCGGTGCGGCCGGTGGAAGGCGCCCCTCCACCCCAGCGTCAGCTCGAAGCGTACCTGCTCGATGGCCAGCAGCGTATGACGTCACTCTATCAGTGCACATCGTCGCGTCACCCCGTGATCACTCAAACATCTAGAAAGCGGCCGGCGAAGTTGCATTTCTACTTCAACATTCGTGATGCGCTCAGTTCAAACGGGGCGCGCCGGGACGCAATACTTGCGGTTCCAGAAGATCGAGTTCTGCGCGAGAATTTTGGTCGCGATATCCAGCTCGATCTTTCGACGGCAGAGAATGAGTTCAGAGAACTCCACTTCCCGATCGACCGGATCTTCGATGCGCAAATCTGGATACAGAACGCGCTCACCTGGGCGCTGAAAGATATGCAGGCCCGTCAAGATCATATGAGGCTGATCAACGAATTCTCGATGCGCGTGATCAACAACTTCACCGAATACCAACTTCCGGTAATCACACTTGGCAGGGATACGACGAGAGCAGCTGTTTGTCTCGTGTTCGAGAAAGTAAACACCGGTGGTAAGGCTCTCGACGCGTTCGAACTCGTCACTGCGATGTATGCAGGGCAGAGCTTCCATCTGCGTGATGATTGGAAAAGCCGGCGGGAGAGGCTAATAAAACAGGCAGTGCTCGCGGACGTCCAGCCGGTTGAATTTTTGCAGGCGATCTCGTTGCTGTATACAAAAGGAGTTCGCGAAGATGCGGAATCTGATGGCAGGGAGCCGCCAGCGATCAGTGCAAATCGCAACAGCCTGTTGCAGTTGCCCTTAACTGCGTATCAGCTCTATGCCGATCGAGTAGAGAAGGGATACTTGACCGCCGCAAGATTTCTTTACGGGCTTAAGATATTTCGCGCACGCGATCTGCCGTATCAGACCCAGCTTGTTCCCCTGGCTGCAATCCTAGGGGAGCTTGGTGACCAGTGGGAGAATGATTCTATTAGGCAGCGTCTGGCGCAATGGTATTGGTGTGGCGTCTTCGGTGAACTTTACGGTTCGGCTGTTGAGTCCAGATTTGCTCTCGACATTCGAGATTTCGGCCGATGGTTGAGCGGGGGTCCCCTCCCGCAGACGGTTATGCGTGCGGACTTCCGCGAGGAGCGGCTCCGAACGCTACGTACTCGCCTTTCGGCGGCGTATAAAGGCGTGCATGCCTTGCTTATGCGGACTGGTGCCGAAGACTTTCGTTCGGGACAGCCGTTTAATCAGGCAGTGTTCTTTGACGAGAGCGTAGATATCCATCATGTCTTTCCCGAGGCTTGGTGTAAGTCCAAGAATGTGAAGCCGGAGGTGTACAACAGCATCATCAACAAGACGCCTTTGGCGGCTCGTACAAATAGGATTATCGGAGGTGTTGCTCCGTCAACGTATTTGGCAAGGCTGGAGAATGGAGGTGAACGAATCCCTCCCATCGCAGCCGAAAGACTGAGCGCGATCCTGCAGTCGCACGAAATCGATGTTTCGCACCTGAAGGAGGATCGTTTTGCTGATTTTTTTGATGATCGCAGACGCCGCTTGTTGAAGCTCATAGAGGGAGCTATGGGCAAGCCTGCCGTTCGGGAAGACTTGGCCCCGCCTGATCCTGATGACAGTTATGGGGACGACGAGCGGGAGGCAGAGCTTGTCGAAACGGCCGAAAGTATGGTGCCGGGCTGAAATGATGCGCTTTGGCGATGAACTCGTTCTTTGTCGACCGGTGCGCGTCCATAGGTTGTCGAAGATAACGCCGCTCGACACGAAGAGGCCAAGACACTTGTGCGGACATAAAGCCTCAAGCGGCGCGACCGAGACTGGCCCAGTTCACAGCTGTCGGCTTTCAAGCCTGATCAGGTTCGGCTCCTCGATAGAAGAGCGCTCGCCCCTTCGGTATGAGCTGAACCAATATGTCGTAGTCGGTGACATTTGCCGTCAGGACCACCAAGCCGAGCTTCTGCGCCTGAAGGAACAGCGCGCAATCGCGGAGAGCGCGGAACTTGCCATCTTTGTCATAACCCTGGGTTCGGCAAAAGATGCCTGACAGGAGTGCTGCGCGTCCTAGAATTTCGACGTCTGGGGTGAAGATGCGATGCGAGGGCGTCGCCTTGATCTGTCGTCCAACCACCGCGATGACGGACGCAGTGCGCGAGTCGGCTGGGTTCAAGGCGCCAACCGTGTGCATCAACTCCTGCACCGCAATGATCGAGTGGTTGACCTGACGACGCGCGATGACTTCGTCCAGAATGGGAGGCGAGCTCTGCATCTGGTCGATATAGACACAAGTGTCGAGCAAAAGTCCTTGTCCGGCAATCAGGCCGGGTCCGACAAATGGCAGCTCGTCATCGCTCCGCCGTGCCAGCGTCCCCCGTGGATCGAAACGCGCCCAGCGCCGCGCGCTCTCGTAGTCGAATGCCGCCACTTCAATAGCCGAGCTTCAGTTTCGGATCGACCGTCCCGCGCGATTCCTTGAAGACTTGCGCGAAATTATCCTCGAGCGCGATGGTCGCGAGAGCAAACTCGATAAGGTCGGTATCCGTTTCGATTCCCGTTTGCCGTTTGGCCTGCCGGACCAACGCGGAGCTCACGCGTCCGCCAATCCGTCCCGCCTTGTCCTTGAGGAGTCCGGACCGTTCGGCTGCCCGCATGACTGCCTGGACGCGCGTCTCGCTCGGGACGACGCGTCCAATCGTCGCCTCATCACGAGGCCGACGCGACATGCCGTGAGCGGTTTGCTTGCCCCGGCGGGAGGGGGATTTGCCGGCAGGTGCCTTGGCCATGATGATCCGGGTTCTGTTGGACAAAAACCTTCTTTGTTCAACATAGCGCGTCTCGCCTCTGCTTCGACGTGCCGCCGACACGCACCTCACTCCACCGCATCCTTCTTCGCGATCCGGTGCAGCTGCTCGAACAGATCCGCCTGCTCACTCGTGCACAGACACACGCCCTGCGCGGAGTCCGTCTCGCCGGCGTTGAGGTAGGCGTGGCCCATGGTGCTGTCGAGATACATGCCGTCGCCTTCGTGCAGGATCTCGGGCGCGTAGAACTCGGTGTGCACGGCGATGGTGCCGCGGGTCACCAGGAAGTATTCCTCGCCGCTATGGCGGAGCAGGGGGCCGAACTCCTCCAGCGTGCGGGCGCGCACCTCGGCGATCATCGGCACCATGCGCTTTCCGATCAGGTCGGTGCATTGATAGGTGTAGGTGTAGAACCTCGTGTTCACCACTTGGCCCTGGCCGGCGCGGCTGATGCTGCGCCGTGCCGTCACCGGCCGGCCCGGCTCGGGGCGCGGCGTCGTCGGGCTGAACAGCTCGGCGATGTCCATCTGCAGGCCCGAGGTGAGCTGCAGCAGCTTGTCATAGGTCAGGGACATCAGGCCGTTTTCGACCTTGGACAGGGTCGACAGCGCCATGCCGGTCTTTTCGGCGACCTGCTTCAGGGTCAGCCCGCGCGCCTGCCGGGCCGCCTTCAGGCACTGGCCGAGCTGGGAGTGGGGAGCTTCGGCTGAAACGCTGATGGCAGTGTCTGTCAAAGCGATCTCCGGAAAATCCGTTAGCGGATCAGGCGCGCCGATGGCCGGGGCAGGCCGACAATCTCGCCCCAAAGAACAACATATTCAATTGGGTGCCCCGATGTCCGAAGGTCATGCGTGGACAGCGGTGGAACAATGCGTTTTCGGGTCGTGCATTCGATTTCCTATATGCTAAATAGTTTTCCGAAACGGAAAAGAGAAGCCCCGTGGAATCGATTTGCGATAAGACCGCCGTCGAGCTGGTCAACCTCCTGAAAACAAAGGCGATCTCGCCGGTTGCGCTGCTCGAATCGTGTCTGAACCGGATCGCGGCGGTGAATCCGGCCGTCAACGCGGTGGTGACCCTGGACGAGCCGGCTGCCCGCGCGGCGGCCAAGGCCGCCGAGGCCGAGATCGTGAGGGGCGAGGACCGGGGGGCGCTGCACGGTCTGCCGGTGCTGATCAAGGACACCCAGGACACCGCCGGGATGCGCTCCACCTATGGCAGCCCGATCCTGGCCGACAATGTCCCGGCCGTCGACCAGGCCTCGGTGGGCCGGCTGCGCGCTGCCGGCGCGATCATCTTCGGCAAGACCAACACGCCGGAATGGGCGGCGGGCGGCAACACCCGCAATCCCGTGTTCGGCGCCACCGGCAACCCGTTCGATCCGATGCGCTCGGCCGCCGGCTCCTCCGGCGGCTCGGCGGTCGCGCTCGCTTGCGGCATGGCCCCGCTGGCCTCCGGCTCGGACACCGGCGGCTCCCTTCGCAATCCGGCCGGCTTCTCCGGTATCGTCGGCATGCGGCCGTCCTACGGCCTCGTCGCCAGCGAGAAGCGCGCCCATGGCTGGTCGTGCCTGTCGACCGATGGGCCGATGGCGCGCGATGTCGCCGATACCGCGCTGATGCTGTCGGTGATGGCGAGCGACGATGCGCGCGATCCGCTCGCCTACACCTTGCCGGGCGAAGCCGTGCGCGGCGCGCCATCGCGCTGGGCGGTGCCGCCGGTGGTCGAACTCAAGACGCTCAGGCTCGCCTTCACCGAGGATTTCGGCTTTGCGCCGACGGAAGCGCTGATCCGCCGCGCCTTCCGCGCGCGCGTGTCGCGCATCGCGCCGCTGTTTGCTGACGCGCACGAGAGCGCACCCGATTGCAGCGGCGCCGACGAGACCTTCGCGGTGCTGCGCGCCTCGCTGTTCCTCACCCAGCACGGCAAGAATTTTCGCGAGCGGCCCGACATGCTGGGGCCGAACGTGCGCGCCAATGTCGAGGAGGGGCTCGGCTACAGCCTCGACGATTTTTCGCGCGCGAGCGCCAACCAGACCCGCATCTACCGCGCCTATCAGGGCTTCTTCGCAAGTCACGACGTGCTGATCAGTCCGACCATCACCTTGAGCCCGCGGCCGTGGGTCGAGCTGTATCCGGCCGAGATCGACGGCGTGCCGACGCGGTCCTACTTCCACTGGCTGGCGCTCGCCTATGCGGTGACCCTGGCCGGCCATCCCGCGCTGAGCCTGCCGCTCGGTCTCGACGACAACGGCCTGCCGTTCGGCCTGCAGATCGTAGGTCCCCGCGGCGGCGATGCGCTGGTGCTCGGCGTCGCCGCGGCGCTGGAAGCCGCCTTTGCCGATGACGCCGAGCTGCGCCGTCCCCGGCCGGACCTCGCCAGGCTCGCGTCGCTGCCGCCGCTGGCGCAGACGCCGGGCTTCATGGCGTGGGATTGAGGCCGGCCATCATGATCAATACATCCTGGAGCGACTAACGATGTCCGACGCCCCCTCATGGCCGTTTTCGCTGGTGCGCCGCGCCGGCGGCCTGGTGTTCCTGTCCGGCGAAATCCCGGTTGCGGATGACGGCAGCATTCCCGAAGGCATCGCGGCGCAGACCGATCTCGTCTTCAAGCACATCTCGGAGACGCTTGCCGGCGAAGGCCTGACGCTCGACGACGTCGTGTCCTGCATGGTGCACCTCGCTGACAAGGCGGATTTCGCCGCCTACAACGAGGCCTATCGCAGGCACTTCAAGGACCCGCTGCCGGTGCGCACCACGGTGCAGGCGCAGATGATGGCGGATGTGAAGATCGAGGTCACCGTCGTCGCGGCGGCGCGGACCTGAGGCAGGAGTGATGACGATGCAAAGCGCGATCGTTCTCGGTGGCGGCATGGTCGGCGTCGGCACGGCGCTGCACCTGCAGAGCCGCGGCTGGTCAGTGGCGCTGGTCGACCGCAGGGAGCCAGGCCGCGAGACCAGCTACGGCAATGCCGGCATCATCCAGAGCGAGGCCGTCAGGCCCTACGCGATGCCCTATGATCTCGCCGGCGTGCTCGACATTGCGCTCGCGCGCACCAACGACGTGCACTACAGCCTCGCGGCGTTGCCCTATCACGTGCGCCCGCTGCTGCAATACTGGTGGAATTCGTTCCCCGCCCGGCACGAGGTGCTGACGCGGACCTATGCGCAACTGATCGCACGCGCCGCGCCCGAGCACGAGCCGCTGATTCTCGCGGCCGGGGCCGGCAATCTCGTGCGCCGCGACGGCTTTCGCGTGCTGCACCGGACGCAGGCGCAGTTCGACAAGGAGGCGAGGGAGGCCGAGGCGGTCGGCAAGGCGTTCGGCGTCAAGTTCAAGCTGCTCAGCGCCCAGCAGCTCAAGCAGGCCGAGCCCGGGCTGATCGACAGCGGCATCGGCGGCCTGCACTGGCAGGAGCCGTGGACCGTGTCCGACCCGGGCAGCCTCGTCGGCTCCTATGCCGAGCTGTTCACGCGGCGCGGCGGCAAGCTGCTGCGCGGCGACGCGACCACGCTCGCACAGGCGGGCAGCGGCTGGGCCGTCACCACGGCGGAGGGACGCATCGAGGCCGAGGCCGTGGTGGTCGCGCTCGGACCGTGGTCGCCGGAGTTCCTGAAGCAGTTCGGCTACGACATCCCGATGGTGCGCAAGCGCGGCTATCACCGTCACTACAGCGGCGGCGCCCCGCTCGATCTGCCGTTGCGCGATGCGGCGCGCGGCTATCTGATGAACCCGATGGCGCTCGGCGTGCGCATCACGACCGGCGCCGAGCTGTCATCGCCGAATGCGAAATCGACCCCGGTTCAGCTCGGCAAGGCCGAGGCTGCCGCGCGCCAGCTCATCGATCTCGGCAGGCCGGTCGAGCCCGAGCCGTGGATCGGCACCCGGCCGTGCATGCCCGACATGCTGCCGGTCGTCGGCCAGGCGGCGCGTCACAAGGGCCTGTGGCTGCATTTCGGCCATGGCCACCAGGGCTTCACGCTGGGGCCTGCGACGGGTCGCATCCTCGCCGAGCTGATGAGCGGCGAGGCGCCGAGCGTCGACGTCGCCGCCTGCGCGCCGGCGCGATTCGGGGCGTAGCTGCGAGAGCTGCTGCAGCCCTGCAATTGCAGGCTGCAGCGGCGCTCTCCGGGCAGTCCCTTGTTTACCAAGCGGGCCTGTTCTGGCGCTGCAAAATTTCCACTTCACGAATTCGCAAGCCCGCTCTCCTAGGGTGACGCCGGTTGAACCAGGACGCGGGGGCGAAACGCGTTTCGTGAGTTCTGTCGTCGGCCAGTGATCCGAACATCATGTGGGGGAGCAGATGAACTTCACGGGCCTCGTGTACCGCTTCATCTCGAATTTCGTTTTTCTCGCGGCCGTCTATCTCAGCCTGAACTACATCGAGAAGTACCAGAACCGCGCCGTCCTGGCGCTCGTGGTGCTGATCTATGCCGGCATGCGCGCCGTCACGGTGGTGCGCACCTTCCATTTCTTCGGACGGATCGAGAAGATGGAGTCGGACGTCCGCCGGCTGGCCGGCATGCTCGGCGACGGGCCGGTGGGGCAGGTGGTCAGCAGGCAGGTGGTGTCCGACGTCGGATCGCTGCGCAAGGACGGCGAGAAGAAATCCTACATCGACCTGTTCTTCCTGGCCGCCGCCGTCATCCTCTGCGTCAGCAAGCTGGTCTCGAATTGATCGGTCGCACCGCGATCGGTGTGCATCAGGCCGATCGCCGCGATATCGAGTTCGAGCAGCCGAAGGCGAGGGCGAGCGAATCGTGCCGCATCCCCGCGTGCAACATCTGCGAATGTTCAGCGCCGCCTGAGGCTCGCGAGGCGCAGCGGACGCGGCGCCGGCTTGGCAGTCGCCGCCTTCGGGGCCGGGCTCTCGAGCCGGGCGAGCTGATGCCGCTGCGCCGACAGCGGCGCGACAGGCGGCCATGCGAACAGATTGGGCGCCGGCGCTGCCAAGGCCGGCGCTGCAAGGCGCGGCGCGAGCGGCGGACGCGGCCATGCCGGCTTCTGGGCGCCGTGCGTGACGGCCGCGGGCACGTCGAGAATGCCGAAATCGTCCAGCCTGGCGCGGGCGCGTGTTTCGGCGCCGGCGAGATCGACGGGCGCGATCCTGGGCCAATGCGCCACCGGGGTCTCGTCCGACGGACGATGCACCAGCCAATCCTCGGGCTCGGTCGGCGTCGCCGGCCGGTCCGGCGTTGCCGCCACGACGTGCACGATCTTGTAGTTCTTGGCCTTGAGTTCGGCGAGGATCTTCGGCAGCGCCGTGACGGTGCGGGCCTGGATGTCGTGCAGCAGCAGGATGCCCTTGCCGCGCGCCTCCAGCCGCTTCATCGCGAGCTCGTAGACCTTGGCGCCGGAAATGCTTCGCCAGTCGTCGGCCAGGAAATCGGCGCTCCAGACCTGCAGGCCGAGCGAGGCGGCGTAGCTCTCCACGGCGTCGCCGCGCAGCAGGCCGGGCACGCGGAAGAACGGCGACAGCGCGGAGGGATCGGTGAGCGCGGCCTTCGTCCAGGCGACGCCCTGATCGACCTCCGGCTGGACCTGTTCGAGCGTCATCTTGTTGAAGCTCAGCGGATGGTTCTGGCTGTGGGTGCCGATGGTGTGGCCGGCGGCCGCGAGCTTCCTCACGCCCTCGGGATCGGCCTTGGCCTGGCGGCCGATGGTGAAGAACGTCGCCTTGACGCATTGGTCGGCGAGAATCTGCAGCACCCGATTGCTGTATTTCGGCAGCGGCCCGTCGTCGAAGGTGATGACGACCTCGTGATCCTTGAGCGGCAGCGTCTCCTTGTACTGCATCGCGCCCAGGCGCGGATGCTCGCGCGGATCGACCACCAGGACGCGCGACGTGCCGAGCGCGTTCGGGTGTCCGGGACAATCGGCCGCCGATGCGGCTGACGATCCGACACTGGAGGCGACGCAGGCGACGGTGCCCAACAGCACTGCGAGCCATGTTGGCCGTCCGACGCAAGCCCACCGACGATCACGCATCACGCTGCTCACATTCCCTTCACCGTCCCGGCCCCTTCGGCCAGGGTCTTCGACGCTCGATGATGTGTCGCAGCCGCCCGAGACGGGCAAGCGACCGCCAAGACATAGCAGGGATGTTCGGCTGTCGCGAGATGACATCGTTCCGGGTTCCGGTTTGCACGCGGCTGTTGCCGGATTGCAAGCGGTAGAAATCGCCGTGATCACGGCAGTCGAGCGTAGACAGGGGTCCTGAACGACGGATTAACCACCTTCGTTCGGCGGCGTCGGCGCGGGTGAAGGGCGCTCGCTATGCTGCTCGTGATGCACATCCGCCGGCTGCTTCGGAACCACATGGACCACGCGATAGCCGTGGTTCTTCAGGTAGCGCAGGAACGCGGGCAGCATGGCGACCGTGCGCGGCTGCGGATCGTGCAGCAGGATGATGCCCTTGCGCGCCTGGCTCAGCCGGGTGGTCAGCAGCTTCAGCGTCTGCTGCGGTGACATCGGGTTCCAGTCGCTGGCCCAGAGATCGGCGCCGAACACGACGATGCCGCGCGACTGCAGCAGGTCGAGCGTCGCCGGTGTCGATTCGAAATAGGGAAAGCGGAAGAATGGCGTCGACGGCGTGGTCGTCTCCGCGCCGTTGAGCGCCTTCTCGTCGGCGCCGATGCCGCGATCGATCTCATCGACGGCCTGTCCCGGCGTGATGTGCGCGAGATTCGCATGCGTGAAGGTGTGATGGCCTATGGTGTGGCCTTCGGCCGCGATCTTCCGCACCAGCGCGGCGCGGCGCGACGCAGGCTCGCCGACCAGGAAGAAGGTCGCGCGCACACATTCCCTGGCGAGTGCGGCGAGCACCTTGTCGGTCATCGGCGGCGACGGGCCGTCGTCGAAGGTCAGCACCACCTCGCCGTCGTGCAGCGGCAGCGTGTCCGGGAAGCTCTTCAGGCCGACGCGCGGATGTGTCGCGGGATCGACGGTGAGAATGCGCGACGTGCCGAGCGTACCTTCGCGCGGGCATGCGGCGGGCGCGGCTGCGGCGACGTCAGCCGCAAGCAGCGCCGCCACGACGCAGGCCGCGTTTACCCATCCCGTCATCGGTCGCCAAAGCCGCATCTTTTCCCGTTGCGCTCGCTGTTGCCGATTATGTAATGCGTGAAAGCACAAATCAGACCATTTGCTCTGAAATCAAGCGCGTGAGGCACGTCATGAACGAGACATCGGACGTTGCCCATGCTGATGCTACTCTACGCGATCGCGCGCCGATGCGCACCGAATCCGGCGAGATTCGCGCCGAATTCATCGCGGCCATCACGGCGGCGATCGCCGCCGAGGACGAGGCGTTTCTGCGCGCCGAGGTCGCCGAGCTGCACGAGGCCGATCTCGGCGACCTGATCGCGGCGCTCGCGCCGGACGACCGTGTCCGGCTGGTCGAGCTGACCGGCACCGATTTCGACTTCTCGGCGCTGAACGAGGTCGACGACGCGGTCCGCGAGGAGATCCTCGAGGAGCTCGAGCCTGCGACCGTCGCCGAGGGCGTGCGCGAGCTCGAATCCGACGACGCCGTCGAGCTGTTGGAAAGCCTCGACGAGGAGGACAAGGAGGAGATCCTCGAACGCCTGCCGCCGTCGGAGCGCGACGCGCTGGCGCGCAGCCTCGACTATCCCGAGGGCTCGGCCGGCCGCCGCATGCAGAGCGAGTTCATCGCGGTTCCACTGGGCTGGACGGTCGGCGAGGCCATCGACTACATGCGTGAGACGCCGGATCTGCCCGAGCGGTTCTACGAGATCTATGCGGTCGACGACGCACGGCATTGGCAGGGCGCGGTGTCGCTCGATGCGCTGCTGCGCGCCCGCCGTCCGGTTCCGCTGGCCGATCTGATCGACGAGGACCGCCGTCGCGTCACCGTCACCGACGATCTCGCCGAGGTGGCGCGGCTGTTCGGCAAGTACAATCTGGTCGCGGCCCCCGTGGTCGATGCCGATAACCGGCTGGCCGGCGTCATCACCATCGACGACGTGGTCGACGTCATCGAGGAGGAGGCCGACGAGGATTTCAAGGCGCTCGGCGGCGTGTCGGGCGACGAGGAATTGTCCGACAGCGTCTGGACCATCGCCAAGGGCCGCTTCAACTGGCTGCTGATCAATCTCGCCACCGCGTTCCTGGCGTCATCGGTGCTCGGCCTGTTCGAGGGCCAGTTGCAGCAGATGGTGGCGCTCGCCGTGCTCGCGCCGATCGTCGCCAGCCAGGGCGGCAATGCCGCGACCCAGACCATGACGGTCGCGGTGCGCGCGCTGGCGACGCGCGAGCTCGGGCCGAACAATGCGATGCGGGTCGTGATCCGCGAGGGGCTGGTCGGGCTCGTCAATGGTCTGGCCTTCGCGCTCGTCACCGGCATCGCCGCCGTGGCGTGGTTCAAGATGCCCGGGCTCGGCATCGTGATCGGGCTTGCGATGATCTCGAATCTCGTCGCGGGTGCGCTCGGCGGCATCCTGATTCCGATGGTGCTCGAACGCGTCCGCGCCGACCCGGCCGTCGCCTCGGGAACCTTCGTCACGACGGTGACCGACGTCGTCGGTTTCTTCTCGTTTCTCGGCATCGCCACGCTATGGTTCGGCTTGAAATAAGCGCAATTCCTGAACGACTTATATCGTTAATCCGGCCTTAACGCGGTTCGGCGAGACTGTCGCTCGAGACGGAGTCGGACGATGCAACGCTTGCGGCTGAAGGCAGATGGACGGATCGTGGAGCTGCGTGACGGCGAGGAGATTCCGCTGGCGCCCGTGGCTCCGCTCGAAGTGCGCGACCTCAGGCGGCGGGTGCAGCTGACCCAGCAGGAATTCGCCGCCAAGCTCGGCGTGCCCGTCGAGACCATCCGCAACTGGGAGCAGGGCAAGCGCATGCCGCGTGGCCCGGCGCGCGCGCTGCTCACCGTCATCGCGCACGCGCCCGAGACGGTGTTTGCCGCCTTAGCCAAGACTTAAGCCAAACACGGGTCGTGCGTTGGCAACGCCCAGCGTGTGCCTACATAATGTTGCACGCGCTCTGGAGTGCACGGCCATGCTGATGATCGAGGCCAATGGTGCCGGAATTCCCGCTTTGGGTCTCGGAACCTGGGAGCTGCGCGGGCGCGCCTGCAGCCGCATCGTCGAGCAGGCGCTCACCCTCGGCTACCGGCACATCGACACCGCCCAGGTCTATGAGAACGAGCACGACGTCGGCGAGGGCCTGCGCGCCTCCCGCGTCCGGCGCAACGAGGTGTTCCTGACAACCAAGGTGTGGACCACGCATTTCGCGCCGCACGATCTCGAACGCTCGGCCAAGGAGAGCCTGGTCCGGCTGCGCGTCTCCGAGGTCGACCTGTTGTTGCTGCACTGGCCCAACCCGCACGTGCCGCTGGTCGAGACGCTCGGCGCGCTGGCGCATGCCAAGACGCTCGGGCTCGCACGCCACGTCGGCGTCTCCAATTTCACGGTTGCCTTGCTCGACGAGGCGGTGGCGGCATCGCCCGAGCCGCTGGTGTGCAATCAGGTCGAGTATCATCCCTATCTCGATCAGACCAAGGTCCGCGATGCCTGCGCGCGCCATGGCATCGCGCTTGTCGCCTACAGCCCGATCGCCAAGGGCAAGATCAAGAACGATCCGACCTTGACGCGGATCGGCCGCGCCCATGGCAAGAGCCCGGCGCAGATCTGCCTGCGCTGGCTGGTGCAGCAGAACGTCGTGGCGATCCCGCGCACCTCCAAGATCGAGCGGCTGTCCGAGAACCTCGACGTGTTCGATTTCGAGCTGTCCGAGCAGGACATGGCCGACATCTTCGCGATGGGCAGTCCCGAAGGACGGATGACCAACTTCGCCTTTGCGCCGAAATGGGATTGAGGGCGGCGCCCGCGCCGCTATGCTAGACACCGACATGGCCGGCGCGGCCGGCGGCTGGCGCTGCAATCCCTGCCAATGATCGGCGAGACCGCGCGCAGCCCAGGCAATTGGTCCGGCGTTCGGTCAGGCGCGGGCGCAAGTGAAGCAGCATGGAACGTTGGCAGTTCATCCGTTGGGGCATCGCCGCATCGGTGCTCGCACATCTCCTGATCGCCGGTGGGGTCGTGGTCTCGACCACGGTGCGTCCCTACGAGATTGCCAGGACTGACGAGGTTGCCGTCGACATCGTCGATGCCGACGACCCGCAGAAGACGCCGGAGCCGGTGCCGACGCCATCGCCCGAGCTGACGCTGCCGCAGCCGGCGCCGAGCCCGTCGCCGGCGGCCGCCGCGCCGCCTCCGGCGCCTGAGCCGGCGCAGCCACCGGTGCAGGAGGCGAAGGAGATGCCGAAGCCGCCGTCTCCCTCACCGGCGCTGCCGCAGCCTTCGCCGATGCCGCCGTCCAAGGCCGTGAAGACGGCCGCCAAGGCGGAGGCGAAGTCGGCCGCCAAGCCTTTGCCGCCGCCTGTGCCGGCTCCGGCGCCGAGCTATGTACCGCCCGAGCCCGACATCACGGTGAAATACGGCGTCATGCTGGGCCTGCCGGAGCCGCTTTCGCCGCTGCCGCCGGCAATCGGCCCGGACGATGCCAAGGACGCCGGGCCGGCCGCGACGACCAACCTCGCGGCCAATCTGGAGACGGCGCTGCGTCAGCGGGTCAGGAGCTGCGCCCGTCTTTCGGCTTCGATGTCACCGTCCGACCGGGTCATGGTCAGGCTGCGCTTCGCAATGACGCCCGATGGGCGGCTGGCGACGGAGCCGGAGGTGAGGGAGGTGATCGCACCGCTGAAGGCTGCGCAGCTGAAGGAAAGCGCCGTCGAGGCATTGAACGCCTGCCAGCCTTATTCGATGCTGCCGCGGGATCGCTATGACGAGTGGAAGGTGATCGAGATGTCGTTCACGCCGCAGGACTTCACGCGCTGATCGTGTCGCGCGCGGGGGACGCAAATCGGAGCAAGTCGCTGTCGACGCGGCCACCGCCGATCCTGTATGCGTCCCGGAAGGCAAGGCTGCCATGGCCGACACGGCGCGGCCCATGCACGCCTGAACACGGAGACGGCTGGACATGACGCTGAAGCTGGTGATCGGCAACAAGAACTATTCCTCATGGTCGATGCGGCCGTGGCTGGCGCTGCGCGGCTGCGATATCGCCTTCGAGGAGATCGTGATCCCGCTCTACACCGACGATCCCGCCGACAAGGCGCGCATCCTTAAGCATTCCCCGGCCGGCAAGGTGCCGATCCTGATCGATGGCGCGATCAGCGTGTGGGATTCGCTCGCGATCATTGAATATCTCGCAGAGCGTTTCCCGCAAGCGGGGCTGTGGCCCGCCGATGCCGCTGCCCGCGCTCATGCGCGATCGGTCTGCGCGGAGATGCACTCCGGCTTCCCGGCCTTGCGCAACGAATGCCCGATGAACCTGCACCGGCCGGTGCGGCTGGTGGAGCTGTCTGCCGATGCCAAGGCCAACATCGCCCGGATCGAGGACATCTGGCGCGACTGCCGTGCCCGCTATGGCAATGGCGGGCCGTTCCTGTTCGGCCGCTTCGGCGCGGCCGACGCCATGTTCGCGCCGGTGGTCACGCGCTTCCACAGCTTCGCCATTCCGGTCGCCGCCGAGACCCGTGCCTACATGGACACGATGATGGCGATGCCGGAGTTCGCGGCGTGGGTGAAGGACGGACTTGCGGAGAGCTGGATCATCGACCGGGTCGAGAAAGTCTGAACGGCGCCGCCTGTTCACGATATGGTCTGCGGTGGACGAGCGAGCCCCGACGCGCTCGTCCAGAAATACCGCCTACGGCGTCATCCCGTTGAAGACTCTCGCAATCTCCGTGTTTGCCATGTCGTGAGGTCGCTGGTCAGGGCGGGCGGCGGCGTGATATAAGCGCGATATTTATAAAGACACGCCGGCCCGGGCAGCGGGACAAGGGGCTCTTGCCGGCACGCGAGCAGGAGAGGGCGTTGAAACACAAGTTCCCCATTGGATCGACCGTCTATTTTACCGCGAGCAACGTCTCGCGTCCGGCCGCCACCGGCACCTACGAGATCATCCGCCAGCTTCCGACGGAAGACGACGACTGCCAGTATCGGATCAAAAGCTCGACGGAAGCCTTTGAGCGGGTTGCCAGAGAGAGCCAATTGGCCTTGTCTTGAGGATGACGTGCCGCGTCGGCGGAGGCGGCCGCCGGAGACGTAGCCGAAGCGAGAGGGGGAGTTGCCACGCGTTCGGGAGCCGTGGCGCGAGACGCTGACGATTGCTGCGCGATCCCTTTGGGGATAGCGGGTAGCTCCACACCATCCGGCGCCCGCAGGCGCATGGAATCGTCCTATTGTCGTGGTGGGGCCGCAATCGATCGGGTGATCATTTGAATTTGATGATCGTTTCACGGCCGTCCCATGTAGGGACGCCATCGGGCCCGCTCTCGCTGGCCCACGTCAGGAACAAGCGCGCATGAACTCGACCTGGCCTTCCTCGTTGGATCAGCTCTTGAACTCACCGGCGTTCCCGATGTGGCTCACCGTTGCCGCGGCGGGTTTCTTTGCACTGATCGTCCTGATTACCCTGCTCAGGGCCGAGAAATCGGTCGCCAACGGCGCGCTGACGGTGATCACGCTGCTGGCGGTCGGGATTGCGGTGGCGTCGATGATGCGGAGCCAGGATGCGAGCCCGCGCGGCGCCAATGGCGATCCTGCGGCGACCGCCACCGTCAGCTTCTCGCCGCCCGCTCTGGCCTGCGTGGATGATCTCGCCGGCGACCTGGTGCTCGCGAATTGCGAGAAGAGCCTGTTCGGATCGGCCGAGATGACGGCCGCGGCCGTCAGTTATGCGGCGGGCATGCTGAGCCGGCTGTCCCAGGCGGGCGACGTCGCCAGCGCCAACAAGGTGATGACCGCCGAGCTGCTGGCGCTGCGCCGCGCCGTGGAGCGCGATCGTTATGGCCTGATGGCCTATGTGCTGCTGACGCGCGACCGCTGCACGCCGAGCGATTGCGTGATGTTCCGTGCCGTGGGCGATCGCCAGCAACTGATGAACAACATGGAAGGGCGGACCTATGAGGGGCTGGTGACGCGCTACGCCTCGCAGTGGAATGCGGCGCCGGGCCAGCCCGTCGCTGGAACCTTTGCGGGACTGGCGCCTCCAGGGCAGGCGCCGTCGGCGCCGAGCGGCAAGCCGACGACCGCGGAATTTCCCAGCTCGGCCAATACCCCGCCGGTCAGCATCATGAATCCCGAGCCGACGGCCTCGACGCGTTCGGTCGCACCGGCAGCCGCTGCGCCGAAGCCGCCGACGCAGCTTGCGCCGTCGCCGGCAGCGCCGCCGACCGTGGCTGCCAGCCACGCCCAGGCGCCGCCGGCGGCCAAGAAGGCCGCACCGAAGCCGAAGCCGCCGGCTGCCGCGGCGCCTCAGGCGGCGCCTGACGCTGCCGAGCCGGCCGCCAACAACGAATAGATCCCGCTGGTCGAACCGCCATCATGCCTCTGCACCTGATCAAGCTCGCCGTCGGCTGCGAGTCCGTGAAAGAGCTGAAGGAGTGGATCGCCGAGCGCATGCTCGCGGCCAAGAAGAAGGGCCTGCCGCAGCAGCACGTCCATGTCACGCGGATGACGCCGAAACGAGTCGAGGACATCCTCGCCGGCGGCTCGCTGTACTGGGTGATCCGCGGTGAGGTCGCCGCGCGCGAGAAGATCGTCGGCATCGAGCCGTTCCGCGACGGCGACGGCATCGGGCGGTGCCGCATCATCATGCAGCCGAAGGTGATCGCGGTGTCGCCGCGGCCGATGCGTCCGTTCCAGGGGTGGCGCTATCTGACGACCGAGGATGCGCCGGCCGATCTCGGCAAGTCCAGTGCGGCGGGGGTCGAAGCCATGCCCGAGCCGCTGCGCCGCGAGCTGCGCGATCTCGGCCTGCTGTAGCCGCTCGACGAGTTGCCGGTGTTGCACGTGAGCATCTCACGCCGGGGCGGAAGTTCAGACTCGATCGCAAGGGCAGAGCGTACGCTCTACCCGGCGTCAGTTGCCGCTGCCTCTGCCCTTGCGGGCGAAGGAGCACTCGCGGTCTTGGCGAGCCGCTGATTTCCCGGCGGCTCAGCCGGCGATATTGTCGATCAGTCGCGTGGTTCCGATCTTGGCCGCGACCAGGATGCGTATCGGTCCTGACTCGTTCGGGGCGATGGGGGCCAGCGTCTCGGCGTGGCGGACCTCGAGATAGTCCAAGGCGAAGCCGGCTTGGGTGATCGCGGCGGCGCCGTCCCCAAGCGCCGGCTGCATGTCGTCGCCGGCGCGCAGCCGGGCCGCCAGCTCCTTCAGGACACGGTGCAGCGTCGGCGCCGCCCGCCGCTCGTCTGCAGTGAGGTAGACATTGCGCGACGACATCGCGAGCCCGTCGCGTTCGCGCACCGTACGGGATCCGACGACGCGGACGCCGAGATCGAGGTCGCGCGCCATCTGGGCGACGACGCGGAGCTGCTGATAGTCCTTCTCGCCGAAGATCGCGACGTCCGGCCGGCATTGCGTGAACAGCTTGGCGACCACGGTCGCGACCCCGCCGAAGAAATGCGGACGGAAGCGATCCTCCAGCCCGGCCAATGCCGCGCCTTCCGGCACGACCCGCGTCGCGAAGCCGTCCGGATACATCGCCTTCGCGTCGGGATGCCAGATCAGATCGACGCGCTCGGCCGCAAGTTTCGCAACATCCTCCTTCCAGGTCCGGGGGTAGGAACCGAAATCCTCCGTCGGCGCGAACTGAGTCGGGTTGACGAAGATCGAGACGACCACCTTGTCGGCGCGGCGCTTCGCCAGCCTGACCAGCGAGATGTGGCCTTCATGCAGCGCGCCCATGGTCGGCACGAGCGCGATGCTGGCTTTTCTCGCGCGCAAGCTGTCGAGCTCGCGGCGGAGGGCGGAAACGGTGCGGGCGACGCGCGGGCTTCGTGACATTTTTGCTCGATCTCACAGCGAAAAATTGCGGTTGCTCTGTTCGGCCTTGACGCTCGGGCGACCGCCCTTAACAAGGACGCGACACGCCGCTCAGCATACTTGAATACGCCTGTTAGCACGTCTCCGCGTCCGATGCGGAGTTGGTAAACGTGCGCGTCAAGTAGTAGCGGAGGATGCGTCCCCCGTGGGATTCACGATGACGATGCATTTCACTTGACCGCAGACGACCGTGACTCGAAGATGATCGTAAGAGGTCGACAACATGCTGGTGCAGACTAGCCAAGGACAATCGGGCTCGGCCCACGTGGTTGTGCTTGGAAACGAGAAGGGCGGGTCGGGCAAGTCGACCACCGCCCTGCACATTGCCGTGGCACTCCTCAAGGCCGGCCAGCGCGTCGCCACGATCGATCTCGACTGCCGCCAGCAGAGCTTCACCCACTACATCAACAACCGCAGCGCCTGGGCGCGCCGCACCGGCCTGCGCCTCGAGCTGCCCACGCACTACTGCATCCAGCTCGGCCGGACGCTGCAGATCGACGAGAACGAGAACGCCGAGTTCCAGCAGTTCATGGAGGCCGTGAGCGCCGTCGAACGCTCGTTCGATTTCATCGTCATCGATACGCCCGGCAACGACAGCTACCTGATGCGCCTGGCGCATTCGATGGCGGATACGCTGGTCACGCCGATCAACGACAGCTTCCTCGACTTCGACGTGCTGGGAACGGTCGATCCGGCGACCTATGCCGTGACCGGCGAGAGCCACTATGCGGAGATGGTGCGTGACGTCCGGCGCAAGCGCCGCCAGGTGGACGGTGCGATGACCGACTGGATCGTGGTCCGCAACCGGCTGTCGATGCTCGGCTCCCGCAACAAGCAACTGGTCGCCGACGGCCTCAAGGACCTGTCGCTGCGGCTCGGCTTTCGCGCCATCGACGGCTTTGCCGAACGCGTCGTCTATCGTGAGTTCTTCCCGCGCGGACTGACCGCGCTCGACGACATCGACGAAGCGACCCTGGGCACCCGCCCCAATCTCGGCCACGTCACGGCCCGGGAGGAGGTCACCAGCCTGCTGCGGCAGCTCAAGCTGCCGCTGGACGAGCGCGGCCGCCGCCGCGCCGCGAACCGCGCCGAATGGTTCGCCCAGGTCGACAAGCCGCTCGACCTGCACGACATCATCAGCGCCTGAATACCGTCCGCAGTCCGGCGAAGCCGCGCCTGAGACATTGTGCGCGTTGAACGTGCGCCCGCCGCTTGGTTAACAATCCGCGTGACAGGGGGGTACGGCGCGTTCAGCCTGCTTGGGACGGACGAGGAAGATTTGTCTCAGGTCAACGCCGCGGCCGCCAACTTCGCTAGATTACCGTCAAATTCATGACTGATTTGAACCTGACGTTCAGGGCTCAAGTTACAGAGACGGGCGACGGAACCCGCTATGCTGCACAGCAACTAGGTGCGGCGCACAACGAACGGGCGACCGATACACAACATTTGGTCTTCCTGTCACAGCGCCGTTACATATATTAAACAGAACGGGTCGCGAGAGTCTTACAGGTTCAAAACTACCTTTGATTGTGCTCCCGAGGGACGAACATGAAGCGTGGAATAACCGTTCTTGTGTCTGTCAGCGTGCTGGCGGCCGTCGGCTACTTCACCGCGAGCAAGTGGGCGATCCGGCACGAGACCATCAGGTTCTATGACGCCTCGCGCGACAACCGTCTGGTCGAAGTCGCCGTGGCCGTCCGCCGCGACAAGGAGATGCAGGCCGAAGCCGGCATGGTCAAGCTGCCGGTCGCGATCCTCAATCACGGCAACACCGTCAAGTTCACCGAGTACTCGTTCCTGGCCAACGTATTTGCTGCGCGCGGCTACATGGCGGTCAGCATCCAGCACGACCTGCCGACCGATGCGCCGATGGTGACGAAGGTCGGCGAGCCCTATGTCGGCCGCCTGCCGCAGATCCAGCGCGGCGTCGCCAACATCCGGTTCGCCGTCGAGCAGATGCACCAAGTGCAGCCGAACGCCGACTATGATCATCTGACGATGGTTGGTCATTCGATGGGCGGCGACATCTCGATGTATTTCGCCAAGCAGTATCCCGAAGACGTCCGGAAGGTCGTCACGCTCGACAACCTCCGCGTCCCGTTCGTCACCGACGGCAAGTTCAAGATCCTGTCGTTCCGTTCGAAGGACCCGCAATTCAAGACCGATCCCGGCGTGATCCCGAGCGACGACATCTGCGAGAAGGAAGGCATCACGGTCGTCAACACGGACTTCCAGCACAACGACATGCGCGACACCGGACCCGACGACGCCAAGTCGTCGATCCAGGCCATGCTGGACAAGTTCCTCGCCGACAGCGACAGCAGCAGCGACATCGGGCCGGTCAAGACCAAGACACCATTGCTCGATCCGGGGCCCGTCGCGCCCTATGCGCCGGTCGGCAAGACCGCGACGCCGGCCAAGCCGCTGACGCATTGAGCGCGCAAGCCGGGATGCACGCCAGCCTCGCCTGACCCTTGCCGCCCACCACGACGGGCGGAATGAACGACGTAAGCAGCAGATGGGTCGCTGCCGTCATTGAAGCTGTTCGTCCGGCTGCCCACATGATGCGCGTCCGAGCAAGGTGCGCGTATGGTCGATCGTCGTACGAAGCCAGGTTCTGCGCCGATGACCACGGCCGACGATGGCTCGCGCCAGCAACGGTTGCCGGACGATGCGCGCTCCACGGCAGACGCCGTTGCGGCGTTTGTGGCGCAGGCCAAGGCCATGGCTCCTGCAGCTCAGGGAACCAGAGGTCGTCTCGTCTTTGCGCTTGATGCGACCCTGAGCCGCCAGCCGACCTGGGACATGGCCTGTGCCCTGCAGGCCGACATGTTTCGCGAGGCCGCCGCACTCGGCAGCCTGGATATCCGCTTGGTGTACTATCGGGGCTTCGATGAATGCCGCGCCACTGGCTGGATCTCCGACAGCGCTGAGCTCGCCCGGCTGATGGGCAAGATCGATTGTCGCGGCGGCCAGACCCAGATCGGCAAGGTTCTTGCCGAGGCGCGACGCCATGCGACAGCGTCTGGAATCCGCGCCGTCGTGCTCGTTGGCGACGCGATGGAGGAGAATGTCGACGTGCTCTGCGCAAAGGCCGGCGAGCTCGGGCTGTTGAAGGTCCCGCTGTTCATGTTCCAGGAGGGCAATGAGCCCGCGGCCGAGCAGGCTTTTCGCGAGATGGCGCGGCTGTCGGGGGGAGCATGGTGCCGCTTCGATCCCGGCGCATCCGCGCAGTTGCGCGATCTTCTGCGCGCCGCGGCGGCCTATGCTGCCGGTGGTCGCGCGGCGCTGCTCCGGCTCGCCGGCTCCGAAGCGGGCGCGGCACGCCTGATCGGGCAGATGAAGTAGAGATCGATCTCGGCCGCCGCCAATATCAAGCCCGGCGCACCGGCTCGAGCCTGCCGGTCGCGTACGCAGCCGATCATGCTTTTTGTCCCGACACGCCCTATATTCGGATCATGACACTGATCGCTGGCGCCGTCGCCGTCATCACCCTTTATCTGTTGCTGCAGATGTTCCGGAACGCGAATCCGGCGGCGCTGGCGCGCGCGCTCAAGTTTGCCGGTGGCATCGGCTGCCTTGCGGTGGCAGCCTTCACCGGCCTCCGCGGCGAGCTGGTGGTGGCGATCCCGATCGGGCTGTTCGGGGCGGGATTGCTCGGCTGGTCACCGGGCGGGCTCGGCAATGTCGGCAGCATGTTCGGTCTGGGCGGGCCACGCTCGTCCGGTCAGAACTCGCGGGTGCGCTCGCAATTCATCGAGATGGTGCTCGATCACGACAGCGGGCAGATGCAGGGCCGTTTCGTCGCCGGTGTCCATGCCGGCCGGTCGCTGGACGAGTTCGATCTGCCGCAGCTCGCCGCGATGACGCCGAGCCTCGATGCCGACAGCGTCGCTCTACTTGAAACTTATCTGGACCGCCGGTTTCCCGCTTGGCGTCAGCACGCGGAGCGCGATGCGGCAGGGCGGCAGGGACGCGCGGCGTCGAGCTCCAAAATGACGGAAGAGGAGGCCTATCAGATCCTTGGCCTGCAGCCGGGCGCGGGGCGAGACGAGATCGGTCGGGCCCACCGTGCGCTCATGAAGAAACTGCATCCCGACCAAGGGGGGTCGACGTACCTCGCCGCCCGGGTGAACGAGGCCAAGGATACTCTGCTTCGTACGCATCACGGCTAACTCCGGCAACGCCACCAACGCCACAACACCGAACCCGCTTTCAACGCAACTTTGTCGACGCCTGCGGCTCTCGCCCTTGCCAGGCACGATCGTTCGTCATGGTGAAAAAGTTCTAGCGGCAAATCCTTGACGAGTGGTTTGCGGCCGTGCGTCCCGATCATCGATCGCGTGGTCCGCAAACGAAAAGGCCCGCGCTGTGTCGCGCGGGCCTCATCGGAACAGGATCGGTGCCGACGTTAGTTGTGCACGGTCATGCAGGAGATGTCGGCGCGCTTCAGCTTCTTGCAGACGGCCTCGGCCTGATCACGATCGAGTCCTGCGAAGCGGGCGCGGATCAGGGTCTTGTCACCCTTCGCGACCGTCTCGGTAAAGGGATCGGCCTTGCTGAGGAGGCCTTGCGCCGAGCTGCGGGCCGCCTCGATCCGCTTCTGGGCCTCGGCCTCGTTGTCCAGCGCACCGACCTGGATGATCCAGCCGCTCCGCGTCACGGAAGGCTTGCTCGGAAGCTCCGCCGCGGCGCTCGCGGAGGCGATCTGCGTCGGTGCCGGCTGGGCCGGAGGCGCCGCATAGGCCATGGCCTGCGACGAGCCTGCCGGCAGGCTGGAGGCAGGCAGCACGCCGAGAATGCCGTTGCCGGTGCCATGGCCCGGCGGCTGCGGCGGCATGTCGGGACGGGGGGCCTCGGCGCGGGTGATCGGCGGCGCCGGCTCGATGGCCTCGACGCGCTGAGCGAAGGGCGCGGGAGCAGGGGCGGCCGGCTGCGGCGCGGCGGTCGCGAGCTTGACCGCGCCGGCCTTGACCTGGACCGTCCTGACCTTGACCGGCTTCATCGGCTCGGTCGAGCCGGGAACGATCAACATCGGCTGGCTCTGGATCACACCGGAGGTCATCGGCGCCGGCTCGACCTTGGCCTCTCGCGGTGCCGCCGGCGGTAGGGCCGCGGTGGCTTCCGAGAGGGTCGAGATGATCTTGGAGGCGCGGCTCGGGGCCGGCGTCTCCGGCGCCGCGGAGGCGAGCTGCACCGTGCCCTGGTTCGGATCGCCGCCGTCGGAGCCGCCGCGCTCGCCGATCGCCGCCACGGTGCGCCGGGTCGCGCCCTTGTCGAGGTTTTCGGCAAGCAGGTTGCGCATGATGGCGTCGCGCGAGCCGCCGCTGCGGCCGCCGAGCACGACGCCGACCAGGTGGCGGTTGCCGCGGCGCAGCGAGGTCACGATGTTGAAGCCGGAGGCGCGGGTATAGCCGGTCTTGATGCCGTCGATGCCCTCGACATTGCCGAGAAGATGATTGTGGTTGCGGATCGACTGGCCGCGATAATTGAACACCACCGTCGAGAAATAGCGATAGTAGCGCGGGAAGCGGTCCTGGATCGCGCGGCCCAGGATCGACTGGTCGCGCGCCGTCGTGATCTGCGCGTCGGCGGGGAGGCCGGAGGCGTTCACATAGGTGGTTCGGCTCATGCCGAGCGAGCGCGCCTTGCGCGTCATCATCTTGGCGAACTCGTCCTCGTCGCCGCCGATCGCCTCCGCGATGACCACGGCGGCGTCGTTGGCCGACCGCGTCACCAGGCCCTTGATCGCGTCCTCGACGCGGATCGTCTGACCGGGGCGCAGGCCGAGCTTGGTCGGCGACTGCTCGGAGGCGTGCTCGGACACCGGCATCTCGGTATCGAGCTTCATCTTGCCGGAATCGAGCCGCTCGAACAGCAAATAGAGCGTCATGATCTTGGTGAGCGAGGCGGGGTGCCGCGAGGCGTCGGGATTGGTCGCCGTCAGCGTCGCGCCGGAATTGCCGTCGACGACGATCGACGCGAACGCCGGGCTGTAGCTGCCCTCGTCATTATGCGGCGAGTGCCGCGCGTGATGCTGCCGATGGCGCCGACGCGCCTCCGCGCTGTCGACCGTGACCACTGCTGCCGTCGCGAGGGTGATCAGTCCGTAGACGCCGACTCGCAACAGGCGCGAGGAAGCCATTTGTTTGCGAAGCATGAAATCCCCGTCCAATTTCTGACGTGATCACCGGCTCGTAAGGCGAAATTGTGCCGAACGCCCCCGTAACCGTGCCTGTCGGACCTCCCGATCGCGCCATGACGCTGCCAAGCATCGAAGGGCTCGAACTGAGGTTTTGTTAAGACGCTGTTTTAGAACAGCTTTACGGTTCGGCCGACGCTGGCCGGGACCACCGGAGAGGTTAGGACGGTCGAGTTGCCAAAGGATTAAAGAAACCTTGCGCCGACGGTCGGTATTTCCGCTGAACTGGCCCGGGTTGGGGCGCCCGACGGTGCGTCGAGACCGCAATGCCCGTGATGGTGCATTGCACAATATTCTTGATTTTTTTTGTGCGCTGCACTATATTATGGATGCGTCAGGGAGCCGGGGCTTCCCTGAGGGCGCTCAAAATCAGGGAAAGGAATGCCACATGTTTAAGGTTGAAGACTTTCAGAACTACGGCAAAGAGCAGTTCGAGACCGTCGTGAACTCTGCGACCACCGTGCAGAACGGGCTCCAAGCCATCGCCACCGCGTATGGCGACTACACCAAGAAGTCGTTCGAGGACACCAAGTCGTTCGTCGAGAAGCTCCAGGGCGTGAAGTCGCTCGACAAGGTGCTCGAGGTGCAGACCGAGTTCGCCAAGTCGGCCTACGAGACCTTCGTCGCCGATTCGCAGAAGATCGCCGGGCTGTATTCGGATCTCGCCAAGCAGGCGTTCAAGCCGCTGGAAGGCATCGCCGCCAAGTTCACCCCGCCGGCCGCGCACTGACCGTTCGCGCCCTGTAGGGAGCACAAAGCCCGGCTTGCGCCGGGCTTTTTTGTTGGCTGAAGGCGGAGCGCAGTCGGTGCCCGGCGCTTCTGTTATTTGGCAACCCGCAGCTTCGACAATGCGGTGCCGATCGAGTTGAACGTGGTCACGATCTGACTCGAACTCGTCAGCATGTAGAACTTGTCGGGACTGCTGGCGCAGTTCTGCAGCACGGCCGAGGTCGGATCGGCGGGCGAGCTCGTGTTCACCTGGATCGTGTAGATCGTGTACATCGCGTTGCCCTTCGAATCCTTGGTGTTCTTCAGGTTCGAGCAGAGCAGGGCCTGGCGCGCGTCGATCGGGTTGCCCGAGGCTTGCGACGAGCCGTTGCCGTATTCGGGCCAGCGGTCCTCGGTGTTCAGGCCGTCCGACAGCAGGATGATGACGCGATTATAGGTGGTGTTGACGTCCTCCGCCGGCGCGGCCAGCACGCCGTTCGGAATCAGCGACTGTACGGCCCAGGCAAGTCCGATCGCCTGATTGGTGCCGCCGGTGGGCTGCATGGCGTTGACGGCGCTCTTCAGCGAGCTCCAATTGTAGCTGAGCGGCACGATCTCCGCGAGCTTGGTCGAGGCCGTGCTGTTGCAGTACTGGGTGCTGTTCTCCATGTGCTGGTTGGCCGGGAACAGCGTCGTCACGTCTGAGGTCGCGGGCGACACGGCATTCGCGTCGTTGGGCTGGGTGCGGTCGGCGACGCAGCCGGTCCAGGTGCTCTTGGTGTTGGCGATCCAGGTGTGCGTGAAGGTGTTGACCTTGCACACCGTGCTGGATCCGCTTCCCGTGCAACTGCACGTGTTGTTCGGAAGATTGCTGCCGCTGGTCGGGCAGCTGCAGTAGCTGCCGGTGCACCAGTTCACCCGCGTGCTGGTCTGCACGCTGTCCCAGCAGCCGTTGTAGTAGCTATGCGAGGCGGAGTCGTAGCCCGGGCAGATGTACCCGTTGTAGGTCCCGCTCGACGGGATCTTGGAGGCGCTGGAGCTGCCGGTCGCCGGGCCGCTGGTGCAGGAGAAGTAGGGGAAGCCGTTGCCGGACTTGAACGGACAGGAAGATCCCGGTCCCACCATGTCCCATTGGGATTGCGTGAAACTGCCGTTCGGGATTGCGGCCTGATAGGAGCCATTGGCGGGCTGGGTCGTGGGCGGATTCTGCCAGTCGGTCCAGTCGATCCAGTCCTTGGCGTAATTGCTGGCGCCGACGTTCACGACCTTGGCGAATGGAACGACCGAGATGTAGACGTCGCCCGGGGTCTTGGCGAGGGCGCTGAGCTGGTCGATCAGCCCGCCGCTGCCGGCCACGGCGTTCTGCAGCGCGGACATCTTGCCGCTGGATGCCATCGAGCCGGTATTGTCGAGCGCGAGCGCCACCCGCATCTTCACGTCGCCCCAGGTCGATGTCGTTTTGACGCCGAAGTCCATGGTCGGAAAGCCGGCGATCTTCATGAACTGGGTGACGATCTGACCGGAGGCCGACAATTGGATGTTGGAGGCCGATGAACTGGTCGAGGAGGTATAGCTGGCCGTCACGGTGACGTTCTGCGCGTCCGTGCTGGTGTAGAGCGCCTTGAAATAGGCGCTTGCCTTGGTTCCGACGTCGGCTGCGCTGATGGTGCCCTGCGCCAGGTCGCGCGACAGCATCAGCGAGGTGGAGTCGAGCGCGGCCTGCATCGACGACCGCGCGGCGTTCAGCCGGCTGTAGTCGACGCCTGCGCCGACGAAGGCCAGGATAGGGACGAGCGAGATGGCGAACAGCACGGAGATGTTGCCACCGCGGTCGCAGGCGAACCGTCGGGCGGCGCGGCGGCAGAGTCGAATGAAGGAGACATCGGTCATGTCGCTCACCAATTATGGTTTTCTGCAGGTGTTTTCGGTTCGGCTTCGTCAAGGACGGGTAAATCGAAACCGCGAAACACCGGGCCAATGCCCGCAGCGTGGCGCCGCGCCCGCAACCGAGCTGGTTCCCTGTCAATGCCCGCTGAATGGGCTTTGTAAAATGCGGCCGGTTTGATTAACCTTGCACCTCATCGCCGGGGCAGGGAATCGGTCCTGCCGGAGCGTCGGTCCGTCCTGGGCCTGCGCTTGCGGCAAACCGGTCGCTGACCCATATTCCTGGCGTCGGTCCGACCGGACCGGTCGGCTGGGACAGGCGATCTGGAAAGCAGGACCGGGTGGCGGAAAGCGGCCCGGCAGGGGACAGGTCGGGGCAACCCTTATTGAGCAACCCTCCAAGTTGAGCGACCCTCCAAGGGAAACTCTTTATTGGGGGCCTCGCAGCCATATCTAACGCGTGCAAGATGTCGCAGCCAACTTCCAGATTGAACCGATCCGCGCCCAGGATGAGCAATAACGACAACAAGTCCGGTGGCACCGGTGGCCCGGCAACGTCCGTGATCACCAAGGTCAAGCCGAAGACCAAGCGCCCCAACCTCTACCGCGTCCTGATCCTGAACGACGATTACACGCCGATGGAGTTCGTCGTTCACGTCCTGGAGAAGTTCTTCAACAAGGACGTCGAGGCCGCGACCAAGATCATGCTCCACGTGCACCACCACGGCATCGGGGAGTGCGGCGTCTTCACCTACGAGATCGCCGAGACCAAGGTGACGCAGGTGATGGACTTCGCCCGCAAGCACCAGCATCCGTTGCAGTGTGTGATGGAGAAGAAATAGCCGGCTCCCTCCGCGAAGAGAGCCGCCGACGCGTGCAATAGCGCGCCAGAGGCCGGGGGCTCCGGCTGCTCGGGCGCGCCGGAGAAGTGGCGGTGGCGAATCGGAATCGCAAGTCGCCGCAGATGCAAATTGCTGCAGACGAGGTCGGCGCAATCCGGGCAGGTTTCACGTTTCGCCCGAAGAATTACGGCCGCTCCGGTCCCTATCTCTCCGCGCTGGCCGCCTGCGCCGTTCGGTCGTCGCAAGCCCGATTTGCCGCAATCGGAACGGGTTTTGCATTGACGATCCGGTGAACCCGTAATCGAGCGGCTCGGCCGGTCTTTTGTCGCACTCGGTTATAACTATATTTGACGAAGGTTGTTGTTGCCTGACCGGGCGGCGGCGATCATGATGGCAAGGGGCCACAGAGGACGCGCATGCCGACTTTTTCTCAAAGCCTTGAACAATCCCTGCATCGTGCGCTGGCGATCGCCAACGAGCGTCATCATCAATACGCGACACTGGAACACCTCCTTCTGTCCTTGATCGATGACTCCGATGCAGCGGCCGTGATGCGCGCATGCAGCGTCGACCTCGACAAGCTGCGCGGCAGTCTCGTGAACTACCTCGAAACCGAGTTCGAAAATCTGGTCACGGACGGCAGCGACGACGCCAAGCCGACCGCAGGTTTCCAGCGCGTGATCCAGCGCGCCGTGATCCACGTTCAGTCGTCGGGCCGCGAAGAGGTGACCGGCGCCAACGTGCTGATCGCGATCTTCGCCGAGCGTGAGAGCCACGCCGCGTATTTCCTGCAGGAGCAGGACATGACGCGTTACGACGCCGTCAACTACATCAGCCACGGCATCGCCAAGCGGCCCGGCGTGTCCGAGGCCCGCCCCGTGCGCGGCGTCGACGAAGAGACCGAGACCAAGGGCAGTGAGGACTCCAAGAAAAAGGGCGAGGCGCTGGAAACCTATTGCGTCAATCTCAACAAGAAAGCGCGGGACGGCAAGATCGATCCGGTGATCGGCCGCAACTCCGAGATCAACCGCGCCATCCAGGTGCTGTGCCGGCGCCAGAAGAACAACCCGCTGTTCGTCGGCGAAGCCGGCGTCGGCAAGACCGCGATCGCCGAAGGCTTGGCCAAGCGCATCGTCGACAGCGAAGTGCCCGAGGTGCTGGCGGCGGCGACCGTGTTCTCGCTCGACATGGGCACCTTGCTCGCGGGCACGCGTTATCGCGGCGACTTCGAGGAGCGCCTGAAGCAGGTCCTCAAGGAGCTTGAGGCGCATCCGAACGCGATCCTGTTCATCGACGAGATCCACACCGTGATCGGTGCGGGTGCGACGTCGGGCGGCGCCATGGACGCGTCCAACCTGCTCAAGCCGGCGCTGGCCTCGGGCTCGATCCGCTGCATGGGCTCGACGACCTACAAGGAGTACCGCCAGCACTTCGAGAAGGACCGCGCGCTGGTGCGCCGGTTCCAGAAGATCGACGTCAACGAGCCGTCGGTCGAAGATGCGATCGCGATCCTGAAAGGCCTGAAGCCGTATTTCGAGGACTATCACCGGCTGAAATACACCAACGAGGCCATCGAGGCCGCGGTGCAGCTGTCGTCGCGCTACATCCATGACCGCAAGCTGCCGGACAAGGCGATCGACGTGATCGACGAATCCGGCGCGGCGCAGATGCTGCTGGCCGAGAACAAGCGCAAGAAGACGATCGGCATCAAGGAGATCGAGACCACGATCGCCACGATGGCGCGGATCCCGCCGAAGAGCGTGTCGAAGGACGATGCCGAGGTGCTCAAGCATCTCGAGCAGACCCTGAAGCGCGTGGTGTTCGGCCAGGACAAGGCGATCGATTCACTGTCGGCCTCGATCAAGCTGGCCCGTGCCGGCCTGCGCGAGCCGGAGAAGCCGATCGGCTGCTATCTGTTCTCGGGTCCGACCGGCGTCGGCAAGACCGAGGTCGCCAAGCAGCTCGCCTCGACCCTGGGCGTCGAGCTGCTGCGCTTCGACATGTCGGAGTACATGGAGCGGCACACGGTGTCGCGCCTGATCGGCGCGCCTCCCGGCTATGTCGGCTTCGACCAGGGCGGCCTCTTGACCGACGGCGTCGACCAGCATCCGCATTGCGTGGTGCTGCTGGACGAGATCGAGAAGGCGCATCCGGATCTCTACAATGTGCTGCTGCAGATCATGGATCACGGCCGGCTCACCGACCACAATGGCAAGCAGGTCAACTTCCGCAACGTGATCCTGATCATGACCACGAATGCAGGCGCGGCCGACATGGCCAAGCAGGCGTTCGGCTTCCATCGCTCGAAGCGGGAAGGTGACGACCACGAGGCGATCAACCGGCAGTTCGCGCCGGAATTCCGCAACCGGCTCGACTCCATCGTCTCGTTCGCGCACCTCAACGTCGAGGTGATCGGCATGGTGGTCGAGAAGTTCGTGCTGCAGCTCGAGGCCCAGCTCGCCGACCGCGACGTCACGATCGAGCTGTCGGAGCCGGCCAAGAGCTGGTTGATCCAGCACGGCTATGACGAGCAGATGGGCGCACGGCCGATGGGCCGCGTGATCCAGGAGCACATCAAGAAGCCGCTGGCCGACGAGGTGCTGTTCGGCAAGCTGAAGGGCGGCGGGCATGTCCGTGTCGTCCTCGTCAAGGACGAATCCGGCGTCGAGGAGAAGATCGGCTTCGAGTTCGTCGAGGGCCCCGTCACGCCGAAGTCCGAAGTGCCGGCCGCGCGCAAGCGTAAGCCGAAGTCCGGCGGCGGCTCGAAGGGGCCGGCGCCGAAGGGACCGCTGGTCAAGGCGTAAGCCTGACGCTACGAGATGACTACGAAAGGCCGGCCATCGCGCCGGCCTTTTTCGTTGACGCGAGGTTCTTTGATGCGACGTCCGGCTCAGGCCGGCTTGACGAAGAAATACACCGTCAGGCCGCAGCCGACGGCGATGATGAAGCGGCGCACATGGGCCGGCGGGATGATCTGGCCAAGCCGCGCGCCGACGAAGCCGCCGACCATGGCAGCCCCCATCATCGTCAGCGTCTCCAGCCAATGCACGCGGCCTGAGAACGCAAAGATGGCGGAGGCCGTCATATTCATGAGCGCAGCGAGCAGCACCTTCATGCCGTTCATGGCGCGGATGTCGCGCATGCCGTAGAACACCAGGGCCGCCAGCATCAGGATGCCGATGCCGCCGCCGAAATAGCCGCCATAGATCGCGATCACGAACTGCACCGCCTGGATGGTCAGCGGCCCGAACCAGCGCGCGCCATCCTTCGGCGTGAAGCGCATGCCGAATGCGAACACGCTCGTGGCGAACAGCAATAGCCAGGGGACCAGCCGGCTGAAGGCGGCCGACGGTGTGACCAGGAGCAGCACGGCGCCGAGCGTGCCGCCGATCAGGCTGATGATCGACAGCCGCACGAGGTCGTGGCGCCAGGGCGCCTTTGCGTCGTTCAAGATCTCACGGGAGGCCCAAGCGCTGACGAACTGGCCGGGGCAGAGCGCGACGGTGCTGGAGGCGTTGGCGTCAATCGCGGGAATGCCGGCGGCGAGCAAGGTCGGGAAGGTCAGGAACGCGCCGCCGCCGGCCAGCGCATTGACGATGCCCGAGCCGAAGGCGGCGAGGGCGAGCAGGGGCAGCATCGTCCAGTCCGTCATCGCTGTCACTACTCGCCCTTCAGCCGCTGGCCGTCTTGGACGCGGACGCGCTCGGCGCCGCGGGCGCCGGCCGGCGACAGCCTGAGCATGCTCAGGAACGCGCCGACCAGCGCGAAACCGACCCCGGTCAAGAGCGACAGCCGCGTGCCGTCGGTCGAATCGATCGCGAGAAACATCGCGACCAGCGCCGCACCCGTGGTCTGGCCGAGCAGGCGCGCCGTGCCGAGCATGCCGCTGGCGCCGCCGGCGCGCTCGCGTGGCGCGGCGGCGATCATGGTACGGTTGTTCGGCGTCTGGAACAGGCCGAAGCCGCAGCCGGCCAGCGCCATGCGCCAGACGACATCCCATGCCGACGGCTCGCGCGGCAGCAGGCCGAGCGCACCGAGCCCGCACGCGAAGATCACGAGACCGATGCCGCCGAGCAGCCCGGCTGGCACGCGCTCGACCAGCCGCCCCGCAATCGGCGCCGTCAGGCCGACCGCGATCGGCCACGGCGTGATCAGCAGGCCCATCTGCACCGGCGAATAGCCGAAATGGCTTTCGAGATAGAAGGGGATCGCGACGAAGGCGAGCATCTGTCCGCAGAACGACGAGATCGAGGTCGCGATCGACAGCGCGAACACTGGAATGCGCAGCAGGTCGAGCGGCAGCAGCGGCGAGGCCATGTGGGTCTGGCGCCAGACCAGCCACACGCCGGCCGTGATGGCGACGACGAACTCGATCGCGCAGGTCACCAGCGCCTCGCCATGGCCGAGGCTGTCCACGGCGGCGATCAGGAAGCCGAAAGCGACCGCGCTCAGCGCCGCGCTCTGCCAATCGAACATGTGCGGCGCGCGCGGCGTATGCGGCAGGAAGCGGAAGCCGAAGACGAAGGTGACGATGCCGAGCGGCACGTTGATCGCGAACAGCCACGGCCAGTTGCCGACGGCGAGGATGCCGGCGGCGATGGTCGGACCGAGCGCGGCGGAGACCGCGACCACCATCGCATTGATGCCGATGCCGCGGCCGAGCAGAGCGTGCGGATAGGTGAAACGCACCAGCGCCGAGTTGACGCTGAGGATGCCGGCGGCGCCAAAGCCCTGCAGGATGCGCGCGAGCGTCAGCAGCAGCAGGCTGTCGGCCAGCGCACAGAAGGCGGAGGCAGCCGTGAACAGCACGAGGCCGGCGAGATAGACCCGCCGATAGCCGATGATCTCGCCGAGCGAGGCCAGCGGCAGCAGCGAGATCGTGACCGCGAGCTGATAGCCGTTGACGATCCAGATCGAAAAAGCAGGGCTCGCATTGAGGTCGCGGGCGATCGTCGGCAGCGCCACATTGGCGATCGCGCCGTCGATCACGGCCAGCACGATGCCGAGGGCGATCGTCACGATCGCCCAGGTGCGCTGCGGCAGCGGCAGTCCGTCGGCGTGCAGACCCGTGGTCGTCGGCGTCTTCATGCGGGCTCCGGCCGCAGCCGGGCCGCGGGCAATGGACGGGAACGGGCAACCGCGCCGCACAAGCCCCGTTCCACGCCGGCGGACCGCGCCGCCGCGTCACCGCCGTTTGGGGCGGGCCTGAATGGTCCTGAGATAATTGACCGCGGCTTCCGCCTCGGGCCGCTCGAACTGGAAGCTCGGCATGTCCTTGTGAATGGTCGACAGGCCGGTCTGCAGCCGCTGGGCAAAATCCTCGTCGTAGAGCTTGCTGTCACCGAAGGTCCTGAACGGGGGCGCGTCGGGGTGCCGGCTGGCGCCTGTGAGACCTACCGCATGGCATCGGCTGCAAAGGCTTTGCAAGAGCGCTTTTCCACGCTTCTGCTCGCTGTCCAGCGCATGGCTGGCGGTCGACGCGAACGCCAGCAGCAGGCAGGCGGACCCCATTCGTCGTCTCATGAACTCGTTCTCGCGTGTCTTGCGCCCGGCTACCAGCGGCCCTCGGCCTTGCTATAGGCATATAGGGCGATCAGCCCGATCGTCACCAGGGTCGAGCCGATCAGGACGATCCGGTCCCAGCGCAGCTGTGTCTCGTCGTCCCGCTGCAAGGTCAGCAGGGAGAACAGGGCCTTCATGGCAAAGCGGCGCATCGGATCGATCCCGGCAGCGGCCGCACATTCCGATGACGTGGGCCGGCCGCAGCTTAGCCTGCCCAATCGTTGCGCCGCCATGGCGAACATCTTGGGTCTGATGTCCGGCTTCCGGAGGGGCTCGGAAGCCGGATGCTCGAACTACCCAGCCTGTCCCATCACGACGTCTGCAACCGCCCGCGCGACTTTCGCGATCGTTGCGTTGCGATCCTCGGGAGACGCCTGTGAACCAGTCAGATAGGCCGTGACCAGAACCGGTTTGCGGCCCGGGGGCCAGAGAATGCCGATGTCGTTGGTCGTGCCGCGGTCCCCAGCGCCCGTCTTGTCGGCGACGCGCCAGTCACGCGGCACACCGGCGCGAAGCCGAGTGTCGCCGGTCTTGTTGGCGATCATCCAGTCCGTCAATCGCTGGCGCATATTCGTCGACAAGACCTCGCCAAGGAGCACGCGGCGCAGGTTCTGTAGCATGGCGGCCGGACTGGTTGTGTCGCGAGGGTCGTCGGCCAGCGCCTCGTTGAGCTCAACTTCCCAGCGGTCCAGGCGGCTGATCTCGTCGCCGATCGATCGGGCAAAACGCGTCAGACCCGCAGGACCGCCGATCTGCCGCAACAGGAGATTTCCCGCGGTGTTGTCGCTCTGGGTGAGCGCAGCTTCGCAGAGCTCGGCGAGTGTCATGCCGCGGCCGACGTGCTCCTTGGTCACCGGCGAATATGTTACGAGATCCTTCGCCTCGAACGGGACGCGCGTGTCGAGATGCAGTTCGCCGGCGTCGACGCGCTTCAGGACAGCCGCGGAAGCCAGACACTTGAACGTGCTGCACATCGGAAAGCGCTCGGCCGGGCGCAGGCCCGCCTCGAACCCGCTTTCGGAGTCGAGGACGGCGATGCCGAGCCGTCCGAGGCTCTCGCGCTCGATGCGGGCGAGTTCCCCTTCCAGATGCGCCCTTCGGTCGGCCGCCGCCTTCGCCGCAGGTGATGGCAGCCCGCTCGCCGCAGCCGCTATCCCGAGGATTCCAAGACCCAGATGCCGTCTCGTCAGCATGTTCATTCTCCAGTGACTGCGCGAACCTGCCGAACGAGGTGACGACTGACAAACGATCATTTATTCGTCGAGCCATGAGCAGAACTTGGTCATCATGCCCATCCGCAGCCATCTCCCTTTGAACGCCTTGCGGGCCTTCGAAGCATCCGCCCGGCATCTGAGCTTCACCAAGGCAGGCTTGGAGCTCAGGGTCACGCAGACCGCGATCAGTCACCAGGTGAAACAGCTCGAGCAGATGTTGGGCGCTCACCTGTTCCGGCGCCTGCCGCGTGGCCTCACGTTGACCGACGAAGCCCTGGCTCTGTTTCCCGTCCTCAACGATGCGTTCAGTCGCATCAGCGGCGCGATCGATCGCATCGAAGCGAAGGGAACCCGCGAGGTCGTGACCGTCGGCTGTGTCGGCACCTTTGCAACGGGATGGCTGTTGCAACGCCTCGACGGCTTTCGAGATACGCACCCCCATATCGACCTGCGCCTCCTCACCAACAACAACCGCATCGATATCGCCGGAGACGGGCTCGACATCGCGCTTCGCTTCGGCGACGGCTCCTGGCACGGCACTGAGGCCATCCATCTGATGTCTGCCCCGCTGTCGCCCGTCTGTCATCCCGATGTCGCGAGTCGTCTGCGCGCGCCGTCGGACCTCGCGGGCGAAAATCTCCTGCGGTCGTATCGCGCCGAGGAATGGCCATTATGGTTTGCAGTCGCAGGCGCTCCATGCCCGATGATCCAGGGGCCGATCTTCGACAGCTCCGTCGCGATGGCCGAAGCGGCCGCGCGCGGCGTCGGCGTTGGCCTGGTTCCGATCGCCATGTTCAACTGCGAGCTCGAGACGGGTCGGCTGGTCAGGCCGTTTGCGGCTGAGGTCGCCGCCGGTTCTTATTGGCTGACCTGGTTGAAGTCGAAAGAACCGACGTTCGGGATGCGTGCCTTTCGTGACTGGCTGGTTGATGCCTTGCGCGCTGATCCGCCGCGCTGACGGCCGGTCGCCACCGCGCACAAGCTGAGGGCGCGAACAGCGCCACGAGGCGCGTGAGGCGGGCGCGTTGCGGCCAGCTCAGCGCTTTACGGCGCTGCGCCGCCACTCGCGCGGCGACAGGCCGAACTGCTCGCGGAACACGCGGCCGAAATGCGAGAGATCGTTGAAGCCCCAGGACAAGGCGATTTCGCTGATCTGACGATGCGCCAGCATCGGCGAGCCGAGATCGCGCCGGCACTGCTTGAGCCGCTCAGCCAGCACGAAGCGCTGGAACGACGTCTCCTCGTCCGAGAACAGATCGTTGACGTAGCGCGCCGATAGCCCGAGCTCGCGTGCGATCTCCGGCAGTGAGAGGTCGGCGTCGGGCAGCCGGGTGCGGATGTGCGCCTTGATGCGATAAAGCAGCGCTGCGCGATGGCTCGAGGCGGGCAGGGGCTGTGTGCGCAGCCGCTCGGCCAAGGTCATGGCGAGCAGGTCGGCAGCCTGGTCGGCCAGAGGTTCGGCATGCTCGGGGCCGATGTGCTCGGCGCGTTCGCAGAGCCTGACGATGAAATCATGGGCGAGCGGCTGGAGCGGGCTATCGGGGCCGAAGCTGATCGCCGTCACGGTCTCCGTCGGGCCGATCCGGCGCTGCAGCATCTCGTGCGGGAGCTTGAACACGATCTGCTTGAACGCGGCGTCGAACTGCAGCTCGTAGGGGCGGGTCGTGTCGTAGATCGCGAACTCGCCGGGCCGGATCACGGTGTCGCGGCCATCCTGAACGACGCCGCCGATTCCCTCTCGCCCGAGCGCGACGAGGACGAAGTCGGCATCCGCCCGGGAGATTCGCTGCGAGGTCCGGTGCACGCGCTGCCGGTCCGAGGCGACCTCGGAGCAGACGGCCCGTCCCAACGCGGTGTGGGTCACCGAGCCCCGAAACGCGCTGCCGAGATCAGATGTGCAGTCGAGCCCGACATAGACGTCGCAGACGATGTCCTGCCACAGCGCCAGCCGGCGGTGGCCCGGGCTTCCTTCCGTGGTGAACAGGACCGGCATCGCTCCGTCTCCCTCCGCCATTGTGTCGCGTGGATCGTCGGAAATGCAGCAAGCTCTGGGCCGGCTGGTCTCTCCCTGGCGGCCGCAGTCGAGTTTTCGTTCCCTCCAAGACGAGCGCGAATGATCGCCGAGGTCAATACTCCCCAGCGAATGCGGCGCGCGGCGCCGCCGATCCGGAAGAGGGGAGACGCGGGATGGGACTGGCACATCCGAAATACAAGGTGGCGGTGGTGCAGGCGGCGCCGGCCTGGCTCGACCTGGACGCCTCGATCAAGAAGACCATCGGCCTGATCGAGGAGGCGGCCGACAAAGGTGCCAAGCTGATCGCATTTCCGGAGGTCTTCATCCCCGGCTATCCCTGGCACATCTGGATGGACTCGCCGGCCTGGTGCATCGGCCGTGGCTTCGTGCAGCGCTATTTCGACAATTCGCTGGCCTATGACAGCCCGCAGGCCGAGGCGCTGCGCGCCGCCGTGCGCAAGGCCAGGCTCACGGCCGTGCTGGGACTGTCCGAGCGCGACGGCGGCAGCCTCTACATCGCGCAATGGCTGATCGGCCCGGACGGCGAGACCATCGCCCGGCGCCGCAAGCTGCGGCCGACCCATGCCGAGCGTACCGTCTATGGCGAGGGCGATGGCAGCGATCTCGCTGTCCATGATCGCCCCGACATCGGCCGGATCGGCGCGCTGTGCTGCTGGGAGCATCTACAGCCGCTGTCGAAATACGCGATGTATGCCCAGAACGAGCAGGTGCATGTCGCGGCGTGGCCGAGCTTCTCGCTGTACGATCCGTTCGCGCCGGCGCTCGGCGCCGAGGTCAACAACGCCGCCTCGCGCGTCTATGCCGTCGAGGGCTCGTGCTTTGTGCTGGCGCCGTGCGCCACCGTCTCGCCGGCGATGATCGACGAGCTGTGTGACCGGCCCGACAAGCACGCGCTGCTGCATGTCGGCGGCGGCCACGCCGCGATCTTCGGTCCAGACGGCTCTTCGCTTGCGGAGAAGCTGCCGCCGGAGCAGGAGGGGCTGCTGATCGCCGAGATCGATCTCGGCATGATCGGCATCGCCAAGAACGCCGCCGATCCGGCGGGACACTATTCTCGCCCCGACGTGACCCGGCTGCTGCTCAACAAGAAGCCGCTCAACCGGGTCGAGGCCTTCGCGCTGCCGGTCGACGCGGTCACGCCCGGCGAGGCGCAATCGGCGGCTGGCTGACCACAGCAAGGCTGCGCGTTCTCAGGTCCCTGCTTCGGGCTGCGCCGGTAGCGCCGCCCGGTGCGCTGTCCGCGCTGCTGGCGCCATGCCGCGCGGCTGCAGGGTGATGATGAAGGGATTCCGGCTGTGTCGCTGTCGGCGTTCGTTGATACCGCTGCTGGAGCAGTCGCTCTGATCATGGGATAATTAGGGTCAAATTGCATCGGCACGGCCCAAACATCTTGCATTCGCTCCTAGATTGTTTCACGTTTTCGTGGGCAAGGGGGGAATCATGTTCGTACATCGGCGTAATTTCGGCTTTCTAGGCGCTTTGTTCCTTTGCGCCTGCGCTTCGAGTTCGGCCGACATCACCCCGACGTATGTTTCTCCAATGATTTATCAGTCCTATACGTGTCAGCAGCTCGCGATGGAGGCTCAAAGCGTCTCTGCCCGTGCCGCTACTCTTTCGGGAGCTCAAGACAAGCAGCGTACGAATGATACGATCGCGACTACGGCTGCCGTCGTGATATTCTGGCCAGCAGCGTTTCTGGTCGGAGGGGACAAACAAACTGCCGCCGAGTTGGGTAACATGAAGGGGCAGATGGTTGCTATTGAGCAGGCCTCGATCGCAAAGAAGTGCAATATTCAATTTCAAAGGCCGGAGCCGAAGGCCGAACAAAAGTAGGTTGTTCGGTATTCTAAAATTATGCCGAGCCGGGCCTGAGACCGTCTAGGTGAAGGCTTGACGAACCTGCCGCGCGATCGCCTTCTGCGCATCGAATTCGGCGCGCCGCCGCGCCAGCTCTTCCGGCGCGAGCATGGCCGGATTGCTGTAGTCGCGCTTCCAGCCGTGATCGTCGCTCCACTGCAAAGGCGATTGCACGGTCGTCCGTGCGGCTGGTGAACTCTCGAGGACACGCAAGGCGAGCTCGAGCGTGAAGGCCTGTGAGGCCGCGTCGTGCGGCTTGCCGGCGGAATTGCCGAGCGGAAAATCCGAGAACAGGAAGCGCGGTGCTGCGGCGTGCTCGACGATGTCCTTGGCGCAGCCCATGACGACGGTCGCGATGCCGTTCGCTTCGAGATGCCGGGCCACCAGGCTCACGGTCTGGTGGCACACCGGACAGTTCGGCACCAGCACGACGGCGTCGATCTCGTCGGTGCGGCAGCGCGCAAGAATCTCCGGCGCATCGGTCTCGATCGTCACGCGCTGGCTGCGATTGGTCGGCGCGCCGAAGAAGCGCGGTCCGACCGCGCCGATGCGGCCCTCACGCGCCAGCCTGATGAGCTGTGGAAGCGGAAACCAGGTGCCGGGATCCTCGGCGCTGGTGTGCGCGCGATCATAGGCAATGTGGGAAATGCGCAGGTCGTGCTGCGCCGACGTATCGCCGTCATAGACGGAGTAGAACTTGGCGCCGCCATTGTAGGGCGCGCCGGGGCCTTGATCGCCTTTGGCGGGATCGAACGGCGCGGCCGTGGTGACAACGGTGACGCGCGACTGCGCGAGCGGCTTGCGCAAGGGATGGAACGGCGCCGACGTGTAGTGAGCCCAGCGATAGGGCGTGTCATAGCCGATCGCGAGATAGTAGTCGCGCGTGCGCGCCATGTAGGACAAGGGCGCATCGCTTTCGGGCGCGAAGCCGAGTCTGTCGTCGGTCGGTGCGGTCATCCGTCGCGCTCCCTGCAGGACTTGAGGATTGCTAGCCCGCTCATTCGCTGTGTCAAGGCGCCGCGCGGTGGAACCCCGCATGGTCCTGGGCTTTGTCTGTCGACAGAATTCCAACCATTGCACCGCGCTCACGATGCTTTCCATGGTTTCGATTGCTCGCATTGCCTGTCTCGGCCTTGCCTTGATGCTGACCATGCCCTTGTCCGGCGTGGCGGCGGAGCAGGGCTCAGACCGTGACGTTGCCGTGCCGGCTGATCCGAAGGGCGGCGCGCAGCAGGACGCGCCGCACGAGACTGCGAAGCCTGCAGAGCCTGCGGCAGAGGGCTCGGAGATCAAGGCCGAGGAGTCCAAGGAGAGCGGCACCCGCGAGGCGATCTGCCTGATGATCGAATCCGCAGCCAAGGCGAATGATCTGCCGCTCGAATTCTTCGCCCGCGTGATCTGGCAGGAAAGCCGCTTTCAGAGCGATGCAGTCGGGCCGGTCACGCGCAACGGCCAGCGCGCGCAGGGAATTGCGCAGTTCATGCCGGGCACGGCGAACCAGCGCCAATTGCTCGATCCGTTCGATCCGGTTCAGGCGCTGCCGAAGTCGGCGCAGTTCCTGGCCGAGCTGCGCGACCAGTTCGGCAATCTCGGGCTCGCGGCGGCGGGCTACAATGCGGGGCCGCGCCGGGTGCAGGACTGGCTCACCGGCAAGGGGCAGTTGCCCTGGGAGACCCGCAACTACGTTTCGGCCATCACGGGCGCCACGATCGATGAGTGGGCGGCCGCCGCCGGCAGCGGCGGCAAGACGCCGCCGAGCCCGCCGCCGACCTCGTGTCGTCAGCTGATGGCCATGTTGAAGCGCGCGCCGAATCCGTTCGTCACGGAGCTCGAGCAGCATGTGGCGCTGTCGGCCGCGAAACCATGGGGCGTCCAACTGGCTGCAGGCTTCGACCGCAACAAGGCGCTCGCGATGTATTCGCGGGCGATCAAGGGGCTTGGCCCGGTCATCGGCGACCGCGACCCGAGCCTGCTGTCGTCGGTGATGCGCTCGCGCGGCAACCACGCCTTCTACCAGGTGCGGATCGGCGCCGAGACACGGGCCGAGGCCGACGCGCTCTGCAGCCGGATCCGCGGAGCCGGTGGCGCCTGCTTCGTGCTGCGCAATCGCTCCGGATAGAGCTCGTGCGGCGCCGCGCGTGGGGATGGTGGGAATGGCTGCGCCGGACGCAGACCCGCGCGCGCCTGATGGCGGTTGACGCGAGCGGCTTTCGCCAGCCTTATCGCGGTTCGTTCCGCTGGGCCGCCCGTGACACTTCCTCCGCTCGATTCGCCGCAATGGCATGGTTCGCTGCGCGCCTTCGGCTGGGGGCTGCGCGCGACGTCAGCGACCATCCTGTCACTGGTGCTGTTCGTCACCTTCATCGGCATCGGCGCGCTCGCCCACGATACCCGTTTCAGCATGCTCTGGGCGATCCTGAGCACGGTGCTGGTGTGGGCCGGGCCGGCGCAGATCATCCTGGTCTCCACGCTCGGCTCCGGCCAGACCATATTGCAGTCGGCGATCGCGGTCACGATGAGCGCGATCCGGCTGTTTCCGATGGTGGTGGCGGTGCTGCCGCTGATCCGCTCGCCGCAGACCAAGCGGCGGCACCTGGTGCTGATCGCGCATTTCACCGCCGTGACCCTGTGGGTCGAATGCTATCGCTTCCTGCCGCATGTGCCGCGCGAGCGCCGCATCGCCTTCGTGCATGGGCTCGGTACCGGCCTGATGGGGATTGCGCTGATCGCGACCATCATCGGCTATCTCTTGGCCGCCAACCTGTCGCAGACCTTCGGCGCCGCGGTGCTCTTGCTGACGCCGCTGGCGTTTCTGTTCTCGACCCTGCGCAACGCCAGGGAGCTGGCCGACGTGCTCGCGCTCGGCCTTGGCCTCGTGCTGTATCCCCTGGCCGCCCAGCTCAACAGCGGCGTCGACATCCTGGTCAGCGGCGTCGTCGCCGGAACGCTCGCGTTCGGCGCGCACAAATGGCGCGAGCGGCAGGGGCCGGCATGAGCGACTTCATCGGCGATTGGCATGCGCTCGTGGTGCTGCTGGTGGCGGGCGTGATCCCCAACCAGATCTGGCGCCTGCTCGGGCTGTGGTTCGGCAGCGGGCTCGACGAGGGCTCGGACCTGCTGATGTGGGTCAAGGCGGTCGCGACCGCCATCTTGGCGGGGGTCATCGCCCAGATCCTGGTGCAGCCGCCGGGCGCGCTCGCCAGCGTGCCATGGGGCCTGCGCTACGGTGCGGTCGTTGCCGGCCTTGCGGCCTTCATGGCGAGCCGCCGCTCGATCTTTGCTGGTGTCGTCTGCGGCGAGGCCGTCATGCTGGCCGGCAAATGGTGGCTCGGCTGAGTTACGCGATCTTGCGCAACCGCAATTGCGGTGAGCCGAGGTTCGGATAGATTGCCGGGAAGACCCAAGGACTCCGCAATGACCACTGATACCGATCTCCGCCCGGGAGAAGTCGCCGTCGACGCGCCCCAGCCGCGCGACGCCACGCTGTATTTCATCGGCCGCATCCGCACGCCCTGGACCTCGCGGCTCGAGACGCCGCGGCAGGGTAGCTTCGAGGGGCCGGTGTGCCGGCTCGAGATCTTCGAGCCCTGGGTGCCGGCGCTGCAGGGCATCGATCGTTTCAGCCATCTCCAGGTGCTGTACTGGCTCAACCGGGCGCGCCGGGATCTCGTCAAGCAGAGCCCGCGCCATCATGACGGCGAGACCCGGGGCACCTTCGCGCTGCGCTCGCCGGTGCGTCCCAATCCGATCGGCGTGTCGACCGTCCGCTTCGTCGCGTTGGAAGGCAACACCGTGCTGGTACGCGGCCTCGACTGCCTCGACGAGACGCCGCTGATCGACCTGAAGCCGGATCATTGCGCGTTCACGCCGGCGGCGGCTGGTGAGGATGACAAATAGGACCGACGGATCCGGATGTCGAAGGTGAACAAGCGGCCGCAGAAGACGGTGACAGCTCAGGATGCGATCACGGCGGACCTCGTCGCCGTGCTGGTGGCGGTGACCGACGGCCATCCGAAGATCATGACGATCGAGCACGCTGCGGCGCTGCCGAGCGGACCGTTTCAGTTCGCGCACCGCTCGCTGCAGATGGGCCTGCGCGCCTGGGTCAAGGCGCAGACCGGCCATCCGCTCGGCTATGTCGAGCAGCTCTACACCTTCGCCGACCGCGGTCGCGGCGGCGATCCCGACGCGCCGCATCGTATCTCCATCAGCTATCTCGGCCTGACACGCGAGGAAGAGGGGCGCGAGGGCGCGGATGCGCAATGGTCGTCATGGTACGACTACTTCCCGTGGGAGGATCATCGCGACGGACCGCCGACGATCCTGGCCAAGATCATCGCGCCGAAGCTGAAGGCCTGGGCGCGAGCCGCCGACCAGCCGGCGCTGCAGAAGACAAGGTGGCAGCGCGCCGCGATCACTTTCGGTCTCGATGGCCGCGAGTGGAACGAGGAATTGGCGCTGCAGCGCTATGAGCTGCTGTACGAGGCTGCGCTGATTCCCGAGAGTACGCGCGAGAAGGAGGCCCGCCAGGCGGAGGTGCCCGGCCGCGCCATGATCGGTGATCACCGTCGGATTCTCGCTACCGGCATTGCCCGTCTGCGCGCCAAGATCAAATACCGGCCGGTCGTGTTCGAGTTGATGCCGGAAGAATTTACACTGCTGCAATTGCAGCGCAGCGTCGAGGCACTGGCCGGCCGGCTCGTGCACAAGCAGAACTTCCGCCGCCTCATCGAGCAGCAGGAACTGGTTGAAGAGACAGGCGCAATCGCTGCCGACACGATCGGTCGGCCGGCCAAGCTGTTTCGCTTCAGGCAGGGCGTTCTAGCCGAGCGGGCGGTGGTCGGAACCAAGCTGCCGCTCTCGCGGTCTTGATCTCCCGCTCTTGACAAGGCTTATGCTCAGGATAAGTATAAGGCATCTTATGCTCATGGAGAGTATAAATGGCCGAGCTTGTCCTGCCTGCCGTCGCGCCGAATGCACCGCTTGCTGAGCGTCTGAGGCGGGTGATCCCGCCGCCGGAATGGGCTGTCTTCGAGGACGACGTCGAAGCCATTCTGGCGCTGAAGCGCCAGCGCAATGCCGTGGTGCTGGCGCACAACTATCAGACGCCCGAGATCTATCACGGCGTCGCCGACATCGTCGGCGACAGCCTGCTACTGGCGCGCGAAGCGACCAAGGTCGATGCCGAGGTGATCGTGCTCGCCGGCGTCCACTTCATGGCCGAGACCGCCAAGCTGCTCAATCCCGACAAGACGGTGTTGATCCCCGACGTAAAGGCGGGCTGCTCATTGGCGGAATCGATCACCGCCGACGACGTGCGGCTGATGCGCGCGCGCCACCCCGGCGTGCCGGTGGTCGCCTATGTCAACACGTCGGTGGCGGTGAAGGCCGAGTCCGACGTCTGCTGCACGTCCGGCAACGCACGCGCGGTGGTCGAGTCGCTCGGCGTCGATCACGTCATCATGCTGCCGGATGAATATCTCGCGCAGAACGTCGCCGCACAGACAAAGGTCAGGATCACGGCCTGGAAGGGGCATTGCGAGGTGCACGAGCGCTTCAGCGCCGACGACGTCCGCGCGCTGCGCGACAACCATCCCGGTGTCACCGTGCTTGCGCATCCGGAGTGTCCGCCGGAGGTCGTGGCGGAGGCCGACTTCGCCGGCTCGACCGCGGCGATGTCGGACTTCGTCGGAGCAAGAAGGCCGGCCCGGGTGGTGCTGCTGACGGAATGCTCGATGAGCGACAATGTCGCCGTGCTCCATCCCGACATCGAGTTCATCCGCCCCTGCAATCTGTGCCCGCACATGAAGCGGATCACCCTGAAGAACATCCGCCATGCGCTCGAGACCAATACGCACGAGGTCACGATCGATCCCGCGATGGCCGAGCGCGCGCGGCGCTCGGTGGAAAGGATGCTGGCGTCATGAGCATCGATGTTTCGGCGTTGATCGGCCGTCCCGTGATCATCGGCGGCGGTGCCGCAGGTCTGATGACGGCGCTTGCGCTTGCACCCGAGCCCGTCGTGCTGTTGTCGAAGTCGCCGCTCGGCGCGGAGGCGTCGAGCATGTGGGCGCAGGGTGGACTGGCCGCGGCGGTTGGCGATGACGATGATCCGGGGCTGCATCTGGCGGACACCATCGCGGCGGGCGCCGGCCTCTGTGACGAGGCCGCTGCGCGCCGCATCATCGAAGCAGCTCCGGCCGCGGTCGCGCGCTTGGCTCAGCTCGGCGTCGCGTTCGATCGCCGCAAAGACGGCCGCTGGCGCCTTGGTCTGGAAGCCGCGCACCGCCGCAACCGGATCGTGCATGCGACCGGTGACGGGACCGGACGCGAGATCATGCGCGCGCTGATCGCGGCAGTCAGGCTCTGCCCTTCCGTGACCTTGTTGGAAGGCGTCGAGGCGCGCCGGCTGATCGTCGAAGACAATGCGATCCACGGCGTGGTCGCGGTGCGCGCCGATGAGCCCCTCGTTCTCGCCACCACGCGCGTCGTGATCGCAACCGGCGGCATCGGCGGCCTGTTCCTCGACGGCACCAATCCGGCCGGCTGTTTCGGCCAGGGCCTCGCGCTCGCGGCGCGGGCTGGTGCGGTGCTGTCCGACCTCGAATTCGTGCAGTTTCACCCGACGGCGTTCGACGGGCCGTCGCGGCCGCTGCCGCTGCTCACCGAGGCGATCCGCGGCGATGGCGCCGTCCTGATCGACGACACCGGCACGCGCTTCATGGCCGACGAGCCTGGCGCTGAGCTGGCGCCGCGCGACGTGGTGGCGCGGGCGGTATGGCGCCGCCGTGCGCAAGGCCATCGCGTGTTCCTCGATGCGCGCGAGAAGCCTGGCAAGGATTTCGCCGCGCGCTATCCCGTGATCAGCGCCTTCTGCCGCATGGCGGGCATCGATCCCGCGCGCGATCCGATCCCCGTGCGGCCGGCCGTGCACTATCATATGGGCGGCATCGCTGTTGACGCGATGGGACGCAGCACGGTCGAGGGCTTGTGGGCCTGTGGCGAGGCCAGCCGCACCGGCCTGCACGGCGCCAACAGGCTCGCCAGCAACTCGCTGATGGAAGCGATCGTCTGCGCGCAATGGGTGGCCGAGAGCGTGGCCGGCGCGCCGCAGCGTGCGGGCAAGCCATGCGCGGTGGCGGCCATTCCGCTGGCGTCCGATCCCTCGGCCGTACGGCCGCTGCTGTCGCATGCGCTCGGCGTGATGCGCGAGCGTCGCACGATCGCGGCTGCCGTCAGCAGCCTGCTTCCGCTGGCAGAGCAGGCCGGGCCCGCGGCTGATCCTGCGCTGGTCGGCCTGATGCTTGCGGTCGCGGGCCATGCCCGTGAGGAGAGCCGCGGCGCGCATTTCCGCAGCGATCGTCCGGACACGCTGCGCGTCGCGCAGCCGTCCAGCTTCACTCTGTCCGAGGCGGTCGCCGTTGCACGCGACATTGTCGAGGCGGAGCAGACGCCGTTCAGGAGCGCAGTGCCATGACTCTCAATCCTCTCTCGCCCTTGCTCTACGAGCCGCTGGTGCGCATGGCTCTGCTCGAGGATCTCGGCCGCGCCGGCGACATCACCACCGATGCCATCGTCCCCGCCGAGCAGCGCGCCTCGCTGAAGCTGAGGGCGCGCCAGCACGGGGTGATCGCAGGTCTCGATGTGGCGCGCTGCGCCTTCCAGACCGTCTCGCCGGACGTGCGCATGGAAATCATGCGGCCTGACGGCAGCGTCGTGGCGCCGGGAGACGCGATCGCGACCATCAGCGGCCCGGCACGGGCGCTGCTGACCGGCGAGCGCGTCGCGCTCAACTTCCTCTGCCGTTTGAGCGGGGTCGCCAGCGCGACGGCGTCCCTGGTCGCCGCGGTGAAAGGGACCAAGGCGCAGATCGTCTGCACCCGGAAGACCACGCCGGGCCTGCGCGCGCTGGAGAAATATGCGGTGCGCGCGGGTGGCGGCGGCAATCACCGGTTCGGGCTCGATGACGCCGTCCTGATCAAGGACAACCACATCGCCATCGCCGGCGGCATCAAGGCTGCCATCACGCGCGCAAAGGCCCATGCCGGCCATCTCGTCAAGATCGAGGTCGAGGTCGATACTCTGGCGCAGCTCGAGCAGGCGCTGGCGCTGGGCGTCGATGCGGTGCTGCTCGACAACATGACGCCGGCGGAGCTCGAAGCCGCCGTCGGCATGATCAGCGGCAAGGCCATCGCGGAAGCCTCGGGCCGGATCACCGTGGAGACCGCACCCGCGATCGCCGCGGCCGGCGTCGACCTGATCTCGGTCGGCTGGATCACGCATTCGTCGGCCGCGCTGGACATCGGGCTCGACGAGGCGTGATCAGCCCTTGAGCACGGCGATCAGCTTCGCGGCATTCTCCTCCAGCACCTTCGGATCTTCCTTGCGGCTCGCCGGCGGCAGCAGGGAATCGCCGTTGTGGCGCGGCATGATGTGGACGTGCAGGTGGAACACCATCTGGCCGCCGGCATGCTCGTTGAACTGTTGCACGGTGATGCCGTCGGCGGCGAACGCGGTCTTGGCGGCGCGGGCGATGGTGCGCACGGCACGGCCGACGTGGAGATAGTCCTCCTCGGTGATGTCCAGGATGTTGCGGGCAGCGGCCTTCGGGATCACCAGGGTGTGGCCGGGCACGCGCGGCATGATGTCGAGGAACGCCAGCACGTGGTCGTTCTCATAGACCTTGGTGCAGGGGAATTCGCCGCGCAGGATCTTCGCGAACGGATTGTTGGGATCGTAGGCGGTCATGGGCAGTCCCTTAAGCGGTTCCTCTTGGTGCGCCTTACTCTCACCGGCACGTGTCGCCGGTCAAGACGGCTCGTCCATCCCTTTCCGGAAGGGTCCGGATTCGGCGAGCTCGCGGCCGGCCTCCTCGACATAGGCGCGCTCGCGCTTGAGATAGTCGTCGATGGCCCGGCGCAGGCCGCGATCGGCGATGTAGTGGGCGGAGTAGGTGGTCTGCGGCAGGTAGCCGCGCGCGATCTTGTGCTCGCCCTGGGCGCCGGCCTCGACCACCCCCAGCTTGTGCTGGATCGCGAAATCGATCGCCTGGTAGTAGCAGACCTCGAAATGCAGGAACGGGTGATGCTCGATGGCGCCCCAGTTGCGGCCGAACAGCGTGTCCGAGCCGATGAAGTTGATGGCGCCGGCGATCCAGCGTCCGTCGCGCTTGGCCATGACCAGCAGCACGTCTTCGGCCATGCTCTCGCCGATCAGCGCGAAGAACTTGCGGGTCAGATACGGCCGGCCCCATTTGCGTGAGCCGGTCTCCATGTAGAAATCGAAGAAGGCGTCCCAGGCATCCTCGGTGATGTCCTTGCCGGTCAGCCAATGGATGCTGATGCCGGAGCTCAGCGCATCGCGGCGCTCGCGCTTGATCGCCTTGCGGTGGCGCGAATTCATCGTCGCCAGGAAATCGTCGAAGCTGGAAAAACCCTGGTTGTGCCAGTGGAACTGCTGATCGGTGCGTTGCAGGAAACCCTGCGCTGCGAGCAGCTGCCATTCGGATTCACGGGCGAAGGTGACGTGCACCGACGACGCCTCGCTGATCCCGCACAACGCCTTCAGGCCCTGGGCGAGGGCGTTGCCTATCAACTCCCGGTCCTGGTCGGCGCGGATCAGCAGCCGCGGCCCACTGGCAGGCGTGAATGGGACGGAGACCTGGAGCTTCGGATAATAGCGCCCGCCGGCGCGCTCATAGGCATCAGCCCAGCCGCGGTCGAAGACATATTCGCCCTGCGAGTGGGACTTGAGATAGCAGGGCACGACGCCAAGGACCTCGTCACCCATTTTCGCCACCAGATGGCGCGGCGCCCAGCCGGTGCGCAGGGTGGCCGAGCCGGAGGCTTCGAGCGCCGAGAAAAATGCGTGTGAGATGAACGGATTGTAGCCGCGGCCGCAGGCGGGAGATGAGCCGGGACTCACGCGACCGTCCGGATTGGCACAGGCGTCCCATGCTGCAGCCGGGATTTCGCCGACCCCGGGGACGGCTTCGAGCGTGATCTCAGGTGATGCCATCGAGTCCTTGAAAGTCGAGTCCTTAAGAGAACCTAACGAGCGGCGTCCTGGCGGCGACACTCGAATGGCCGGTCCCTCAAGATCGTGCATCGCAGCAGCGAGTTCAAGGCCGGGGTCACGTCTCCGGCGTAAACCCTTCGAAGATCATCTGATCCGCATAGCGGGCTGCGGCGGCGCGCTGCTCGGGGGTGCGGACGGTCCAGGTCAGCAGCGGGCAGCCGAACACGTTGCGCGCGATCCAGGGGGCAGGCGCAGGCAGCTGCTCGACCCAATAGGCGACGAAATGCGGCTGGCTGCTGAAGCCATGCTTGAGATGCAGCATGCTGTCGCGTTGCGCCTGGGTCAGCTTGGCCCAGTAGCCGTCCTCGTAGCTGCGCTGCGCGACGATGCCGCGCGTCAGCTCGGGCATGGTTTCGCGCAGCGCCAGCACCTGGTCCGGATCGAACGACATGCCGACCACCGGCCCGGAATAGGACGCCAGCACCTCGGCCATGCGCCGGACCAGCCGGTGATCGCCCTGGAACGTGCTCTTGACCTCGACGACCAGCGGCACGCGCCCGGCGATCAGGTTGCAGAGGTCGCCGAGCGTCATCATCTGCTCGTCGGTCTGCTTGAACTTGATCGCTTTCAGCTCAGCCGCGGTCTTCTCGATCAGCGGGCCGGTGCCCTCGGTGAGGCGTCCGAGATCATAGTCGTGATGCACCATGGCCTCGCCATCGGCCGACAGCTGGATGTCGCATTCGATGGCGAAGTTGCCGGCCACGGCGCCGCGCGCGGCGGCCGGCATGTTCTCGATGATGCCGCTGACAGCATCATGCAGGCCGCGATGGGCGACGGGGCGGGCCGTCAGCCAGTCAGGTGCGCGCATTCGCCCCGTCCATTTTGCTGGCGCATGATCTCGTCGGAAAACCGTTTCGCACTTTTCCGGATCATGCGCTCTCTCTCACTCAACCTCGAACACGCCTTCGACTTCCACCGCCGCATCGGACGGCAGGGCCGAGACGCCGACGGTGGTGCGGGCGTGGCGGCCCTTGTCGCCGAAAGCGGCGACCATCAGGTCGGAGGCGCCGTTGAGGACCTTCGGCCCGTCGAGGAAGTCCGGCGCCGAATTGACGAAGCCGCCGAGACGGACGACGCGCACGACCTTGTCGAGGTCGCCGATCGCCGCCTTGACCTGCGCCAGCAGGTTGACGCCGCAGCCCTTCGCGGCCGCATAGCCGTCCTCGATCGACACGCCGCCGCCGAGCTTGCCGGATGCGATCATCTTGCCATCGGCGCCGAGGCAGACCTGGCCCGACACGAACAGCAGGTTGCCGGTGCGCACGAACGGGACGTAGTTGGCCACCGGCGCCTTTGGTGCCGGCAACGTGATGCCCTGTGCCGTCAGATTCTGTTCAACCGTACCCGCCATCTGAAATCCCCGTTCTGTCGTCTGAAAGCCGATCCCGTGCCGGACCGCGGTCCTGTTTGGCGCAGTTGCTAGTGACATGCAAGCAGCCAGCGCCGACGCCAATCCGCCGCTTTGACCGCACGTTTCCGTGAGCCAGCCGCAGTTGCGACGTAATGCAGCGGTCTTTAATGTGACGGTTTAGCGATACGTCCTCCGAGGAAAACTCATGGCTCATTCGTTTCGACTGTCGATGGGAGCGCTCGCCGTGGCGGCGATCACATTCGGTCCGGCGCCGGCCGGGGCGGCCGTGCCGTTCCTGCCGCATCAGGCGCTCTATGACCTGAGCCTGGTCAAGTCGCGCGGGTCGAGCCCCGTCAATAGCGCGCGCGGCCGCATCCTCTACAATTTCTCCGGCAATGCCTGCAACGGCTACACCTCGGAATTCCGCCAAGTGTCGGAGCTCGATCTCGGCGAGGGCAAGGTGACCCTGAGCGACCTGCGCTCGACTGCCTGGGAGGACGGCGCCGGCAAGAGCTATCGCTTCAAGATCGACTCGCGCATGAACGATCAGGCCTCCAGCCCGGTCGACGGCATCGCCGAGCGCACCGGCGATCACATCACCGTCAAGCTCAAGCAGCCGGAGGCGAAGACCTTCACGCTCGACGGCTCGACCGTGTTTCCGACCGAGCAGATCCATCGCATCATCGCCGCCGCGCGCGAGGGCAAGTCGCTGCTTGAGCTGACGGTCTACGACGGCTCGGACAATGGCGAGAAGGTCTACAACACGCTGACCGTGATCGGAGCAGCCGTGTCGGCCGACAAGGCGGCCGCCAAGCCCGATGCCTCGACCGACAACGACGAGATGAAGAAGATGACGCGCTGGCCGGTGACGGTCAGCTATTATGACCGCGACGCCAAGCGGGCCGAGGGCGAGCAGACGCCGGTCTACGCGATGTCGTTCGAGCTGTACGAGAACGGCGTCTCGCGCGCGCTCGTGCTCGACTACAATGATTTCGTCATCGCCGGCGCGCTCGGCAAGTTCGACGTCAAGGACGCGAAGGACGGCAAACCCTGCGGCAATTGATCGGGGCGTCATTCCGTCTGCTCCGGGCCGTCATAGGCGATGCCGCGGATCACCGCGGCCTGGCCGAACTTCTTGCGTAGCGCATCGATCGCGCGCTCGGCCGAGGCCGAACGGCGATCGAGCATGTCGGTGTCGGAGGCCTCCGAGCCCGGGCGCAGCGCGCTGACGCCGGCGCCCATCAGCCGGAACGCCGTGCCGTCGGTCTCGCGCGCCAGCATCTCCTTGCAGATTGCGAAGATCTTGCCGGCGAGCTGCGTCGGCGCCGCGATCGATTGCGAGCGGGTGCGCTGGCGGAAGTCCGCGGTCTTCAGCTTCAAGGTGACGGTCGAGCCGGCCAGCTGGCTCGCCTTCAGCCGCGACGAGACCTTCTCCGACAGCCGCCACAGCATCTTTTCCAGGGTTGCGTAGTCGCGGATGTCGGTGTCGAAGGTGGTCTCGCTGGAAATCGTCTTGGCGCCGCGGTCGGCCACCACCTTGCGGTCGTCGATGCCGCGCGCCAGCCGCCACAGCCTGCGGCCGTCGCCGCCGAACTGCTTCATCAGCTCGATCTCGTCGGCACGCTGCAGGTCGGCGATGGTGCGGAAGCCCTGGTTCGCCAGCCGTTGCTGCGTGGCGGGACCGACGCCGAAGATGAAGCCGACCGGCTTGTCGGCCAGCATGTTGCGCGCTTCCTCCTGGTCGAGTGCGGCGAAGCCGCGGGGCTTGTCGAGGTCGGAGGCGATCTTGGCGAGGAACTTGTTGCAGGACAGGCCGACCGAGACGGTGATGCCGATGGTCTGCTCGACCTCACGGGCGAAGCGCGCCAGCACCTTTGCGGGGACCATGCCGTGGACGCGCTCGGTTCCGGAGAGGTCGAGGAACGCCTCGTCGATCGAGAGCGGTTCGACCAGCGGCGTCAGCGCCTGCATCGCCTGGCGGACCTCGCGGCCGACCCGGACGTATTTCGCCATGTCCGGAGGAATGACGACCGCCGAGGGACACAGCTCCAGCGCCTTGAACATCGGCATCGCCGAGCGCACGCCATAGGTGCGGGCGATGTAGCAGGCCGCCGACACCACTCCGCGCTTGCCGCCGCCGACGATGACGGGCCGGTCGGCGACCTCGGGATTGTCGCGTTTCTCGACGGTCGCATAGAACGCGTCGCAATCGATATGGGCCAGCGTCAGCGCGGGCAGGGCGCGATGGCGGACGAGGCGCGGCGAGCCGCAGGCCGTGCAGCGGCGCGCGCTGTCATCCAGATCCGTCAGGCAGTCGCGGCAGAAGCAGGTCGGCCCGCTGACCGCGCGCGACGCTCCTTCTGGCGCGGAAGCGGTCACGGCACGTCGCGCTCCCACTGCCGGTCGCCCAATACCTGCCGCGCCGCCATGATATTGGTCGGATGTAACTTGGAGCTGGCGGCAAAAGCCTTTACCGTCTCGTCGTCGCGCAGCACGAAATCGAGCACGCTGACCAGGAAATTGGGGTCGGCGGCCGAGGATCGCAGCGTCTCCGGCCCAATCCCGGTCTCGGCCAGGAACCGGCCCAGCCGCTCCGGTTCGCCGGCCAGGAAGCCGAGGGCCTGAACTGCAACGATTTCAGCGACTTCGCGCGGATTTCGAACGGGCTTTTTCAACGGCGGATTTGCCTTTCCGTTAACTTGTCGGCTCTACTTTGCGCCCATCATGCCCGAGTCTTCGGAATGGGTTCAAGCAAGTGGAAACCATCTCGGGGAAAGATCGAATACCGACTTAACGGGTTAGAACGAATCTGGGGCTAGTTTGAATTAGATGAGTAGCGGTGGACAGGCGTCCGCCAGAGGGCATGCCGGTGTCAGTGATTCGGAGGGGCGGATGGGCAAGACCGTCCTGATCGTGGAGGACAACGAGCTCAACATGAAGCTCTTCCGCGATCTGTTGGAAGCCCACGGGTACCAGACGTCCGGGACGTCCAGCGGCGTGGAGGCGCTCGACATCGTGCGCCGGACCCGCCCCGATCTGATCCTGATGGACATCCAGCTGCCGCAGGTCTCGGGCCTGGAAGTGACGAAATGGATCAAGGACGATCCGGATTTGCGTGCCATCCCGGTGGTGGCAGTGACGGCCTTTGCCATGAAGGGCGACGAGGAGCGCATCCGCGAGGGTGGCTGCGAAGCCTATCTTTCCAAGCCGATCTCGGTCGGAAAATTCATTGAAACGGTACGCCGCTTTATCGGCTAAGGAGTTTCTGCAGTGTCCGCGCGTATCCTTGTGGTCGACGACGTCCCGGCCAACGTCAAGCTGTTGGAGGCGCGGCTGTCGGCCGAGTATTTCGACGTGCTGACCGCCGCGAACGGCGCCGAGGCGCTGCAGATCTGCCAGCGCGCCGAATGCGACATCATCCTGCTCGACGTCATGATGCCGGACATGGACGGCTTCGAGGTCTGCCGCCGGCTGAAGTCGAATCCGGCCACGCATTTCATTCCGGTGGTCATGGTGACGGCGCTCGACAGCCCGTCCGACCGCGTGCGCGGCCTGGAGGCCGGCGCCGACGACTTCCTGACCAAGCCCGTCTCCGACGTCGTGCTGATCGCGCGCGTGCGCTCGCTGACGCGGCTGAAGATGATGACGGACGAGCTGCGCATGCGCGCGCTGACCTCGCTCGAGATCGGCGTGCAGGCGCCCGAGCGCAACGCCGTCGCCGACGGCGGCAGGGGCGGCAAGGTGCTGCTGGTCGACGACCGGCCGTCGTCCTACGAGCGGCTCGGGCCGATGCTGGCGACCGAGCATGCCGTCGATGTCGAGACCAATCCCGCCGAGGCCGTGTTCAACGCCGCCGAAGGCAATTATGACCTCGTCATCGTCTCGCTCGACCTGAACGACTACGACGGCCTGCGGCTGTGCAGCCAGCTGCGCTCGCTGGAGCGCACCCGGCACGTGCCGATCCTCGCCATCGCCGAGGCGGAGAACAATTCGCGGTTGCTGCGCGGCCTGGAGATCGGCGTCAACGACTATCTGCTGCGCCCCGTCGACAAGAACGAACTGCTGGCGCGCGCCCGCACCCAGATCCGCAAGCGCCGCTACACCGATCACCTGCGCGACAACGTGCAGAACTCGATCGAGATGGCGATCACCGACGCGCTGACCGGCCTGCATAATCGCCGCTACATGGAGACGCATCTGGCGACCTTGGCCGACCAGGCGGCGAGCCGCGGCAAGCCGCTGGCGCTGATGATGCTCGATATCGACTACTTCAAGTCGATCAACGACAATTACGGCCACGATGCCGGCGACGACGTGCTGCGCGAGTTCGCCATGCGGGTGCGCAAGTCGATCCGCGGCATCGATCTCGCCTGCCGCTATGGCGGCGAGGAGTTCGTGATCGTGATGCCCGAGACCGATTTGCACGTCGCTGGCATGGTCGCCGAGCGGCTGCGGCGGTCGGTCGCCAACGAGCCGTTCTCGGTGCACAAGGGCGAGAAGCGCATCGAGGTCACGACCTCGATCGGGCTGTCGACCCTGGAGCAGAAGGGCGAGCCGATCGCCGACGTCATGAAGCGCGCCGACAATGCGCTCTACCGCGCCAAGAACGAGGGCCGCAACCGCGCGGTGGCGATCGCCCCCGTGCATCAGCCGGCGCCGTTCCTGCCGCAAGCCGCCGGCCGCGGCCGCTGAGGGGCAGGGCGGCTCCGATCTTTCTGTCCTCGGCTGAAGCTGCGGCGCATCTGTCCAACGGCCTCCATCTGCCATCGAGCCGCTCCGGGCCTCGTGCTTCGAGACGCGCCGCAAGCGGCGCTCCTCAGCATGAGGGTTGAGAGCTTCGCCAAGATCTCTCAAAGACCGCGCCAAGACCACGGATCTCGTCCTGAGGAGCACGCCGCAGGCCTGCGTCTCGAAGGACGGCCACGCGCGCTGCAGGTTATCGGGCGTGCGTACGACGTCGTTGCGCCAAAGTAACGGCGGGGTCGGACGGCAGGCTTCCGTACATGACATGTCGTCCTCGCCACGCATCCGCGCCCGAGCTTTGCCATTCAAAGCCCTCGTCGAGAACAGAGGGCGCAGGGAAGGCCGGGTGCTGGTCGCACCCATGGTCCGCGTGCAGAAAAAAGCACGCGGCAGAACCACAGGTACGAGCCGGACATCCGGCCCTCCCTGCGCGATGGCTTTACGGCTTACTCCGCGCTCTCCCCGGGGACCGGCGTTCTTGCCCCCGTCGCGAGCGCGCTTCGTCGCAGCGCCCGCTTGGCCTCAGCACCGGGAGGCCAGGACCACACGGCTTCACCGTGCGCATCAGGATGTTCGTCCGCGCGGCCAAGCCACGCTGCACCCCGACACGCCCACCGCAGCCCACCTCACGCTCGTGACGATCGCGATGCGCCCCTCGTGGCGAGGTGGGATGGGCGACGTGTAGCATGTATTCTGAAAAAAAGAAAGTGAGAAATGCGGGTCGGAGAGCGGCCACGGCGATCACGTTGAGATTATTTGAGAAGTTCGTATTTCGGAGCAGGACAGTCCCGGAGACCGCCGAGGACAGGATCGACTTCCGATCGCGCGAAGCTCCAGGATGACCAATGATTTTCACGCTGGCGTTGATAGGCTTACGAGCTTCAGTTATCTCGTGCTAACATGCGTTACCAAGGTCATCCGCGATCTCAGGGGAAACAGATGAGGCCGCTTCGTATTGGCGCTCTGACTGGTGGGTTGATGGTGTGCGGACTCCCGATCCTTCACGTCTTCGGCGTCGAGGCCAACCCCTTTGTGATGGGACTGTTGGGAGGTGTTGCCGCCTGGTTGGCTGGCTTCATCGAGGATCGTTTCATAGCCACTCGGGCAGTGCCGTAGGGTGGATCTGCGCGGCGTGATCCGCTGGAACACCTGCGAGGCGATATCGGGCCAGTTGGAACAGCATCACGATGCTTGACCATATCTCCCGGGCAATCAACGAAACACAGGTCGTCGCTGCTTTGCTCGATGATGAGCAGCGACGTGCGATGGCGATGCTGCTACGCGATCGTCTCGGTGTGAATGTTCTTGGTCACGTGCCCTGGGACAATTCCGAGGCGCCCCAGGGCCTGCACAGGACGGACGGATGGCAACTGATCCCAACGTATGTCGGCAGGCGCGAATGTGTGATGATTGTGGCGGGGGCGAGCGCGTGTTGGACATTCCGTAACGGGGCGGATCTGCTACGTGTCCTGGAGGAGTGCCCGCCAATGGAATTTTACGTCTTCGACAAGGACGCCAGTTACCTCCTCTGCTGTAATTACCACGACGTCGTCATCGGTTGGGGCGATGCTGCGGGGTGGGTTGCAAGGGGATGCCCCGAACGTCGGCTGGGCGGATAAACTGCGTAGGGCGGATTAGCGCAGCGTAATCCGCCGCTTGTCCGCCCGTGTAATGGCGGATTACGCTGCGCTAATCCGCCCTACGACACGTCGCAAACTCATCGGTTCGAAATACTCGCCTCAGAGATGTGCCATCATACGGAACAGCTCTTGATTTTATCCGATATTGGTGGTATCCAGGTCCCATGAGCACATCGATCCGCATCGTCAACTTCGATCACATGACCGGCTTCGGCCGGGCCATGGAAGGAGTCGCGCGCTAGGAGATCGACGACGCGATGTTCTCACCAGGCCCCGCCGGCATCGGACGGGGCCTTTTGTTTGGCCACGCTCCCTGCCGGCATAACAGCAGGAGCACAGGATGCCACCCCATCAGACCAACGCGACGATCGACGCTGCGCACGTGTCAGGGCTCAACGTCGATCTCTCGATCGCATCAGTCACCGGCGCGATCAGCAGCGTGCAGCCATCGACGCAGTCCGAAGCGTCGATCGCAGCCTTGCGAGAGGTGTTGTCGGAAAAGGACGCGGCCGGTCCGCCGGCCACGCCGACTTGGCTGGTCATCCGCCTGATCGGCTGGTGCTGGCGCGCCCTTCAAGAACGGCAGCGCCGCAAGACTGTGCGAGACAGCCTGTATGAGCTGAGCGAACGCGAACTCACGGATATCGGCATCACGCGTGCCGAGATCGAGCACATCGCCGCGCTGCGGATGCTCGAGAGCCTGAGGGACGACCCACGATATCTGGGCGGCGTCTCGCGGAGGGGAATGTAGTCGGTCGCAGGCCGTGGCGATGCAGGGACGGTCGACCAACAGCGCGAGATGGTCGCCGCGACGTCATTGCGAGCGTCAGCGAAGCAATCCAGGGTCCCGCACACGACGCTGGATTGCTTCGCTGCGCTCGCAGTGACGGAGGTGAGATCGCGCTTCCTTCTGGACACTTTCTGCCGGAGACGTCGTGTGCGCGGAGTTCGGCAGAACACAAGCCTCGCATAGGTGCTCATCTGCGAGCGCAGGAACTACATGCCTTGATCTGGCGCAATCATCGTGGTAGCTACAAACCATGATCAATGTCGTGCGCCGCTCCAACCGCAAACATACGACCCGCTGCAGCCGGGCCGTGGGAGGAGTCGTGCGCTAGGTTTTCGACGACACGATCATTCCACCAGGCCCCGCCGGCATCGGACGGGGCCTTTTGTTTGGCCACGCTCCCTGCCGGCACAACAGCAGGAGCATCCGATGCCGCCCCAGACCAACCTCACTGCCGAGATCGCGCGCGATGGCGCCGCTCCCGGTCTCGATCGTCCCATGGCCGCAGCGACGAACGCTGTGCGTGGCGTGCAAGCCGCGCCGCGACCGTCCGCGTCCATCACGGTGCTGCGTGATGCGGTGTCGGAAAAGGACGCCGCCGGGCCGCCGGGCGCAGCAGCGCCGGGATTGCTCGGCCGGCTGGCGCGCTATTGGCTGGTGTTTCAGGAGGGCCGCCGGCTCAGGCGGATGAGAGTCGATCTGCGTGACCTGAGCGAGGCGCAACTGATTGATATCGGCCTGACCCGAGGCGACATCGACCACATCGCCGCGCACCGCGCTCTCGAACGGTTCAAGCGGAGCACGGCGCATCTGATGATGTCCCGCGGCGTGATGTAGCTGCGCGCGAGCCGGCGCTCGACGTTACGGTGGTCGTCGGCAGGGCGGATCCGCGTGATCCGCCCTCGCGATGCCATGGCTTGTTCCAAAGCGCGGGCTTGCCTGCTCAGCGAGCCGTTGCCACAACGTCCTTGCGCGCGCAGCGACGCAATCCAGAGTCCGTCTGCGGGACGAGCCTGGATTGCTGCGTTCGCAATGAGGGAGGAGAGATCGCGCGTCTCTCGACCATCATCCGCGGAGAATCGCGAGAGGAGGCCATGTCAGATGACGCAACATATCGGGATCGTCGGCTGCTCCGCCGAGGGCGCCGCGCTTTGCTATCGCACCATCTGCAAGGAGGGGGCCGGCGTCCTCGGGCCGCATGCGCATCCCGAGGTGTCGATGCACACGCCGTCGCTCGCCGACTACGTGACATGCCTCGACCGCGGCGATCTCGCAGGCGTGGCCGAGCTGATGCTGGCCTCGGCGCGCAAGCTCGCGGCGGCCGGCGCGGATTTCCTGATCTGCCCGGACAACACCATCCACCAGGCGTTGCCGCTCGTGCTGCCGCGCTCGCCGCTGCCGTGGCTGCACATCGCCGATGAGGTCGCCAAGGAGGCGGCGAGGAGAGGCTATCGGCGTGTCGGCATCACCGGCACGAAATGGCTCGTCGACAGCAATGTCTATCCCGACAGCCTGGCCGCGAACGGCCTCGCCTTCGAGCGCCCGGACGAGGCCGACCGTATCACGGCGAACCGCATCATCATGGATGAGCTCGTCTGCGGCCGCTTCGAGCCGTCATCCATCGCCGCGTTTCAGGCGATCATCGTGCGGCTGAAGGCGCGGGGCTGCGACGCGGTCGTGCTCGGCTGCACCGAAATTCCGCTCATCATCGATGACACCAACTCGTCCTTGCCGACGTTGGACTCGACGCGGCTGCTCGCCCGCGCCGCGCTGTCGCACGCGTGTCCGGTTGCGGTCTGAGGAGCGGACCAGCGCAGGGCGATGCGCGGCCGTTCTGCATCGAACGTCGTCGGAACCGCCCGCCGCCGCAGGCGTTTGTCTGGGCCCCAAGGAGGAGCCCCGATGAAGAAGCTGATGTTTGCGGTTGCCGTGTCGCTGTCCGTTCTGCCGTCATTCGCGCTGGCCCATATGGGCACGCCGCAGGAGCAGAAGGCGTGCGCACCCGACGCCAAGCGCTTCTGCCGCACTCAGCTCGGCGACGACTTCGGGGTCCAGAATTGTCTGGCGCAGAGCCGGGCCAAGCTGAGCAAGCGCTGCGCGGCGGTGTTCCAGAGCCACGGGATGTAGCACGCCTGGTGCGTCCGGCGGATCAGCCCAGCGTGATCCGCCGATCTTACGGCGCGCGGAAGAGTGGCTATGACGCTCGCGCTGATGCGCTCGACGCTTCAGCTGAACACGGCTACGCCGCGCGGACCTTGCGCAGGAACTTGTCCAGCTCGTCCTTGAGGTGATCGCTCTCCCGCGACAGCGAGTGCGCGGAGGACAGCACCTGGGAGGAGGCGGTGCCGGTGGCACTGGCCCCCTTGCTGACGTCGTCGATGTTGCCGGCGACGCGCGCGGTGCCGCCGGCGACCTCCTGGACGTTGCGCGAGATCTGCCCCGTCGCCGTGCCCTGCTGCTCGACGGCGGCGGCGATGCCGGCGGCGATCTCCGAGATCTGCTGGATGGTGCCGCCGATCTGCTTGATCGAGGCGACCGAGGACTGTGTCGCGTTCTGGATGCCTTCGATCTGCTGGCCGATCTCCTCGGTGGCCTTGGCGGTCTGCGACGCCAGCGCCTTGACCTCGGAGGCAACCACCGCGAAGCCGCGGCCGGCGTCGCCGGCGCGCGCCGCCTCGATGGTGGCGTTCAGCGCCAGCAGGTTGGTCTGGGCGGCGATCGAGGTGATCAGCTTGAGCACGTCGCCGATACGCTCGGCGGTGCGCGACAGCTCGCTGATGCCGACGTCCGTCTGCTCGATCTGGCGCACGGCCTCCTTGGCGATGGTGGTCGATTCCCTGACCTGGCGGCCGATCTCATGGACCGAGGAGGTCATTTCCTCCGCGGCCGAGGCGACCGATTGCACGTTGGTCGAGACCTGGCCCGAGGCGGAAGCGGCGCTGGACGACAGCTGCTGGGTCTGCTCGGCGGTCTTGGTCAGCGTGTTGGCCGAGACCTCGAGCGTGCGCGCGTCGGCATGAACCTTGTTGATGATCTGGCCGACGGTGGCTTCGAACTCATCGGCCATGCGCTGCATCGCGACGTGCTGCTCCGTCTTGGCCGCATCGAGATAGACCGAGATGGCGAGATCCATGTCGATCATCGCCGCCTTGGTGATCGCAGCCTGCAGTGCGGCCTTCTTCTCGCGCGCCGACTGGCCCCCGAACCAGCCGTCCGCGATCTCCGTCTCGATCGCCTTCTGCAGCCCGGTGACGATCAGCGAATAGCCGGCGATGTACCAGCGCGGCTCCAGCCCCATCCGGTTGTGGGCCATCCCGATCCGGGTCACCGACTTCACATAGGCATCGTCGAACTTCGCGGTCGCCAGCGACATCCAATGATCGTGCTGGGCCTGCTTGGCGTGCCGCATGGCGGCCGGGGTGGAGAACATCTTGGCGAGATGCGGGTACTTGCCGACATGGGCGTAGAACTGCTCCAGCAGCCCAGGCAGCACCTTGCCGATCAGCGGCCGCAGCTCCCGCAGCGCCTCTCTGGTCGCATTGTCGATGCCGATAAAATCGAGACGGGATTGCAAAGTCTGAAGATCGGTCATCGCTGGTCTGCCGGTAAGATAAGGAGGGAGACGCTGCGAGACTCGCGGGTGCGTCGCTACCCCAAAATCGCACAGGTTTGGTTGATGGCTCCTTAAGTCGGGAACGGAGATTCGACCGCGGCGAGTGGACCGATCCGATGCGGGACGGCTCCGGCCGCATCCAGTGGCTGCATCGCGTGCAATAAAAAACGGGGCCGAAACGGCCCCGTTGAAGTCGCAGCAGACCGCGATCTTACTTGATCTTGGCTTCGCGGAATTCGACGTGCTTGCGCGCAACCGGGTCATACTTCTTCTTGACCATCTTGTCGGTCATGGTGCGCGAGTTCTTCTTGGCAACGTAATAGAAGCCGGTGTCGGCGGTCGACACGAGCTTGACCTTGATGGTGACCGCTTTGGCCATGTCTTGAACCTCTGGAATCGGGATCGGGGTGGGCACCGGCCAAAGAGGGGGCGCCGTTGGCCGGCAACCTACCCAGCCAGCCCCCAAAGTCAAGGTTTGAGGGCCAGAATCTGGGGTCCCTAGGCCGTGAAGAAGCGGTTTTTCGGTCGGGGCAGGCCGAGATTGTCCCGCAAGGTCGGCCCCTCATACGCCGTCCGGAAGATCCCGCGGCGCTGCAGCTCGGGAATCACCTTGTCGACGAAGTCGTCGAGCCCGGCCGGCAGGAACGGGAACATGATGTTGAAACCGTCCGACCCACGGCTTTCCAGCCACTCCTGCATCTGGTCGGCGATCGTCGTGGCGGTGCCGACGAAGGACAGACCGCCATAGCCGCCGACCCGCAGCGCCAGTTGCCGCACCGTGAGCTTGTCGCGCGCGGCGACATCGACCAGGCGCTGGCGGCCGCTCTTGGAGGCGTTGGTCTCGGGGATATCAGGCAGCGGGCCGTCGGGATCGAAGCCGGAGGCGTCGGTGCCGAGGATGACCGAGAGCGAGGCGATGGCGCTGTCGTAATGCACCTTGCTGTCGAGCAGAGCGCGCTTCTCCCTGGCCTCGTCGACGCTGTCGCCGACCACGACGAAGGCGCCGGGCAGGATCTTCAGATGCTCCGGATCGCGGCTGACTTTTTCCATGCGGCCCTTGATGTCGGCATAGAGCTTTTGTCCGTCGGCGAGGCTGCCGCCGCCGGTGAACACGGCCTCCGCCGTCTCGGCCGCGAGCTGCTTGCCATCCTCCGAGGCGCCCGCCTGCACGATGACGGGCCAGCCCTGCACGGGACGGGCGATGTTCAGCGGGCCGCGGACTTTCAGATATTTGCCCTTGTGATCGAGCACATGCATCTTGTCGGGTTCGAAGAACAGACCCTGCTCGACGTCGCGCACGAAGGCATCGTCGGCGAACGAGTCCCACAGGCCGGTGACGACGTCGTAGAACTCGCGGGCGCGCTTGTAGCGCTCGGCGTGCTCCATGTGATCGTCGAGGCCGAAATTCAGCGCGGCGTCCGGATTGGACGTCGTGACGATATTCCATCCGGCGCGGCCGCCGGAGATGTGATCGAGCGAAGCGAAGCGGCGGGCGACGTGATAGGGCTCGTCGAAGGTGGTGGATCCCGTCGCGATCAGCCCGATATGCTCGGTGACGGCCGACAGCGCCGAGAGCAGCGTGAACGGCTCGAATGAGGTCACGGTGTGGCTGCGCTTCAGCGCATTGATCGGCATGTTCAGCACGGCCAGGTGATCGGCCATGAAGAAGGCGTCGAACTTGCCGGCCTCGAGCTTGCGGATCAGCTGCTTCAGATGCGCGAAGTTGAAATTGGCGTCCGGCCAGGCGCCGGGATAGCGCCACGCGCCGGTGTGGATGGAGACCGGGCGCATGAAAGCGCCGAGCTTGAGTTGACGTGGGGCCATGAAGGGTCGTCCGCGGATGGTTGCTGTCTTGGGCAGATAGGAACTCGGCCCATGCGTGTCAGCAATCGGCGGCAGAACACGATTTCGTTTTTGGTGGCGGACGTAGCACGCTCATTCCAATGACGTGCCGAGCAAGCGATCCAAACAACGGTGTCATCCCGGCGAACGCCGGGATCCATACTCCGTGAAGGGAATGTGAGGCACAGTCTCGACCATCCGGGCCGATCGAAAGATTCCGCGGTATGGGTCCCGGCGTTCGCTGGGACTACACTTTGTTGTGGGGGTGGACCGCCCACTCGCCGCGACCAGCATCCACCGAGTATCCTGCCCCTCTGGCAGGGACGAACGGCAACAGTGCCTTTCGCACTCATTCACAAGGGAGCCATCGGCGTGTCAGACCGGCTGAACATTTCCTCAGGCTATCCGTTCGAGGACGTCTATGGCTATGCGCGCGCGGTCCGCGTTGGCGAGCAAATCTTCGTCTCCGGAACGACTGCGCGCGGTCCTGATTTGGATCGCGACGTCTATGCACAGGCGCAAAGCGTAATCGGCCTTATCGCCGAAGCGCTGCAGAAGGCGGGAGCGGAGCTCCGTCACGTGGTGCGTACGGTCGTGTACTTGACCGACATGGCGGATACCGATGCGGTGGCCCTTGCGCATAGCGAAGCGTTCGGGGTGGTTCGGCCCGCGAGCACGCTCGTGAAGGTCGCAGGCCTCACGCCTGAGGCGGCTCGCGTCGAGATCGAGGTGACCGCGATCATTCACGACCGAGCATCGTAGCGGCGCTATACCGAGGATTGCCTCAACCGCCCAGCACGTCCTTCTGCATCTTGCCGCCATAGAAATGGAAGAACGGCACCGGCGCGTCGTGGCGGAGCGGGCCGGTGGCGAGGCGGCGGTCGAGCTCGTGGAGAACGTTCCTGGTCATCGGGTGCAGATCGGCGAGCGGCTTGGAGCCGAGCTCGACCCAGACCAGCTCGACCAGCTCGGCATCGGCGTGGATCACGCCGTCGACGCGGTGGGTGATGGCTGAGGCATCCGCGGTGAAGAAGCGGGTGTCGAAGCGTTTGATGCGGCCGGGCGGGGTGATGGCGCGGGCGATCAGGAACAGGCCGGAGGGATCGGGCAGGAGGCCGGCCTGCGCGAATGGCGCCCAAGGACCTTCAAGCTTCGGTGCGGGGCCGTCGACCCTGCGTCCCAGGCAGAGACCGGTTTCCTCGCAGGCCTCGCGGATCGCGGCGACGGCCAGCGACTTCGCGCGCGACGCCGTCGTCTGTGGCTTGCCCTTGAACAGATTGGCTTCGAGCTCGGCCGGCATGGGCGCTGCGACCGGGATGCGGTGATCCGTCTTGTCGACGCGGCCGCCGGGGAAGACGAACTTGCCCGGCATGAACACGACCTTGTCGTGGCGTTTGCCGACCAGCACCTTCGGCACAGTGCTGCTGCGATCGACCAGGATCAGCGTCGCCGCATCCCTTGGCTTGGTGTAGGGATGGTGATCCGCTTCCTTCTCGGCGGGCTTACCCGCCGGCGCGCCGGTCGCCTGTGCCGTCCCGCTCATGTCCTCCCCGCCTTTTTCTTGCTCGTCGATCGGTCGAATGCTCACACCGGTGGAATGCCCTCCACCGGATTGTCGTCGAAGCCGTGCATGCGGAACGCCCATTGCAGCCCGACGACGGCGCCCTTGACCGGCTGAATCAAGGCAAGCGCGGCGACCAAGGTCACCGGCAGATAGATCGCGAGTTGCAGCGCCACCGGCGGCGCGTAGTTGGTCTCGATCGAGAGCACCAGCGGCACGATGATGTGGCCGACGATGACGATCACGAGATAGGCGGGAAGATCGTCGGCGCGATGGCCGGAAAAATCCTGGCCGCAGCGGTCGCAGTTGTCGGCGACTTTCAGGAAGGCGCGGAACAGCTTGCCCTCACCGCAGCGCGGGCAGCGGCAGCGCAGGCCGCGCTTCATCGCGGTCCAGACGTCGCGCTTCTCGGCGAGGCCGGTGTCACGTGTCCAGGTTTGCGGCATTGCGTGGGGCGTTGAACTCATGGCGTCCATGATCTGCCTTTCTTCGATGTGCCGGGCTTGCGTTTTGCCCCTGCCTTTTGGCTTTTCTTGCGGCTTTTTTCTTCGTGCTTCGGACGAGCCTCGGATTTGGCCCGCTTGGTCGCCTTGCTCTTCGCCTTGACGGTCGTCTTGCTCTTCGACCGGTCGCGGCGGCCATGCCGCGAAACGAGGACATCCGCCTGGGTCAGGAGCTCGAAGCGCAGCGCGCCGGCCACCGGCTGAGCTTCTACCAGACGCACGTCGACGACGTCACCCAGCCGGTGCATGGCACCGCTGCGCTGGCCGATCAGCGCGTGCCGCGTCTCGTCATAGTCGAAATATTCCGTGCCGAGGGTCCTGATCGGAACCAGGCCGTCGGCGCCGGTCTCGTCGAGCTTGATGAACAGGCCCGCGCGGGTGACGCCGGAGATGCGGCCCTGGAAGGTAGCGCCGATGCGGTCGGCCAAGTGATGGGCGATCAGCCGGTCGGCGGTCTCGCGCTCGGCCTTCATCGCGCGCCGCTCGGTGACCGAGATCTGCGCCGCGACCTCGGCGAGATGATCCGGCGTCTCGCTGTCGGGCAGGGCGCCGTCGCCGAGGCCCAGCGCGCGCAGCAGGCCGCGATGCACGACGAGGTCGGCATAGCGGCGAATGGGCGAGGTGAAGTGGGCGTAGCGGCGCAGGTTCAGCCCGAAATGCCCGTAATTGTCGGTCGAATATTCCGCCTGCGCCTGCGAGCGCAGCACGACCTCGTTGACGAGATGCTCGTAGTCCTGGCCGGCGACCAGGGTCAGCACGCGGTTAAACAGCGACGGCCTGAGCGCGCCGCTCTTGGCGAAGGGCACGTCGAGGGTCTTCAGGAACTCCTGCAGCGCATGGATCTTCTCCACCGTCGGCTCGTCATGCACGCGGTAGATCAGGGGCAGCGCCTTCTTCTCCAGCAGTTCGGCCGCGGCGACGTTGGCCGAGATCATGAACTCCTCGATCAGCCTGTGGGCGTCGAGGCGCTCCGGCACGACGACGCGATCGACGGTGCCGTCGGTCTTGAGCAGGATCTTGCGCTCGGGGATGTCGAGGTCGAGCGGATCGCGCGCGTCGCGGCCGCGCTTGGCGACCTCATAGGCCGCATAAAGCGGCGTGAGGATCGGCTCGAGCAGGGGACCGGTGACGTCGTCCGGCTTGCCATCGATCGCGGCCTGCGCCTGCGCATAGGAAAGCTTCGCGGCCGAGCGCATCAGCACGCGGTGGAACGAGTGCGACCGCTTGCGGCCGTCGGCGCCGATCACCATGCGCACGGCGAGCGCGCCGCGCGCCTCGCCCGGCACCAGCGAGCACAGATTGTTGGAGATGCGCTCCGGCAGCATGGGCACCACGCGGTCGGGGAAGTAGACCGAGTTGCCGCGGATCAGCGCGTCGCGATCGAGCGCCGAGCCCGGCCGCACGTAGTAGGCAACGTCGGCGATGGCGACGTGGACAATGAAGCCGCCGACATTGTTCGGATCGGGGTCGGGCGCGGCATGAACGGCGTCGTCGTGGTCCTTGGCATCGGGCGGATCGATCGTGACCAGCGGCAGCTCGCGCCAGTCCTCCCGGCCCTTCAAGGTCGCGGGCAGCGCGGCTTCGGCTTCGGCCACCGCCGCGGCCGAGAAGTCCATCGGGATCTCGTGGGCATGGATCGCGATCAGGCTGATCGCCTTCTCGGTGGCGACCGAGCCGTAGCGCTCCTTCACGCGTCCTGCGGGCAGGCCATAGCCACGGCCACGCAGAAGGTCGACGCTGATGAGATCGCCGTCCTTGGCGTCCTTGGTGTCGGCGGGCGCGATGGAGAGCTCGCGGCCGGCCTGCTTCTTGTCGACCGGAATGAGGCGGCCGCCGCCGCCGGGATTGCTGCGGAAAATGCCGAGCACGCGCGGCCGCGCCTGATCGAGCACCTTGAGTACGCGGCCGCGATAGGCCACGCCTTCGGCATCCTTGATCGGCTCGACCCGCAGCAGCGCCCGGTCACCGACGCCGGCGGCCGAGCCCGGCCCGGCATGACGCGGCGTGTGGATGCGGATGCGCGGCGGCTCGGACTGTTCGGCCTCGTCCCATTCGGCCGGCTTGGCGATCAATTCGCCGTCGCTGTCGCGCCCGGTGATGTCGGCGACCAGCGTGGCCGGCAGTGTCGCGGTCTCGACGACCTTCTTGCGGCCGCTCTTCTTCACCGTGCCGTCGGCGACGAGCTCGCGCAGCAACTGCTTGAGCGCGACGCGATCGGCGTTCTTCAGGCCGAATGCGCGGGCGATGTCCTTGGTGCCAACCTTGCCCGGATTGGCGCGGATGAAGGCGACGATGGCCTCCCGCGAAGGGAAGCCGATGTCGCGCTTTTGGGTCATTTTCTCATCCGCGGGCCTTGCCGGCGCTTTTCTTGGGCGTCGCCTTGGTCGCAGGCTTGGCCGAGGTCTTGGCGGCCTTGGCGACGGGCGCACGCGCCTTGCTGGTGGAGTCTGATTTCGGTTTGGCGGCCGCCTTCTTCGCCACGGCCTTTTTCGCCGGCTTCGGCGTGTCGTCGTCACCGCCGGTCTTCGGCTTGGCCTTGCTGGCAGCCTTGGCCGGCTTCGCAGCCTTGCCCTTGGTCTTCTTGCCGCCGCCCTTGGCGGCGCGCTCGTCGAGCAGCGCAATCGCCTCCGCCAGCGTGATCGTGTCCTTCTCCTTGTCGCCGGGAATGGTGGCGTTGACGCCGCCGGCGGTGACATAGGCGCCGTAGCGGCCGGCCTTGACGGCGACGGGGCCGAGCGACGGATGGTCGCCGAGCGCCTTGCCGGGATCGGCGCCGAAGCGCTTGCTCGGTCCCTTGGCGATCTTCTCGGCGATCAGGGTGACGGCGCGGTTGAGGCCGATGTCGAACACCTCGTCGCCCGCCTCCAAGCTCGCATAGGTCTTGTCGTGCTTCACGAACGGCCCGAAGCGGCCGAGATTGGCGATGATCGGCAGACCCGTCTCCGGATGGATGCCCACCTCACGTGGCAGCGACAGCAGCTTCAGCGCGTAGTCGAGTTCGAGGCTCGCGGGCGACGTCCCTTTCGGGATGCCGGCGCGCCTGGGCTTTTCGCCCTCGGCGTAATCCTTCTGCTCGCCGAGCTGGATGTAGGGGCCGAAGCGGCCGGCCTTGACGACGACGTCGAGGCCGCTGTCCGGATCCTGGCCGAGCACGCGATCGGCCGTCGCCTCGCTGTCGGCGGCGAGCGGGCGGGTGTAGCGGCATTCCGGATAGTTCGAGCAGCCGACGAAGGCGCCGAACTTGCCGGCCTTGAGGTTGAGCCGTCCGGTGCCGCAGGTCGGGCACTGCCGGACATCGCCACCATCGTCGCGCGGCGGATAGATGTGGGGCCCGAGCATCTCGTCGAGCGCGTCGAGCACCTGCGCCACGCGCAGGTCCTTGATGTCGTCGACGGCGCCGATGAAGCCGGTCCAGAAATCCTTCAGGACCTGCTGCCAGGCGATCTCGTTGTTGGAGATGCGGTCGAGCTGCTCCTCGAGATCCGCCGTGAAATCATACTCGACGTAGCGGCGGAAGAAGTTCTCCAGGAACGCGACGACGACGCGGCCCTTGTCCTCGCCGTGCAGCCGCTTCTTCTCGAGCTTCACATAGCCGCGGTCCTTCAGCACCTGCAGGATCGAGGCATAGGTCGAGGGTCGGCCGATGCCGAGCTCCTCCATGCGCTTGACCAGCGAGGCCTCGGAGAAGCGCGGCGGCGGCTCGGTGAAATGCTGGGTGACCGCGAGATTCTGACGCTTCAGCGGCTCGCCTGGGCTCATCTGCGGCAGGCGGCGGCCGTCCTCGTCCTCCTCGTCGTCGCGGCCTTCCTGATAGAGGGCGAGGAAGCCGTCGAACTTGATGACCTGGCCCGTCGCGCGCAGCTCCAGGGTGCGGGCGCCCGCCTTGGCGATGATGTCGACGGTGGTGCGCTCCAGCTCGGCGGATTCCATCTGGCTCGCGATCGTACGGGTCCAGATCAGCTCATAGAGCTTGGCCTGGTCGTCATCGAGCCGCTTGCGTAGATCGGCCGGCTTGCGCGACAGGTCGGTCGGGCGGATCGCTTCATGCGCTTCCTGGGCGTTCTTGGCCTTGGCCTGGTACTGGCGCGGGCTCTCCGGCACATATTTGTTGCCGTAGATCTCGCCGATCACCTTGCGGGCCTGGGTGATCGCCGAACCGTCGATCTGCACGCCGTCGGTTCGCATATAGGTGATGAGACCGGTGGTCTCGCCGCCGATGTCGATGCCCTCATAGAGACGCTGCGCGATGCGCATCGTGTGCGCCGGCGCGAAGCCGAGCTTGCGGCTCGCCTCCTGCTGCAGGGTCGAGGTGGTGAAGGGGGCCTGCGGGTTGCGCCGCGCGGGCTTGGCGTCGACGGTCGCGACCGTGTAGCTCGCCGCGTTGAGCGCGTTCTTGAAATCCTCGGCTTCGGCGCCGGTGCCGATGTCGAGCCGCTGGATCTTCTTGCCGTCGGCGCCGACGAGGCGCGCCTCGAAGCTGTCACCGCGCGGCGTCGCCAAGGTCGCGATCAGCGACCAGTATTCGCGCGGGACGAACTTCTCGATCTCGAGCTCGCGATCGCAGACGAGGCGCAGCGCGACCGACTGCACGCGCCCGGCCGAGCGGGCGCCCGGCAGCTTGCGCCACAGCACGGGAGAGAGAGTGAAGCCCACGAGGTAATCGAGTGCGCGGCGCGCCATGTAGGCGTCGACCAGCGCGCCGTCGATCTGGCGCGGATGCTTCATCGCCTCCGAGACGGCCTGCTTGGTGATGGCGTTGAAGACGACGCGCTCGATCTTCTGATCCTTGAGCGCACGCTTCTCCTTCAACACCTCCAGCACATGCCAGGAAATCGCTTCGCCCTCGCGATCAGGGTCGGTGGCGAGAATCAGCCGGTCAGCGCCCTTCAGCGATTTGGCGATATCGTTGAGTCGGCCGGCCGCCTTGGGATCGATCTCCCAGATCATGCGGAAATTCTCGTCCGGATCGACGGAACCGTTCTTGGCCGGAAGGTCGCGGACATGACCGAAAGAGGCCAGAACCTCGTAGGAGGAGCCCAGATACTTATTGATCGTCTTGGCCTTGGCAGGCGACTCCACGATGACGATATTCATGTATTTCCAATGGCTTAGTGGAAGGATTGAAGCTGGCTTCGCGGGATTCGCGCCGGCTGCGTTGACCCGAACATGGGTGGTGAGGGGGTTCCTGTCAAATCGAGGGATGTTGAAAGGCGATTGCGTTCGACCGGCGAAGTACCTATCAGGTTGTACGGAGCACGATGAGAATCGTGCTCTTTTGAGGTTGTTTTTCGTCAAATTCCTTATGCTGGGTGACGGTTGTTGGCCAAGGCAGTGGACAAAAGCGACCCGGACGTCGAGGTGACGGTGGAGGATCCCGACGCCGCGGCGGCGCTGATCGCCGAGGTGACGGCCAGCCTGTCGCATCTGGCGCAGCGTCATCACCTCGACATGCTCGACTACCTGCTGCGCATGGCGAACCTGGAGGCCGAGGAGCATCTCAGGCTGCGCAGCCGCCACAGGCTCTGCTGACGGCCGGCCGCGCTCAGCGCGGGGCGAGAGCGGTTTCCTCCGGCGCCAGCGTCCGGCCGTCCTCCGCAGTCAGCAGCAGCTTGCGAACCGGCCTGCGGTTCGCGCGGTCGACGAGCGCGGTGGCGATCTCGTCCGGGTGCTCGTCGAATTCCTCGCTCCACTGTCGCAGTGCGACCAGGATCGGAAACAGGCCGCGGCCTTTCGGCGTCAGCACGTAGTCGCGATAGGAGCTGCCATCCGCGGCCGGCTCGGTGGTCAGGATGCCACGATCGACCAGCGCCCGCAGTCGCACCGTAAGGATGTTCTTCGCCATGCCGAGGCTGCGCTGAAATGCGCTGAAGCGGCGCACGCCGAGAAAGGCATCGCGGATGATCAGCAGCGACCACCAGTCGCCGATCGCATCTAGCGACCGCGCGATCGGGCAGGCGTCGCCTTCCAGGCTCGTGCGCTTGACCATCACGTCATCCTTGTCCTGTCGCCCGCGGGGCGCGGCCGGTACTCCGGCGCACCCGCGTCAGGTCACGCCCTTGTGTGGTTGCATTATAAAACCGACTGGCCTATGTCGTCTATCGGTTTAATTATGCAACTATTTGGAGGCGGGCGTGAGGCTTGCAAACAAGACGGCACTGATTACCGGCGGCAGTAGCGGCATCGGGCTTGCGACCGCCCGGCGCTTCGTCGCGGAAGGCGCCAGGATCGCGATTACTGGGCGCGATGCCGGGCGGCTGGAGGCTGCGGCGCGCGAGCTCGGGCCGAACGCGCTGGCGCTGGTGGCCGATGCCACCGACATCGCTGCGACCGAGGCCGCGGCCGCCCGCGCCGCAGAGCGCTTCGGCAAGCTCGACATCCTGTTCGCCAATGCCGGCATCCCCGGCGCGACCCCGGCCGGAGCAACCAGGCCCGAGGTGTTCGAGCAGGTGATCCGCACCAATCTGACGGGCGTGTTCTTCACCGTTCAGGCGGCGCTGCCTCATCTCAAGGACGGCGCCTCGATCATCCTCAATGGCTCCGTGATCTCGGTGCTGGGCAATCCCGGCTATTCGGCCTACGCCGCGAGCAAGGCCGGGGTGCGCGCGATGGCGCGGGTGCTGGCGTCGGAGCTGTCGCCGCGCGGCATCCGCGTCAACGTGGTTGCGCCGGGCGCGATCCGGACGCCGATCTGGGGCGCCGCGGTCGCGACGCCCGAGGCTGAGAAGATGTTCGAGGCAAGGATCGCGGCGACCACGCCGCTCGGCCATATCGGCGAGCCGGAGAATATCGCCAGCACCGTGCTGTTCCTGGCGTCGGACGATGCCGCGCACATCCAGGGGCAGGAGCTGTTCGTCGATGGCGGCGCCACGAGCTCGCCGGCCGGTGCGCCGATCTATCGGGGGTAGGCGCCAGAGAGCAGCATGTGGCGAGGTCTCGTCACGGTGAGAGACGGTGGCTGCCGGCGGCAGCCACCGTCTCGATCAGGCAGCGAGATCGCCGGCCGTCTGAAGCGCCGTCGCGAGCGCCTGCTCGCGCTGCTCCGGCCCGATCTGGACACCATCGGCCGCGATGAATGTGAGATCCTTGACGCCGATGAAGCTGAAGACCCCGCGCAAATAGGTCTCCAGATGTTCGAAGGCGGCCATCGGCGTATCCGCGCCATAACGGCCGCCGCGCGAGATTGCGATGATCACGCGCTTGTCGCCGGCGAGCCCTTCCGGGCCGTTCGGGCCATATTTGAAGGTCTTGCCCGCGACCGCGATGCGGTCGATCCATGCCTTGAGCTGGCTCGGGATGGAGAAATTGTACATCGGAGCCCCGATCACGACGGTATCGGCGCGGAGAAACTCCTCAAGGACCGCCTGACCGGACGTGATGTCCGCCTCGATGGCTGGATCCGCTGCCGCTCCTCCGCGCATGGTCGCGACATGCGCGCCAGACAGATGCAACAGCGGTTCTGCGGCGACATCCCGATAGGTGACCTCGAGGCCCGGCGTCAGCTGGCGGAGCCGCGCGACGATTGCGGCGGACACCTGACGGCTGACGGAGTGGGGGCCGAGCACGCTGGAGTCGACATGAAGGAGTTGGGTCATCGGTCAGTCACCTTGGTATTGGTTTGTAACTGGCGCACTATGAGTGACTGTGCTGTAACTCCACAAGAACGCACATTTTTGAAACTCGGGCACAGCCATGACACCTGCGAACAGCCCTGATCCTGACCTGCCGGCGGAGCCGGAGCACAATGATTGCCGGGGCGTCGCCTCGATCCTGGCGCGCGTCGGCGACAAATGGAGCGTGTTCGTCATCATGATGCTGCAGGACGGGCCGAAGCGCTTCAACGAGCTCAAGCGCCTCGTGGGCGGCATTTCCCAGCGCATGCTGACCCTGACGCTGCGCGGCCTCGAACGCGACGGGCTGGTGACGCGCACGGTGTTTCCGACCATCCCGCCGCGGGTCGACTATGAATTGACCGATCTCGGCCGCGGCCTGTCGCAGCCCGTGCAGGCGCTCGGGCACTGGGCCATCCAGCACCAGGAGCAGATCGAGCGGGCACGAACGCACTTCGACGCACGCAAGGATGCCGACTGAGCGCTAGGTGAGTGACACCATCCCGCCGCCGTGGCGCTCCAGGCGGCCGGCCAGCTCCAGCTCGAGCAGCACCATGCGCAGCACGGCGGGTGACAGACCGCTGATCCGGATCAGGTCGTCGATCGAGACGGGCGTCGGGCCGAGCAGGGCTGTGATCTGCGCGCGGTCGTGGCTTTCGGGATCGGGGGCGAACAACTCCTCGTCCGGCTCGCGCAGCGAAAAGGGCAGCGGCCGCTCCATGATCGGGCCGACGGCCTGGATGATGTCGGCGGCTTCGGTGACGAGCGCGGCGCCCTGCTTGATGAGATCGTTGGTGCCCGCGCAGCGGGGATCGAGCGGCGAGCCCGGGACGGCGAAGACCTCGCGGCCCTGTTCGCCGGCCATGCGCGCCGTGATCAGCGAGCCCGAGCGATGCGCGGCCTCGACGACGACGACGCCGAGCGAGGCGCCGGAGATCAGCCGGTTGCGGCGGGGAAAGTCGCGGGCGCGCGGCTCGTGTCCGAGCGGCATCTCGGAGATTGCGGCGCCGCTGCCACTGATGATGGCGCCGAGCAGGTCGACGTGCTCCGGCGGATAGATCCGGTCGTGGCCGCCGGCGAGCACCGCGACCGTGCCGCTGCCGAGGCTCGCGCGATGGGCGGCCTGATCGATGCCACGGGCGAGGCCGGAGATGATGACGAAGCCGGCCTGACCGAGCTCATGGGTGATCTGGCCGGCGAATTTGAGTCCGGCGGCGGAAGCGTTGCGCGAGCCGACGATGGCGATCATCGGGCGCATCAACGTCTCGCGGGCGCCGCGCACCGCGAGCAGCGGAGGCGCATCCTCGCAGGCGGCGAGGCGGGGCGGATAGCCGTCCTCGTCCGGCGCCCGCAGTTCGACGCCTTGCCGTTTGCAGGCTTCGAGTTCGGCCTCGGCTTCGCCGACCGTGCAGATCCGGCCGGCTCCGGCCGCGCCGCCGCGGCGTGCCAGATCGGGCAGCCGGTCGAGCGCTACGCGCGCGGTGCCGAAATGGTCGAGCAGCGAGCGGAAGGTGCGCGGGCCGACATTGTCGGACCGGATCAGGCGCAGCCGGTCGCGCCGCTCGGTGTCGCTCAGCTCGATCGTCGTGTTGATGGCATCCACGCAAAGCCCCCTTTTACCGGGGACTAGAATGGAGCAACCCGAGGACGCAGGGAAGAGGGCGCGCTACGCCGGCGCGACGTCGCGTACATTCTCGGACGCGGACATCGGAGACGACAGCGCCGGCTGATCGCCCTGGATGGCCGGCGTGGTGCCGACCGGAGCCTCGCGCAGCCAGCGCTCGGCGGCGTCGCGTCCGCGCTGGTACAGCAACTCGATGAAGCTGCTGCCGAGATCGGTCGCATCGCGCTGAGCCAGGGCCTCGATCTCGTCCTCGGCGGCAAGCCGATGAACGCGCGGCGGATGCAGGCCGTCGCTGCGTGCCCATTCGAGCGCCGCGAGCTCGGCGTTCAGGACCGCATTGCCGGCGATCTGGTCGAGACGGCGATCGATCGCGGCCGAGGTCATCGGGACATTGCCGTCGCGCGCGGGCGTGACCTGAACGACCAGCAGGTCGGCGGCGCTGGACTCATGCGCGATCTGGATCAGCGGCGGATTGGTGAGGTAACTGCCGTCCCAATACGCCTCGCCCTCGATGTCGACAGCGGCGTGCAGTTGCGCGGGACAGGTGGAGGCGAGCAGCGCATCCGGCGTGATGCCGGCATTGCGGAAGATCTGCGGCAGGCCGTCACGGGCCCGGGTCGCCGCGATCAGCAGGCGGGGCGCGGCCGGGCCCTGCACGGCGTCGAAATCGATCGTCTCAAGGAGGATGTCGCGGAGCGGGTCGAGATCGAGCGGGTCGGCGCGTCCGCCGCGCAGCCCCGCACCGAACGACACCGAGCTGCTCGCCGGCGAGTACGCGCCGATCACCAACAGCGATCGGAACGACGCCTCCTCCATCAGCCGGGTCCAGAACAAAGCGAGCCGGTTGCGGGCTTCGTCGCGGCCGCCCTTGGCGAGCCCGCTCGCGAGCAGCGCGGCGTTGACCGCGCCGGCGCTGGCGCCGCTGATGGTGTCGAAATCGCAACCGGGCTCCTCGAGCAGGCGATCCAGCACGCCCCAGGTGAAGGCCGAGAACGTTCCGCCGCCCTGCAGGGCCAGCGACAGCTTGCGCGGCGGCCACGTCCGGGGTGGTGGCGGCAGCGTGACCGTTGCGATCGTCTCCGCAAGCGTTCGCTCGGGCGTCTCTGCAGCTTTGGTGTCGCTGATCACGGGCGCGCTCGTGGCCGTCATGATCATCTCGGTAACGGCCGGCGCGACATCGGCTCGTTCCGGCGCAGGGTGCGGTTCGGATGCTTCGGTGGATGGTGCCACGTTCGGCATGATCGGCGCAGCGGGCGCGATCGCCTCAGGCGTGGGCGCCGGGTCTGTAGCGGCCGTGATGCCGGTCGACCAGATCTCGGCGGCCGAGAGCAGCAGGCTGGCGTTCGATCGGGCCGGGGCCGCCTTCTGCTGCGCCGGAGCCTGATCAGTACGGTCATCGTGCGTGGCCGACGAACCGCTGGAATTGGTCTTGCGTAACCACATGCAGGAATCATGACAGGCAATCATGATTCACGCCAGAGTCCCGCGTTAACTTATTAGCTGATGAATCGCCGGTGTTGCTGCGCAGCCGCTGTGAAATCAGGGCGCAACACAGGTTTTCCGTATTTGTCCGGAGTGATTACTTCTTCGCCCCGATCTTGCTCTCGGTGCCCGACTGCAATCGCTTGATGTTTTCGCGATGCATGTAAACGAGCAACAGTGTGAGCAAGGTGAACAAGGCGGCCAGCGCGGTGTGACCGAAAGCCCACAGCACGATCGGCGTCAGCACGCTGGCGACGAGTGCCGCGAGCGATGAGTAGCGGAGCGCGAACGCGGTGGTGAGCCACACCAGGCAGAAGAAGATGGCGCCGGGCCAGAACAGGCCAATCAGAATACCGATGTAGACCGCCACGCCCTTGCCGCCGCGGAACTTCAGCCACACCGGGAACAAGTGGCCGAGGAAGGCGCCGAGGCCCGCGATCATCGCGGCATTCGGGCCGCCGAGATAGCCGGAGATGATGACTGCGGCCGTGCCCTTCAGCGCGTCGCCGAGCAGGGTTGCTGCCGCGAGCCCCTTGCGTCCGGTGCGCAGCACGTTGGTGGCGCCGATATTGCCGGAGCCGATGCTGCGCAGATCCTGCGTGCCGGCCAGCCTGGTCAGGATCAGGCCGAACGGGATGGACCCCAGGAGATAGCCGATGATGAGAGCGAGGGGCAGGAAGGCTTCGGAACCCATCACACCACTCCTTCCGAGCTTGGCCTTGCGTCAGACATGTTCGAACACGGTGCGGCCGCCGACGATGGTGCGGACCACGCGGCCGGTGAAGCGGGCTTCGTCGAACGGCGTGTTCTTGCACAGCGATTTGAGGTCGGCCGGATCGAGGATCCAGGGCACGTCGGGATCGATCACGATGACGTCGGCCGGCGCGCCCGCCCGCAAGGTGCCGCCGGGCAGGCCGAGCAGCTCGGCGGGCCGGGTCGACATCGCGCGGATCAGGGTCGTCCAGCTCAGCTCGCCATTGTGTACGAGCCGCAGCGCCGCCGGCAGCATGGTCTCAAGGCCGACCGCGCCGCTCGCAGCCTCCGCGAACGGCAGCCGCTTGACCTCGACGTCCTGCGGCGTGTGGTCCGACATGATGACGTCGATCAGGCCCGAGGCCAGCGCCTCGACCAGCGCGCGGCGGTCGACCTCGGTGCGCAGCGGCGGCGTCAGTTTCAGGAAGGTGCGGTAGGGGCCGATGTCGTTCTCGTTCAGGGTGACGTGGTTGATCGAGACCGACGCGCTCACCGTGAGGCCTGCCTCGCGGGCCCGCCTGAGGATGTCGAGCGAGTCGATCGAGCTCAGCGCTGCCGCGTGATAGCGTCCCTTGCTGAGCGCCACCAGGCGCATGTCGCGTTCGAGCACGACGGCTTCCGCTGCGGGCGGAATGCCGTAGAGGCCGAGCCGAGAGGCAAACTCGCCTTCGTTCATGACGCCTTCGCCGACGAGATTGGGATCCTCGGTGTGATGCACGATCAGGGCGTCGAAATCCCGCGCGTAGGTCAGCGTGCGGCGCATCACCTGCGCGTTCATCACGCTGGTATGGCCATTGGAGAAGGCGACCGCGCCGGCAGCGCGCAGCAGCCCGATCTCGGTCATCTCCTCGCCGCGCAGGCCCTTGGTCAATGCCGCCATCGGCTGGATGTTGACGATGGCGGTGTCGCGCGCGCGGCGCAGCACGAAGTCGACGGTCGCCGAGTTGTCGATGACCGGCTCGGTGCCGGGCTGGCAGATGATGGTGGTGATGCCGCCGGTCGCGGCCGCCTGGCTGGCGCTGGCGAAGGTCTCGCGATGGCCCAGACCCGGCTCGCCGACGAAGGCGCACATGTCGATCAGGCCGGGGGCCACGATCTTGCCGGCGCAGTTGACGACGTCAGTGCCCTCGGGCACGCCGGCTGCGCCGATGCCGCGCTTGAGGTCGCGGATGACGCCGTCGGCGATCAGCACGTCGCCGGGGCCGTCGAAGTCGCGGGAGGGGTCGATGACGCGCGCATTGGCGAGCAGGATCGGGCGGCGGTCGGTCAGCATGGCGTTTTGTCCCGACTTCTGTATCACGCGTTGGGCAGGTTGCGGGCCAGTGCTTCGAGCACGGCCATGCGCACGGCAACCCCCATTTCGACCTGTTCCCGGATCAGCGATTGTGCGCCATCGGCAACGATGGACTCGATCTCGACGCCGCGGTTCATCGGTCCCGGATGCATGACCAGCGCGTCTGGCTTGGCGTAAGCGAGCTTCTTCTGATCGAGCCCGAAATACTGGAAATATTCCGACGACGACGGCACGAACGAGCCGTTCATGCGCTCGCGCTGCAGCCGCAGCATCATGACGATGTCGGCGCCGTTGAGGCCCTCGCGCATGTCGCGCGCGACCTCGACGCCCATCCGCTCGATACCGGGCGGCAGCAGCGTGGAGGGCGCGACGACGCGGACGCGGGCGCCCATCGTATTCAGCAGCAGGATGTTGGAGCGCGCGACGCGCGAATGCAGCACGTCGCCGCAGATCGCGATCACCAGCCCCTCGATGCGGCCCTTGTTGCGGCGGATCGTCAGAGCATCGAGCAGCGCCTGGGTCGGATGCTCATGCGCGCCGTCGCCGGCATTGATCACGGAGCCGTCAACCTTGCGCGCGAGCAGCTCGACCGCGCCGGACGCATGGTGGCGGACCACCAGGATGTCCGGGTGCATCGCGTTCAGCGTGACCGCGGTGTCCATCAGGGTCTCGCCCTTGCGCATGGACGAGGACGACACCGACATGTTCATGACGTCGGCGCCGAGCCGCTTGCCCGCGATCTCGAACGAGGACTGGGTCCGCGTCGACGCCTCGAAGAACAGGTTGACCTGGGTCCGGCCGCGCAGCACGGTGCGCTTCTTGTCGACCTGACGATTCAGTTCGACATATTCCTCGGACAGATCGAGGAGACCGGTGATGTCGTGGGCGGAAAGGCCCTCGATTCCCAGCAAATGCCGGTGCCCGAGGACGAAAGTCGATTTCGGAGAGGTTGCCATTAAAGCCAGAGCTATAGGCGCGGTTTCCGCAGGGGGCAAGGCCGAAAGCCGGGGTTCCGAGTTATCCCCCGTTCCGTCTTTCGAGCCTCTCAGGGGGCTCCAAACCATGGGCTGGCGGGCCATCGCCGGAGGAGGTCCGCTCCGATATGCCCTGATCCTGCTGGCGGCGATCGTGCCGGCCTGTGCGGCCGCGTTGCCGTTCGATTTCGTCTATCTCCGCGACATCGACCCGACGATCCTCCAGGACATCCGTTATGCCGGCAGCAACAATTTCGTCGGCCGCCCTTTGCCGGGCTACGAGGCGGCCGAATGCGTCGTGACGCGTGACATGGCGCGGCGGCTGCAGGCCATCCAAGCCGAGCTGCGGCCGCGCGGCCTGTCGCTGAAGATGCTCGACTGCTACCGGCCGGTGCGTGCCGTGGCGGAGATGCTGGCCTGGTCGCAGGACGGCGTCGAGACCACGGCCGGTCGCCGTTACACTCCGCGCATTGCCAAGCAGGACCTGTTTCGTCTCGGCTATATCGCCGTGCGTTCGAGCCATTCGACCGGTGCCGCGCTCGATCTCACGCTGGTCGAGCTCGCGGCGGACAATTCGGCGGTGTTCGATCCGGCCAAGGACTATGCCGACTGCACCGCGCCCGCAGCGCTACGCGCGCCCGAGGGCAGCGTCGACATGGGAACCGGCTACGACTGTCTAGATCCCAAGGCGCATACCGCCGCGCAAGGATTGACGCCCGAGCAGCGGCGCTGGCGCGATGAGCTGCTCTCGGCCATGGCGCGGCAAGGTTTTGTGAACTATGCGAAGGAGTGGTGGCACTTTTCGCTGCCGGGCGCTGGCGCGACCACTTATGTTTTTCCCATTCGGCCGCGCCGATGATCGATCTGTAGCAGGGCACGGCCATGACGCAGTCTTCCTTCGCGACCCATGAGGTCTTCAACCAGTCGCCGCCATTCGAGGACGTCAACCTGTTCACGGCAGACCAGCCGCTGGTCGACGCGGTGAAGGCCAATGGCGGTGCTGGCGCCGAGCAGGAGCTGTCTGCGTTCGGTGCGCTGTGGGGCTCGGCCGAGATGGCCGAGCAGGGCCGGCTCGCCAACGAGAACACGCCGAAGCTGCGCAGCTTCGACGCCAAGGGCTTTCGGCGAGACGTCGTCGAATTCCATCCGGCCTACCATGCGATGATGTCGCGCTCGGCCGCGGCCGGCCTGCACAATTCGACATGGACGGCAGAAGGCCGGCCCGTCGGCGGCTGCTCGGAAGTGGTGCGCGCCGCGAAGTTCTACATCGCCTCGCAGGTCGAGAGCGGCCATTTGTGTCCGATCACGATGACGCGCGCCTCGGTGGCGGCGCTGGCCGCCCAGCCCGATCTGCTGGCTAGAGCGATGCCGATCATCGCGACTGATGACTACGATCCGGCGTTTGCGCCGTGGTGGCAGAAGCGCGGCATGACGCTCGGCATGGGCATGACCGAGAAGCAGGGCGGGACCGACGTGCGCGCCAACATGACGCGCGCTGAGCGCATGACCGATGGCTATCGCATCACGGGGCACAAATGGTTCATGTCGGCGCCGATGTGCGACGCCTTCCTGGTGCTGGCGCAGGCCGAAGGTGGCCTGACCTGTTTCTTCATGCCGCGCTTCAAGCCGGATGGCTCGGTGAACGCGATCCAGTTTCAACGCTTGAAGGACAAGCTCGGCAACCGCTCCAATGCCTCGTCGGAGGTGGAGTTCGTCGGCGCCTATGCGGAGCGGGTCGGCGACGAGGGCAGGGGCATCAGCACCATCATCCAGATGGTGCAACTGACGCGGCAGGATTGCGCGATCTCGTCAGCCGGCCTGATGCGCTCGGGGCTGGCGCACGGGCTGCATCACGCGCGCCACCGCAGCGTGTTCCAGAAGCATCTCGCCGACCAGCCGCTGATGCAGGCGGTGCTCGCCGACATGGCTCTCCATGTCGAGGCGACGGTGGCGCTGGTGATGCGGCTGTGTCAGGCGTTCGACCGTGCGCCTCTGTCGCCGCGGGAGGCGAACTACGTGCGGCTGCTGACACCGGCGATCAAATACTGGGTGTGCAAGAGCGCGCCGCCGTTCCTGTATGAGGCGATGGAATGCCTCGGCGGCAACGGCTATGTCGAGGACGGCATTCTCGCGCGCCATTTCCGGGAGTCGCCGGTCAATGCGATCTGGGAAGGCTCGGGCAACGTGATGTGCCTCGACGTGCTGCGGGCGCTGACGCGCGAGGCGGAGGCGGCCGCGCACGTGCTGATGCAACTGAAGGCAGAGACCAGCGGGCTTCCCGGCGCGGCGGAGGCGCTCGCTTTCATCGAGACCGGCTTCCGCCGGCCGGATTCCGAGCGCGTTGCCCGGCTTGCGGTCGAGAAGCTGGCGCTGCTCGCCGCCTGCGCCGCGCTCAACGTGGTCATGCCTCGCCATGCCGAACTGTTCGCCGCGACGCGGCTCGCTGCCGTGCATCCGAGCATGTATGGCGCGGTCGATCTCGATCCGACTGATATCCGTGCCTTGCTGGAGCGCGCCCTGCCTTGACCGATTCTCCTGAAGCCGCCGTCGCGGACTCGCTCGATCCGGCCAATCCACCACAACAGGTCGCGCCTGCGAAACACCAGCCGCGCACGCTCGGCTTCTGGTGGACCGCGCTGTGGGGCTTCGTGATCTTCATCGCGCTGTTCGCCGGCCAGGCTGCGGTGGTCGGCTACTTTCTGCTGATGCGGGACGGGCCGACCGACGCCGCTGCGCTGGTTCACATCGCCAGCCGCGGGCTGACCTTGTCGCTGTCGGTGATCATGGGCCTGCCGGCCGTGCTGCTGGCGGTCTATTTCGCCGTCCGTCACACCCGCACGCCCTTCGCCGAATATCTCGGCCTGCGCTGGACGTCGTGGAAGTATGTCGGCATCGGCATCGTGGGCATGGTGGTGATCGTCGTCGCCTGGGACCTGATGTCACGAGCGACGGGGCGCGAGGTCTCGCCGGGCTTCATGTTGGACGTCCTGAAGACGGCCAAGGGCGACGGCACGGTCTGGCTGATGGTGCTCGCCTTCTGCGTCGCGGCGCCGCTGTCCGAGGAATTGTTCGCGCGCGGCTTCCTCTATCGCGGCTGGTCGGATTCGTTTCTGCGGGTGCCGGGCGCGATCGTCCTGTCGTCGCTGGTCTGGACCGCGATGCATCTGCAGTACGACTGGTACTTCTTTCTCGAGGTGCTCGCGCTCGGCCTGTGGTTCGGCTATCTGCGCTCGGTCAGCCATTCGACCTGGCTGACCGTCGTGCTGCATGGCCTCAACAACCTCGCCGCCACCGTGCAGACCATGTGGCTCGCCAGCGGCCACTCCTGAGCGCGGTGTTCAGCCGGCCCAGGCGATCGCGAGCGGCATGGTCAGCGCCGCCAGCACGGTCTGCAGTGAGATGATCTGCGCCAGCAGCGGCGCGTCGCCGCCCATCTGCTTGGCCAGCACATAGGCGCTCGGCGAGGTCGGCACCGCCGCGCAGATCGCGACCACGATGAGGCTCGGGCCGGTGACGCCGAACCATCCGGCGAGCCCGATCGCGAGGAGGGGCATCAAGACCAGCTTGAGCACGACGCCGAGCGCGGCGGCCGGGCCGGCGCGGCGCAAGCCTTCGAAGTGCAGGCCGGCGCCGGTCACCAGGAGGCCGATCGGCAGCGACGCCTGGCCGAGCGCGTCGGCGGCATCATGCCAGAGTTTAGGCAGTGGCACCCGCGCGACGTTGAGCGCGAGGCCGAGGACGCAGGCCCAGATCAGCGGATTGCGCACGATGGTGGCGAGGATCTCGCGGAGCGAGCGGCGGTTCGGCGAGGCATAATGGGCGAGCACCGCGACGCTGAACACGTTGACCATCGGGATGATCGCGATCATCGCGACCGACGCCACCGCAAGGCCGGTGGGGCCGAACAGGCTGCCCGATACGCTAAGCGCGACGTAGGTCTGCCAGCGCGTCGCGCCCTGGAAGATCGAGGTGAAGGCCGGTCCGTCGACGCCGGCGCGCGCGAGCAGCGGCCGCAGGGCGAGGCAGAGCGCGGACATCGCCAGCATCGCCAGGAACAGCGCGCCGCCGATGCCGGCCACCGGCACCTTGCTGAGATCCGCCTTGACGAGGCTCTGCAGCAGCAGGAGGGGGAACAGCACGTAGTAGGTCAATCGCTCCAGCCCGTGCCACTGGGTATCGAGCCGCATCAGGCTGCGCCGCAGGCCAAAGCCGACCACGATCAGCAGGAACACCGGCGCTAGCGCCGCGATGACGGGGCCCATGCGACTACTGACCCGAGCGGCGCAGCGTCGTCAGCCGGTCGAGCGCACCCTGCAGGATGAAGATCGCCGCATGCGTATCGATCACCTCGGCGCGTTTGGCGCGGCTGACATCCATGCCGATCAACTCGCGCTCGACCGCCGCCGTCGACAGCCGCTCGTCCCACAGGCCGATCGGCAAGTCGGTAAGGCCGGCGAGATTGCGCGCGAACGCCCGGGTCGATTGCGCCCGCGGCCCCTCGCTGCCATCCATGTTGATGGGCAGGCCCAGCACCAAGCCGATCACCTTGCGCTCGGTGCAAATCGCCAGCAGTCGCGCCGCGTCGGCCTTGAAGGCCTTGCGCTGGATCGTCTCGACGCCGGTGGCGAGCCGGCGATCGGGATCGGACACGGCGACGCCGATGGTCTTGGTGCCGAGATCGAGGCCGACGAGCGCGCCGCGCTCGGGCCAGCGGCCGGCGGCTTCGACAAGGGGGAGAATGGGGGCGGGCATGGCAATGCGCTTAACACGCAGGCGCGTGGCGAGCCAGCAGGTGAGGGCGTGCATCGCTTCGCCGCCCCGATGAAGCTCGCGCACGCGAGTCGACCGGCCCAGATGTCGAGCGTTGCAGTCTTTCCCGGATGTGCCGGCTTCGGATCATCAAGCGAAGCTGGTGGAGCGCGAGAGCTTGTTCCAGACACTCACTTCGGCTTTCATGCCCTCGATCTTCTGCTCGACCAGGGCCAGCGCGTCCTCACCGAGGAACAGCCGTACAGGCGGTTTTTCGGCTTCCACGAGGGCAAGCAATGCCTGTGCGGCCTTCGCGGGATCGCCGGGTTGGTTTCCGCTCTTGGCCAATCGGGCGGCGCGAATCGGATCCATGACGGCGTCGTAGTCAGAAATGCTGCGTGGCGTGCGATCCATGGACCGTCCCGCCCAATCGGTCCGAAACTGACCGGGCGCGAGCGCAATGACGCGGATGCCGAAGGCGGCCACTTCCTTGCCGAGCGACTCCGAGATGCCCTCCAGCGCGAACTTGCTGCCGCAATAGAAGCTGATCCCGGGCATGGTGATGAAGCCGCCCATGGAGGTCACATTGACGATATGGCCGCGCCGCCTCGCGCGCATCCCCGGCAACACGGCCTTCATCATCGCGACAGGGCCGAACACGTTGGCGGCGAACTGCCGCTGCAGATCGTCGAGCGAGGACTCCTCCAGCGTGCCCTCGTGACCATAGCCGGCATTGTTCACCAGTACGTCGATCGCGCCAATCTGCTTCTCGGCCTCTGCCACAGCAGCCGGGATTGCATCGAAATCGGTAACATCGATTACGAGGGGATGAGCCTTGCCCGCTGCAAGCGCGGCAAAAGCCTCGGCATCCCCGACCCTTCGCACGGTCCCGATCACCCGATGGCCGGCGGCCAGCGCGCCCTTTGCGAACGCTCGGCCCAAGCCCGAGCTGACGCCAGTGACGAGGAAAATCTTCGAATCGGCAGCCGCCATCGTACAACTCCGCATGACAAGGTTATCTATATCATGATATAGATACTGCATGGCACGTGGCAAGACCGAACATTCATCCAGTGGCATGAGAGGCGAGCCGCTTCGTCGGCACGTCCTCGATGCCGCAGAGCGGCTTCTTCGTCAGGGCAGGGCCGATTTCTCGATGCGGGACCTTGCCGCTGAGGCGGGGGTCAGCTTCGCGACGCCGTTCAATCAGTTCGGCAACAAGGCCGCGATCATGCAGGCTCTCTCCATACGTCGGATCGACACCATGGAGGTGCGGTACGCCGCCGCGCCACCATCGAGAGATGCGAATACCCGCGTGCTATTGGCTATTGATACGGCGGTGGCAGTGATGTTGGAGAATCCAGACGTGAACCGGACCGTGATGGGATGGCTGGGTGCCGCCCAGGCTTCGCCCGGTCAGACGCTGTCCCGATCCACTGCCTTCTGGGCACTGGCCTTGGGGAAGGGAGAGGGACTGAGGGCCGGCCGGCGAGAACAAGCCCTGCGCTGCCTTCCAGAGCAACTCGCCTTCAGTTTCCGCGGCGTGTTGTCCTTCTGGACTGCGGGCGAATTGTCGGACGCGGCGCTCGCCCCGCGTGCGCGAGACATGGCGAGCGCCTTGTTGCTCGCCTACCTCCATTGACGTCCGATAGGGGCGGCTTGATCGACTGCCCCCCCGATCCCTGGTCTCTGTCGGCCAGCTTCAGGCGCGCCTGTGGCGGGCTCCTTGTCCAAGGCTTGCTTGCGCAGGACGATTCCCGACTCCTCGTGAGGACGCTGCGCTCCCGGGATGCCCTCACGAGGAGATCGGCGGAGCTTAACGGATCGCGATCGGGTTGATCATGCCCTGGACGCCGCCGCGCCAGCGTGGCTGGCCGAGCACGAACAGGAACTCGTAGCCCTTGTCCTTGGCCAGTTCCGCCGTGTCCATGTTCTCCAGGATGTAGGTCCCGTTCATGGCGAGCAGGATCTGGTGCACCTCGAACAGGTTCGACGACTCGAACGGGATCGCCTCCACCGCCCAGTTGTCGGCGCCGACTGCGACCACACCCTTCGAGGTCAGGTATTTGGCGCCTTCGACGCCGAGACCGGGCTCGCCGGCGCCGTAACGCTTATCGTCCTTGCCGATCAAACCAAGCCAGCCGGTGTGGAAGATCACGATGTCGCCCTGGCGGATCTCGACGCCCTGCTTCTTGGCAGCTTCCTCGATCTCCTTGACGTTGAACGCCGTGCCTTCCTTGACCACGTCGGTGTTGTAATAGGCGGCCATGTCGAGCAGCACGCCGCGCGCCACCAATGGCGGCACCTTCTCGATGCCGAGCTTCTTCAGGCCGGTCGGATCGGCGAAGTCGAGCAGCTTGTTGCCGTTGTAATAGACGTGCTCGATGCCGAGATGGCCGAGCCCGTCGATCTGGCTGCCGACGCCGACCCAGCCTTCGACGATGTCGTCATTGTAGGTCGCCTTGTTCGGGCCGAGGCCGGGAATTCCGGCCTGGCCCGGCTGCACCACGGTGATCTTGAACGAACGCGGCGGATAGGCCGGCGTCTTGGAATCGACGATCATGCCGAGTGGGTAGGTCTTGCCGGTCTTCACCAGCGAGGCGGCTTTGACCACGAGCTCCGGCGTGATGTAGTTGGCCGCGCCGATCTCGTCCTGTGGGCCCCATTTCGATTTCGTCCAATCCGGGGTCTTGTCCTGGGCATTGGCCGTCCCGATCGCACCCATCATGGCAATCGAGCAGCACAACACGAACGCGTTGCGCATCGCATTTCCTCCGACATGTTGACGTTTGTTGTGTTTCGCGCTGGCCAGCGCCCGCATCCTAACTGAGGGCGCCGCGGAACCAAATTGTTTTTCGATCTTGCGTTGCACTGTGCCTGAGTGTCGCACCGGAAGATGTTGCCGGGCAGTGCGCCGGCAGTCGTGATCTCATGTGGCGGAATACGTGGCCTGCGTTCCGCATTGCCGGCACTCTCGACTGTCACGCGCGTTCCTGCCGCGGTATTGTCGGGGCCCGCATGCGTGACGCGCATCCAAAGGCACGTCCTCGCCAAGAACAAGCAAGCACAAGGAGCAGACCATGTGGCCCGATCGCCGGTTTCTCGATCTCGTCAAGACCGAACATCCGATCGTCCTTGCGCCGATGGCCGGGGTGATGGACGCCGATCTCGTGATCGCGGTGGCGCAAGGCGGCGGGCTCGGCTCCTTGCCCTGCGCCATGCTGAGCGCGGACAAGGCGCGCGAGCAGGTCAACATCATCCGCCAGCGCGTGTCGGCGCCGGTCAATGTGAACTTCTTCTGCCACACGCCGGTCGAGGCCGATGCGATCAGCGAGGCCGCGTGGAAGCGGAGGCTCGGCGCCTATTACCAGGAGTATGGCTTGGATCCGGCGGCTCCGGTGACGGCCGCGAACCGTGCTCCCTTCGATGCCGCGATGTGCGCCGTCGTCGAGGAGCTGAGGCCGGAGATCATCAGCTTCCATTTCGGACTGCCTGAGCCGTCACTGCTTGCGCGCGTGAAGGCGACCGGCGCGGTCGTGATGGCGTCCGCGACCGTGGTGCGCGAGGCGGTATGGCTGGAGCGGAACGGCGCCGACGTCATCATCGCGCAAGGTGCGGAGGCCGGCGGCCATCGCGGCATGTTCCTGACCGACAAGCTCGCCGAGCAGGTCGGCACGTTTGCGCTGGTGCCGCAGATCGCGGATGCGGTGAAGCTGCCGGTGATTGCAGCCGGCGGCATCGCCGATGCGCGCGGCATCGCCGCGGCGTTTGCACTCGGTGCATCCGGTGTGCAGATCGGCAGCGCTTTCCTGCGCTGCCCCGAGTCCAAGGTCAGCGTCATGGCCCGCGCCGCGCTTGCCGCCGCCGATGACGAATCCACCGTCATCACCAACGTGATGACCGGCCGGCTCGCCCGCGGCGTCGCCAACCGGGTGATGCGCGAGGTCGGGCCGATCTCGCCGGATGCGCCGGCGTTTCCGCATGCCGCGACCGCGCTCGGTCCGCTCAAGGCCGCGGCAGAGAAGCAGGGCAGGGTGGATTTCACCAATCTCTGGGCCGGCCAGGCGCTGCCGTTGGGGCGCGAGGTGCCGGCGGCCGAACTGACGCGGATGCTGGCCGCACAGGCTCTGGCACGGCTGCGAAGCTTGGCGGGCTGAGGCGTCGGGCAGGGCGCTGCCCCAGGAAAGCCCCGCGGCTGCCGGTTGCGGCGCGAAAGCGGGCTCTGCTATAGGGCGGGTTCACCTTGTCCCGTGAGGCCCTATATAATGTCGGTCGATGCCGCCACCGTCCGCCGGATCGCGCAATTGGCGCGGATCGCTGTCACTGACGCCGAGGTCCCGCATCTGCAGGGCGAGCTCAATGCGATGCTGGATTTCGTCGAGCAGCTGTCGGAGGTCAATGTCGAGGGCGTCGAGCCGATGACCTCGGTGACGCCGATGGCGATGAAGAAGCGGCAGGACGTCGTCAATGACGGCGAGATCGCCGACGACATCGTCAAGAACGCGCCGGCGACCGAGAACCACTTCTTCCTCGTGCCGAAGGTCGTGGAATAGCCAAGGGGTTGGATTGGTCGCTGCTCCGGCGCGATCGACCCGAGCCGTAACCGACAAGCGAGCCAACGCCATGTGCCTGCTCTGCGACGATGAAGCGGCCTACAAGGCCTATATGGACTATCTCGACGCGATGGAGCGGCAGGGCAAGGCCGCCGATCCGGACAAGGCCGTCAACGAGATCCTCGACCAGCTCGAAGCGGCCGCCAATACCAAGAAAGCCTCCCCTGCGAAGAACAAGTTCTTCGCGGACGACCCGGCCGACGACAAGACGCTTTCTCCTTTCTTCTGCAGCCCGATCAACAAATGACCGATTTGACTTCGCTGACGCTCGCCGATGCCCGCAAGGGGCTCGCGAGCAAGACCTTCACGTCGCTCGAGCTGACCGACGCTCATCTCAAGGCCATTGAGGACGCGCGCGCCCTCAACGCCTTCGTGATGGAGACGCCGGATCAGGCGCGCGCCATGGCGCGCGACGCCGACGCCAGGATCAATAAGGGCGAAGGCGGGCCGCTGGCCGGCATTCCGCTGGGGATCAAGGATCTTTTCGCCACCAAGGATGTCCGCACCACGGCGTGCTCGAAGATCCTCGGCAATTTCGTGCCGCCTTACGAGTCAACCGTGACCTCGCAGCTCTGGCGCGACGGCGCGGTCATGCTCGGCAAGCTCAACAATGACGAGTTCGCTATGGGCTCGTCGAACGAGACCTCGTGCTTCGGCCCGGTCGGCAACCCGTGGCGCCGCGAGGGCTCCAACACCACCTTGGTGCCGGGCGGCTCGTCCGGCGGCTCGGCTTCGGCGGTGGCCGCGCTGCTCTGCATGGGCGCGACCGCAACCGACACCGGCGGCTCGATCCGCCAGCCGGCGGCGTTCACCGCCACCGTCGGCATCAAGCCGACCTATGGCCGCTGCTCGCGCTGGGGCATCGTCGCCTTTGCCTCGTCGCTCGACCAGGCCGGGCCGATTGCGCGCACGACCCGGGATGCGGCGATCCTGCTGCGCTCGATGGCCGGCCACGATCCGAAGGATACGACCTCGGTCGACATCCCCGTGCCGGACTACGAGGCGGCGATCGGCAGGTCGGTGAAGGGCATGAAGATCGGCATTCCCAAGGAGTACCGGCTGGACGGCATGCCGGCCGAGATCGAGAAGCTCTGGAGCGAGGGCGCGGCGTGGCTGAAGGCGGCCGGTGCCGAGCTGGTCGAGGTGTCGCTGCCGCACACCAAATACGCGCTGCCGGCCTATTACATCGTGGCGCCGGCCGAGGCGTCCTCGAACCTCGCCCGCTACGACGGCGTCCGCTATGGCCTGCGCGTGCCGGGGAAGTCCATTGGCGAGATGTACGAGAACACCAGGGCCGAAGGGTTTGGCGCCGAGGTCCGCCGCCGCGTCATGATCGGAACCTATGTGCTGTCGGCCGGCTATTACGACGCCTATTATCTGCGCGCGCAGAAGGTCCGCACCCTCATCAAGAAGGATTTCGAGGACTGCTTCGCCAAGGGCGTCAACGCCGTCCTGACCCCGGCGACACCGTCGGCCGCCTTCGGCATCGGCGAGAAGGGCGGCGCCGATCCGATCGAGATGTATCTCAACGACATCTTCACGGTGACCGTGAACATGGCGGGACTGCCAGGCATCGCCGTGCCCGCCGGCAAGGACAGTCAGGGGCTGCCGCTCGGGCTGCAACTGATCGGCCGTCCGTTCGACGAGGAGACGCTGTTCTCGCTCGGCGAGGTCATCGAGCAGGCGGCGGGACGCTTCACGCCGGTCCGGTGGTGGTAAGCGTCGCCGATTTCAAGACGAGCCTCGCGGGCGACGCGCCCGCGGCCGGACTGTCGCCCGTGCTGACCGGCCTGTGGTGGCTGGCGAAGGGCGACTGGGACCGCTCGCACAAGATCATTCAGGACGAGACCGGCCGCGACGCGGCCTGGGTGCACGCGCATCTGCATCGCGTCGAAGGCGATCTCGGCAATGCCGCCTACTGGTATCGGCAGGCCGGGCAGCCCGTCGCCAAGGATGCATTGGATATCGAATTTGAGCGGATCGTCTCCGCGCTGATGGGGAGTTGAGGGCCATGACGGCAACCAGCGGCAAGCTGATGAAGGGCGCCACCGGCGACTGGGAGGTCGTGATCGGCATGGAGATCCATGCCCAGGTCACCTCGAAGTCGAAGCTGTTCTCGGGCGCTTCGACCGCGTTCGGCGGCGATCCCAACAGCCACGTCTCGCTGGTCGACGTGGCGATGCCGGGCATGCTGCCGGTCATCAACGAGGAGTGCGTGCGGCAGGCCGTGCGCACCGGGCTCGGGCTCAATGCCAAGATCAACCTGCGCTCGGTGTTCGACCGCAAGAACTATTTCTACCCCGACCTGCCGCAGGGCTATCAGATCAGCCAGTACAAGGATCCGATCGTGGGCGAGGGCGAGGTCGCGGTCGAGCTCGACGGCGGCAAGACCGCCACGATCGGCATCGAGCGCCTGCACCTCGAGCAGGATCCCGGGAAGATGCTGCACGACCAGTCGCCGTCGCTGTCCTATATCGACTTCAACCGCTGTGGCGTGGCGCTGATGGAGATCGTCTCCAAGCCGGACATCCGCGATGCCGAGCAGGCCAAGGCCTATGTGACCAAGCTGCGCTCGATCCTGCGCTATCTCGGCACCTGCGACGGCGACATGGAGAAGGGAAGCCTGCGCGCCGACGTCAACGTCTCCGTGCGCAAGCCGGGCGGCGGCCCGCTCGGCACCCGCTGCGAGATCAAGAACATCAACTCGATCAATTTCATCGGCCAGGCGGTCGAGGCCGAGGCGCGGCGCCAGATCGAGATCATCGAGGACGGCGGCGCGATCGAGCAGGAAACCCGGAGGTTCGATCCCGACAAGGGCGAGACGCGCTCGATGCGGTCCAAGGAGGAGGCGCACGACTACCGTTACTTCCCGGATCCGGACCTGTTGCCGCTCGAGTTCAGCCAGGCCTTCGTCGACGAGCTGAAGGCGGCACTGCCGGAGCTGCCGGATCAGAAGAAGGCGCGCTTCATCGCCGATGTCGGCCTGTCGCCCTATGACGCCTCGGTGCTGGTGGCCGAGCGCGAGAGCGCGGCGTTCTATGAGAGCGTGCTGGAGGCGCTGTCCGACCGGGCGCGCGACGGCAAGCTCGCCGCCAACTGGGTGATCAACGAGCTGTTCGGCCGGCTCAACAAGGAGGGCCGCGACATCGCGTCCTCGCCGGTGTCGGCAAGCCAGCTCGCCGCGATCGTCGCGCTGATCGGCGACGGCACCATCTCCGGCAAGATCGCCAAGGACCTGTTCGAGATCGTCTGGAGCGAGGGCGGCGATCCGCGCGAGCTGGTCGAGAGCCGCGGCATGAAGCAGGTGACCGATCTCGGCGCGATCGAGAAGGTGGTCGACGAGATCATCGCCGCCAATCCGGACAAGGTGGCGCAGGCGAAAGCGAAGCCGCAGCTGGCCGGCTGGTTCGTCGGTCAGGTGATGAAGTCGTCGGGCGGCAAGGCCAATCCGCAGGCGGTCAACGACATCCTGAAGAGCAAGCTCGGTATCTGAAACGGCGATCGCTCGTCTTCGTTCCAGCGGCGCGCACACGGTGCGCGCCGTTTTGTTTGACCCGACGACTTCGCGAATCGCTGCGCGCGATTCGCAAAAAAGCCACCATTGCCGAGCGTTCGAACGCACACGAGGGCGTGTGCAATGAAAATTTTTTCGTTGCCAAAATTTACGACTCAGAGTCCGCGCGCCGCCTTCATCGTGCGAGTCCGCGCCTTGCGATGTGCACGCCGCCGCTTTCGCGCTGTCATGTAGCAGCTCAGAAAATGCTTGCAGCGTAGGCTTTTCCTGCAATGTCTATCAGTAGCGCGCTTGGCGTCGCGCGCAGCCGCGTGCGCGTTTGCGATGTCGAACCTCGCACTGCTTCGCGCGTTGCGTCAGCCGCGTGCGCGCGCGCCTGTCAACACTTCCTTAAGCCGGAAGCTGTTTTTTTTCACTCGTTGGTGTATCGATGAGGAGTGCAGCTCGATTCCCGAGTGCACGCATCGACTAAGCCATCTCACATCGGAGGGCAACATGGCCAAGAAAGCGAAGAAGGCGAAGAAGGCAGTGAAGAAGGTCGCGAAGACCGCGGCGAAGAAGACTGCCAAGAAGACCAAGAAGGTCGCCAAGAAGAAGTAACTCTCGCAGTCCTTGCGAGATGAGTCCGGCAGCTGATGCCGGCACGTCGTTGGAACGCAGGTCGGCATAGCTCCTCGCGAGCCGGGCAGATCTCCTGAAGCTCCAACAGACGATAGAGGGTGTCGGCGAGACATCAGGTCAACGGTCGGATCGAACTCGAGAGCGGCTTCGCTCGCGGTGCGGTCCGGCAGAAGAAACAGGATTTCTTCGTTCGGTGCAGATCGCGTTTCCGGTCTGCAATCTCACGAGCGGCTATCAGCCAGAGTGGGATCTGATCCTGACGTGTTCGCCGACGCCCTCGATCCTTGAGCACCGCGCCTCCGGCGACTGCGTGCCTTCCAGTCTCCCATAGACGAACGACCTTATTAGCAACTCGGTGCACGCGTACTCATGCTGCAGTGCGCTACGCAATCTCCCGCACCCTGTGTCAAGACGTGTCCGGTCCCAGTGCGGCTGTTGACCGCCTGCGTGGTGCGCTCCGCCCCGGCGCGGTGAAGCGCTTTCGCGGATGGTTAGGGGTTTGCCAAACAGAACGGTAAACCGCTCTTTGCCGAGTTGAAGAATCCATTTCGAATCAATGCATTGAAGCCGTCCCGGGAAAATGCGGGGTTCCGCGTTCAGGGCTCGTTCAGCACGATGTTTAAACTGCCTTTCAAACTTGATCGGTCATCCTTCGCGCATAAGCCGCGAGACGGCATGGGGATAACCAGGCGTTGAACAGTTGGACGGGGGCGTGCTCGGGTGACCGGCCGCCTCCTCGGGCGAAGGAGAGCGACGATGTTTCAGGGACAACTCAATTTTGATGATGTGACCACCGCGGAGCAGGGCGCCAGCGGCGATGTCCTGTTCGAGCTCGGCATGCTCTATGCGAGCGGTCGCGACGGTGCGGTCGATCTGATCGCCGCGCACAAATGGTTCAATCTCGCCGCCCTCAGGGGGCGCGTCGACGCCGTGGCAATGCGCCGCGAGGTCGCCGAGCAGATGTCGGATGCCGAGATCGCGACCGCGCAGCGCGAGGCGCGCGCCTGGATGACCGCGCACTGAGCGAGCTCGGCCGCGACTTGCGGATCTCGCTTTCGGTGCGAGCCATGCCGCACGAGCCAGTTCGCCGGCCGCGAACCGGGACGCTGGGGTGACCCGCGCCCGATCGTTCATTCTCGTCGGAAGCGGGCCTCGTCGCGCGCCTATGAATCTCCTATCTGTCGTCCGATGTGACGCAGGCAGGCGGGATTGACGGCATGGGCCAGGCACGGCGACAGGCGCGGCGGCAAGAGCTGATCGACTGCCATGACTGCGGCAGCGGCGTCTCCTTCAGCGCAGTGGCGTGCCCGCATTGCGGATCGACCGAGCCGGCCGGGCCTGCGGTGCAGAGCCGGCGTGAGTTGAAGCGTCTGCGGGTCGAGGCCCACAACGACCGCCGCCTCGTCGTGGTGACCGTGCTCTGTGCGGGCCTCGGCGCCATCTACGGTGCCGTGATGGGAGCAGGAGGCGCGGCGTCATGGTGGGCTGCGCTGGGCTATGGCTTCGTCGGCACCGTCATCGGCGTGCCCGCCGCCTTCGTGATCAATATCAGCCGTGGCCTGTTCGATTGAGCCCGCGCGTGATCGCGCGGCAACCGTGATCACGGCGGCCACGGTCCGTTGCGATCCGGCAGGTGCGTGAACGGCTCGGCTTTGATGCGGATGATCAGGGGTAGGGGGCTGCTGGCCGCGCCGACGGGCGGCTGGCGGAGACGGAGGGATTCGAACCCTCGATAGGGCTTTACGACCCTATAACGGTTTAGCAAACCGCCGCCTTCAGCCACTCGGCCACGTCTCCAGCGAGGGTCGGTATGCCCGACGCCGCGCTGAGCCGCAAGCGGCAGATTGCATGCGGTTTCGAAATCCTCACAGGGCTGCGTCTTCGCCGGATCGGCCCCGCCGTTGGCGATCGATCCGAGCTGAGCCTGCCGTTTGATCGGACGCGGCACGGCATGGAAGTCGACGGGCGGCGCAGGCCCTCTCGATGGTCCCTGATATAGAGCGTCACCAATATAGAGGGTCGCCTGGAACGACGGGCCGGTGGCAGGGGGCGCAGAGGGCATTGTCCTCCGGTCCGATTCTCGTTCAGCGCCTTGGCTGGATTCGTGGCCCCGGTGCCTGACTTGGGGCGGGTTCCTGGCGGGCGAGTGCTCGCGGCCCTGAACACCCAAAATTGCGTTGTGACAAAACGATAACATAAACAGCAAGTTAGGTGTTCCCGCAGAACCACGGTCGCGTGCCTTTTGTGCAACACCAGTCCGAAAAGGCGCCGCCTGGGCGCCGCAATGATGGTTCCTTTGTTGCGTGTGCAAAGGCCTTCGGTAATTCTGCTCACACGACGAAGGGGGGCATCCCGACGTCGTCCCGTTTAGGTCGTTCGCTCAAGTCCCTCGCGTTCATGCGGGTGTGTCCCATAGCGCGAAGCGGCTGAGCGACGGGTCGAAGAGGGATAACGGTACCAACCCCAAGGGTGTCTCTCACCCAGCGGAGGCGGAACCTTCCCTGACTGAGCAACTTGGAGGTTTAACATTATGAACACGATCAAGAGCCTTGTCCTGGGCTCGGCGGCCGCTCTCGTCGCCATGTCCGGGGCTCAGGCAGCTGACCTTCCGATCAAGGCCAAGGCGGTCGAGTATGTGAAGGTCTGCTCGCTTTACGGCGCTGGCTTCTACTACATCCCCGGCACCGACACCTGCATCAAGCTCGGCGGCTACGTCCGCGCCGAGACCTCGTTCGCCAGCAACGGCCAGTACAACAACGCTGTGAACGGCGTCTCCGGTGGCAACAACCGCCACAGCAACTACTACTACAGCCGCGCTCGTCAGGACCTCAACATCGACACGCGCACCGCGACCGAGTACGGCGTGGTTCGTACCTATGCCGATCTGACGTTCACCTGGACCAGCGGCACCTACGCCGGCTCGGGTTCGGCGACCGGCGCAACCGCCTACTCGACGGCCGGCGCTCCTGGCGCACAGGCCGACGGCAACATCGCGCAGGGTGGCCTGGGCGTGTACTACGCCTTCATCCAGTTCGCTGGCTTCACCATGGGTAAGGCCGTGTCGCAGTTCGACGCGCCCTGGACCAACTACCCGGGCAACAACTTCGACGGCCTGTGGGGCGGCGGCGGCACCGTGACCGGTGTCAACCAGTTCAGCTACACCGCCGACTTCGGCTCGGGCATCACGGCGGCGATCTCGGCGCAGGACGCGACCCAGTACTACACCACTAACCTGTGGAACGTGTCGGGCATCACTGCCGCCAGCATCGTCGGCGGCTCCTACGGCACCAACTCGTTCGGCGGCAACGTTGCTCCGGACATCGTCGGCATGGTCCGCGTCGACCAGGCCTGGGGTCTGTTCCAGGCGTCGTTCGCGGCGCATGACAACCACACCGGCTACTACGGCGCCACCGAGCTCACCGGTCACCCGGCTGACAAGTGGGGCTGGGCGGCTCAGCTGGCCTTGTCGATCAAGAACATCCCGACCGGCCCCGGCGACACCATCAACATCCAGGGCGTCTACACCAACGGTGCGAGCCGTTACAACGCTCAGAGCCTGGTGCCGACCACCTACGCGATGTACGGCGGCAGCAGCACGGCTGGTGTCTACGGCACGCTCGGCTTCGCTGGCGTCAGCGACTCGGTCTTCGTGACCGGCGGTGAGCAGCAGCTGACCACGACCTACGGCTTCCGTGGTGCTTACACCCACAACTGGAGCCCGACCTGGAACTCGGCGATCTACGGTTCGTGGGCTGCCGTGAGCTACAACAACACTGCCAAGGGCCTGATCTGCGGCAGCGCGGCGATGGGTGCGATCGCGGGCGCAGGCTTCACCTGCAACCCCGACTTCAACATCTCCTCGCTCGGCTTGATCACCCGTTGGACCCCGGTCAAGAACCTGACCTTCTCGGCCGACGTGGCCTGGACCAACCTGGACCAGAAGTACTCGGGCAACATCGCGTACCCGGGTTCGGCCACGGTTTCCAAGCCGGCGGCGACCTACCAGCTCAAGGACCAGAACTCGGTGTCCTTGCTGCTCCGCGCTCAGCGCAACTTCTGATCCTGATCGTCTGATCGGGATTCAAGAGCCCCCGGCAGGAAACTGCCGGGGGTTTTTGCTGTTTGTGGCAGCGCATTCCGGCCCAGCACCCGAGTCAGGCTCGCTCGAAGATCGATGCAAGATCGGCAACTGAGACAAATCAAAATCGGCGGCTGAGGCAATGAGGAGGATTCCGAACGCCTCGTTGATCGAAAATCAGTTTCTTTTCAGTAACTTGACAGTCTGTCGGTATTTTTTTTAAATTGGTGTTGAAAACAGATGAGTTGATAAGCTAATTTTGTCACGCGCTGATAGCGATCCCTCCTCAAGAGGACACTGCCGATCCAAGTTCGACGATCCTATGATGTTAGACTCCACGAAACCTCTGGCGATGCCCCGCCGGAGGTTTCTTCATTTCAGGATCTCCTCGTCGCCCGGTTCCTGAGGTTGGCTTTCGGTTGCAACGTACCGGTGCAACCGCTGCGCGTCAGCGCAAAGCATCCATCGTAGACCAAAGGTCGGAGCAAAATTCCTTGCGCATCGGCTTGACCGGGAAATCCCGGGTGGTCACGATGACCGCTAGATGACGGGGCCACACCGTCACGCCAGCGAGGAATCAGTCCAAGATGAGTTCGGAAGGCTCTGTGGGAGTGCTGCGTCCGTGGTCCGAGCAAGACGATCTGGCGGGCGCCATCACGCGGTTGCTGGAGGCGCGGCCGGAGGGCCGGGCCGAGCTTGCGGAATGTCTGGCGGTTGCGCAGCGGATCGACGCCAGCGACGACGAGTCCTGGTATCGCGAGTGGATGCAATGCGCGGATGCGATGAAGGCTGCCGCCGCCGATGCTGTGAGCAGCGGCCGTCCCGAGCTGGCGTTGCGCAAATGGTCGCGCGCGGTCGATTGTTATGAGGCTGCGGCCTGTCCGTTCAGCAGCTCACGCTCCCGCCAGGCCGTCGTGCTGTCCCGCATGCGCGAATGTGCGCGCGAATTCCTGCGCTGCGCCGATCCGCAAGGAGAGGTCGTCACGATTCCCTGGCGAGCGGACTATTCGCTCGAAGCCTATTTCCTGCCGGCGCGCTGCGGGGCAGGCAGGGCGCCCACCGTCATCTGCATCGGTGAGCCCGGCCGTCGCAAGGAAACGTCCCTGTTCAAGCTTGCAGCCCATGCGGAGCAGCGCGGCTTGGCGTTGCTGGTGGTCGATCTGCTGGGCAGCGGACCGGACTGCCGCTTCGAGGAGATCGTCGGCCGTCGCGATCTCGAATCAGCCATCGCGAGCGTGACGGACTACGTGACGTCCCGTGATGACGTGGACGAAGGCCGGATCGCGATCCTGGCCGACGACTGGAGCTCGTCCTTCGTCGCGCGCGGCATCGCACTCGATCCGCGCTATGCTGCGGCGGTCTGCGACGCCGGCTTGTGGGACATTCACGAGCGCGTCTTCCTGTCGCGCCGACCCGGTGCGGGCGAGCGGGGCAGGCTGTCGATCGCGACCGATGGGCTGGCGGCGCGGCAGATCATGTGTCCGCTGCTGGTGACGGTGCCGGAGCGTGGCTGGCTTCGAGCTGACATCGCAACCCGGCTGATCGCGCAGATCAAGCGCGAGCACCCGGACATCACCCTGAAGATCGTCTCCAGCGCGGGCGCCGATTGGCTTGAAGCCGATGCCTTCGTCTTCGACTGGATCGCCAAGCGTCTGGCGGGGTCTCCGCGGCCTCCAGGCTGACGCGACCGTATGTCTGCGCTCGCTGCCTGTAAGAGGCGGTCGGGCCGTGACCGCCTCGGGGGGGGGGCCTCAGAGCCCCATCGTGAGTCGCGCGCTGGCCTTTTCGAAACGGTCCTTGAGGCCAGCCAGCTTGTCCGTGAAGGTCGCGAGCTCACGAGCGTCGAATTCCTCGAAGATGAAGCCGAAGATCTGCGCTTGCTGAGCTTCCAGCTCGGCGAACTGCTCCGATGTCTTGGCGGTGAGCGACATCCGGACCACGCGCGCATCGTTGGGAGCGGGCTTGCGTTCCATGAAGCCCTTCTTCTCGAGCAGCTTCGACTGCGTCGTGACGAAGGAGGGGTCGACGTGCAGCCGCTTGGCCGCCGCATTCACGGCGACTCCCTCGCCTTGATCCAGTTCGGAGATCGCCATCAGGATCATCCATTGCGGGCCACTGATGCCGATTCTCTTGGCCCAGAAGTACCTCAGCTCCTCCAGATGGACGTTGATCGTGGAGATCTCCCTGGCGAAGCGAAGAATGGCGTCGCGATTCTTCGGCAGATGTTCGGCAGTCTTCGGTTGCGCGTCCGCTTCCACAGGTGCGGCAGACATGTTCTTCAAGGGCGCCATTGCTCAGGAGTTCCGGTACGAAGCTTGACCCTAAAGAAAAAAAATCCGCAACAAAATCACTTATCTAGGAGGACATCCGTCGTCCCCCGTGCGCTGCACAACAAGCTGCCATTGTGTTGCCCTTAAGACACATTTCGGCTTCATTCAATTACCTGACTGCATAAACTATTTTGCTTACCGAATGAGCGAAGGCATAGTTCCTGGCGACGGTGGGGGGTTACTCGATCGTCCCGTGACAGGTGGTTCGCTTAAGTCCCTCGCGTGATGCGGGTGTGTCCGATGGCGCGAAGCGGCTGAAGCGGTTTTTCGGGAGCGGAGGAAGCGGATCGTCCTGGGGGATCTTGGTCCGGTTCTTTCTCAAAAGAGCAACTTGGAGGTTTAAATGAAGACGGTTAAGAGCCTTGTCCTCGGCTCGGCGGCAGCTCTGCTCGCCATGTCCGCGGCTCAGGCGGCCGACCTTCCGATCAAGGCCAAAGCGGTCGAGTATGTGAAGGTTTGCTCCCTGTATGGTGCGGGCTTCTACTACATCCCCGGCACCGACACCTGTATCAAGCTGGGTGGCTACCTGCGCGCCGAAGTGGTCGCCGGCAGCAACAGCATCTTCAACGGAACGTTCAGCGGCCAGGGCGGCGCACACAACCGCCTCAGCAACTACTACACCTCTCGTGCTCGTGAAGATCTGAACATCGACACCCGCACGGCGACCGAATACGGCGTGGTCCGCACCTTCGCCGACCTGACCTTCAGCTGGACCTCGGGCGGCTATGCCGGCACGGGTTCGGCCACCGGTGCGACCGCCTACTCGACGGCGGGTGCGCCTGGCGCTCAGGCCGACGGCAACATCGCGCAGGGCTCGCTCGGCGTGTACTATGCCTTCATCCAGTTCGCCGGCTTCACGATGGGTAAGGCCGTGTCGCAGTTCGACACGCCCTGGACCAACTATCCGGGCAACAACTTCGACGGTCTCGCTGGCGGCGGCGGCACGGTCACCGGCGTCAATCAGCTGAGCTACACCGCTGACTTCGGCTCCGGCATCACGGCCACGGTTTCGGCCCAGGATGCGACTGCCTACTACCAGAACAACCTCTGGAACGTGGCTGGTTCGACGGCGGCTGGCGTGATCGGTGGTGCTTACGGCACCAGCGCCTACGGCGGCAACGTTGCTCCGGACTTCGTCGGTATGGTCCGCGTCGACCAGGCCTGGGGTCTGTTCCAGGCGTCGTTCGCGGCGCATGACAACCATGTCGCTTACTACGGCGCGTCCGAGACCTCCGGCCACCCGGCCGACAAGTGGGGTTGGGCGGCTCAGCTGGCCCTGTCGATCAAGAACATCCCGACCGGACCTGGTGACACGATCAACGTGCAGGGCGTCTACACCAATGGTGCGAGCCGCTACAACATCCAGAGCCTGATGCCGAACAACTACTCGATGTACGGCAGCACGGGTCTGGCTGGCGCCTATCAGAGCATCGGCTTTGCGGGCGTGGGCGACTCGGTCTTCACGACCGGCGGTGAGCAGCAGCTGACCACGACCTACGGTATCCGTGGTGCTTATACGCACAACTGGAACCCGGCCTGGAACACTGCGATCTACGGGTCTTGGGCTGCCGTCCGTTACAACGGCACTGCCAAGGGCCTGATCTGCACCAGCCCCGGCGTTGTCGCGGCCTTCAACGCGGGTTCGACCTGTAATCCGGACTTCGATCTGGCCACCATCGGCCTGATCACGCGCTGGACCCCGGTCAAGAACCTGACCTTCTCGGCCGACTTCGCCTACTCCTGGCTCGACCAGAAGCACTCTGGTTCGGTGACCTCGCCGGCGGTTGCTGCCGTCGCGAAGCCGGCCGCTGTGTACGAGATCAAGGATCAGCAGTCGGCTGTGCTGCTGCTCCGCGCCCAGCGCAACTGGTGATCCAGACCGTCTCATGACGGTTTGACCAGCCCCCGGCAGGCAACTGCCGGGGGTTTTTCTTTGCCTGGCCAGCTCGTGCTCCAGCGCCGAGACCCGCATTCCTCGCCGCTCCGCTCCGTCGCTGACAAACATGCTGCAGATCCGCCCGAGAACCACACCGCGCGGCCACGCGACGCAATGTGATCTGGATGGAATTTCGCGACCGACTCGTGGCCATCCAGCTCAAACATCCGTGAGAGGCGGTTGCCGGGTTCGTTCGGTTCGACCGCACGTTTGAGCCAAGCGTGACCTCGGGCAGGCGAGGGCGCGTGCCGCGATGGTCAGGCCGGAGAAGTGGGAGACTCGCGCTCGCCGCCCTTCTCGGCGCCCGTCCTGCTGCATTCCCGCCACGACCGCGACATGCATTCGGCGGCGAAAGTCTTCCCCGACACATTACTCTTGGAGATTTGGCAGCCGTGTGCCGTGCCGCGGCCGCGCCACATGCGTGATCCGGCCGGTCACGAGAATGGTCCGATAAAGCACCAAGTCCGCCTCTCGATCGTTCCGACTGCAACGCTATGCGCGAGCACTGTGGTGCAGCTGGAGACGGGCTGACCGTGGGGGCGGTCGTTCGATGTCGAGCCGGGCCGGTCTGAACTGAGCAATTTGGAGGTTAGTATGAAGACTGTGAGGAGCCTTGTTCTGGGCTCAGGGGCGGCGTTGCTCGCCATGGGTGGGGCTCAGGCCGCCGACCTTCCGATCAAGGCCAAAGCGGTCGAGTATGTGAGGGTCTGTTCCATGTACGGAGCGGGATTCTTCTACATTCCGGGCACCGACACCTGCATCAAGCTGGGCGGCTTTCTGCGTGCCGAAGCAGGCTTCGGTACGAATACGATCTTCCAGAATGCCGTGAACGGCGTCGCCGGCGGGCGAAATCGTCTCAGCAACTACTACACGACGCGTTCGCGTGCCGACCTCAACATCGACACCCGCACCGCGACCGAATATGGCGTCGTGCGCACCTTCTTCGATGGTGTCTTCCAGTGGACCGGGGGCAGCTACGCGGGGACCGGCTCGCCCACGGGCGCGACTGCCTATTCGACGGCGGGCGCGCCTGGAGCCCAGGCCGACGGCAACATCGCGCAAGGCGGGCTCGGTGTCTTCTACGCCTTCATCCAGTTTGCCGGATTCACGATGGGCAAGGCCGTGTCGCAGTTTGACGCGCCCTGGGCCAACTATCCCGGCAACAATTTCGACGGTTTGACCGGCGGCGGCGGCACCATCACCGGCGTCAACCAGTTCACCTACACCGCCGACTTCGGCTCGGGCATTACGGCCGCGATCTCGGCCCAGGATGCGACGCAGTATTCGCAGTCGCAGATCTGGAATACGGCGGGACAGACGGCCGCCGGCGTGCTCACCGGCAGCTATGGCACGTCGAATTTCGGCGGCAACGTCGCGCCCGACATCGTCGGCATGGTGCGCGTCGATCAGGCCTGGGGTCTGTTCCAGGCGTCGTTCGCGGCGCATGACAATCACGCCGCCTTCTTCGGTGCCAACGAGACGACCGGCCACCCGGCCGACAAATGGGGCTATGCGGGTCAGCTCGCCCTGTCGATCAAGAACATCCCGACCGGCGCCGGCGACACCATCAATCTGCAGGGCGTCTACACCAACGGCGCCAGCCGCTACAATTTCCAGAGCCTCGCGCCGATCAACTACGCGATGTATGGCGGCAGCAACATGGCCGGCGCTTTCCAGAGCCTGGGCTTCGCGGGCGTGTCAGATTCGGTGTTCGGGGCGAATACGCAGCAGCAGTTGACCACCACCTACGGCTTCCGCGGGGCCTTCACCCACAACTGGGATCCGTTCTGGAATACGGCGGTCTACGGCTCCTGGAGCGGTGTCAGATACAACAACACCGCGAAGGGACTGATCTGCAACGGTGCAGGCATGGTCGCTCTCGGTATCACGCCTGCGAATTGCAACCCCGACTTCAACATTTCGACGGTGGGTGTGATCACGCGCTGGACGCCGGTCAAGAATCTGACCTTCTCTGCTGACGTCGCTTGGACCAGGCTGGACCAGAAGTTCACCGGCGTGGTGAACGCACCGGCGGTCGCGGCCGTTGCCAAGCCGGCCACGACCTACCAGTTGAAGGACCAGGACTCGGTCTCGCTGCTGGTGCGTGCCCAGCGCAACTGGTAAGTGCGGGCGAATGGCGAATAGGGAGTAGCGAATAGGCAGTTGACGACGGAGCGTAGCCCAGGCCTCGCTACTCGCTACTCCACCACAGCGCCGCGGCGCAGATCGGCCTCGATCTGCAGCCGCGAGCCGCCGCCGAAGCGGGCGCGATAGACCTGCAGGTTCTCCATCACCCGCTGCACGTAGTTGCGGGTCTCCGAGAAGGGGATCAGTTCGACCCAGTCGACGGCATCGACCTTGGGATCGCGCGGATCGCCATAGCGCTCGACCCATTTTCTGACGCTGCCGCGGCCGGCATTGTAGGCCGCGAAGGTCATGATGTACGAGCCGCGATAGTCCTCGAGCAGGCCGCCGAGCTCGGCGGCGCCGAGCTGCGCGTTGTAGACCGGGTCGGTCTTCATCCGGTTCAGATCGAAGCTGACGCCCGCGCGCTTGCAGACGTAGCGACCCGCATCCGGCGTGACCTGCATCAGCCCATAGGCCTGTGCCGGCGAGACCACGGCCTGATTGAAGGCGCTCTCCTGGCGCGCGATCGAGAAGACCACGCTCGGCTCGACCTCCGGTCCCAGCGAGCGGAACGCAGGAATGCCCGTGACCGGATAGGCGTAATGGTCGAACGGCAGCCCGCGATTGAGTGCGGCCTTGCCGACCAGCAGCATCGCTCGCGCATCGCTGTTTCGCGCGGCGATTTCCGCGAGTCCGACCAGCGCGTCGGGGTCGCCATTGTCGCCCATGTCAGCGAAGATCGGGATCGCGACCTCGCCCTCGTCGAGCTCGTAGAGCAGTTGCACCGCGCGCACCACCTCGAGCCGCTCGACGCCGCGTCCACGGCCGCTCGGCGCCGCATTGAGGCCGAGCTGCGGCAGGCCGAGCTTCGCGCGCGCCAGCTGTCCGTAATAGCTCGTGGACTGCTCGGCGGCCGACGTGTAGGCCGCGCGCGCCTCCTGCATGCGCCCCATCGCTTCTGCCGCGCGGCCCTGCCAATAGCCGGCCCGCGCCAGGGTGGTCGGATTGACGCTGCCGACGCCGATGCGCGCAAAGTGCTGGGCCGCGGTGGCCGGATCGTTGAGGAAACGCAGTGCGATCCAGCCGGCAGTGAATTCCTGCTCGGTCTTGTAGATGTCGCGGTTCGGCAGCGCCGCATCCCGCGCGATCAGATAGGCGCTGCGATATTCGCCGGTGTCGATCATCTTTCGCGCCAGCAGTCGGCGCTCGATCCACCATTCGTCCAGATTGTGCAGGCGGCCGGGATCCTTGGGCGCGTTCAGCATCAGCTGCGCCGCCTCGGCGAATTTTTCGTCGCGCCGCAGCAGTTGGATGCGGCTGAAGATATAGCCTGCATCGCCGTGGAGTTCGCGCGGCACGGCTTCGAGCAGGCTCTGGCTATTGGAGGCTTTGCGGTAGGTCGCGATTCGAGCTTTTGCCAGCGCCACGTGGCCCGAGCCCAGCCGCCGGGCAGCGCGCATGGCGGCCTCGTGCTCGCTGCCATACAGCAGCGTGTCCATCCGCGCCTTGTGATCGCCGCCGGACAACAGGGCACCGTACTGGTCCAGGATGTTGTTCTCGGTCTCCTCGGACATCGCGTCGTTGCGCCAGGCATCGCGCACCAGGCGCTCGGCATTGGCGCGGTCGCCGCGATTGAGCATCACCCGGGCCAGCGCGAACTTGCCCTTGGCCGACAGCGGCGATTCGTTCTCGAACCAGGACCACACCACGGCATCGTCGCGCTTGTCGTCCCACAACGCGGCCTCGAGCCGGCGCCGCAGGAAGGTCTGCGACGGCCAGGACGGGTTGGCGGCGATGAACGCGCGGTAGCGCTCCACGCTGGCATTGTTGTTGTCGCTGCGCAGGATCACCCACTCCGCGAGCTTGCGCGCCACGGGATCCGAGATCGCCTGCACGACCTCGGTGGCATCGCTGGGCTTGCGCTTGCGGACGAGCTCGATCACGTTTTCGAGCGCCTCCTTGTCGGATTGCGAGGTCGAGGACGTCGCGGCGATCGCAGCCGGCACCACGGGCTTGCGGGAGGCGGGCAGGGCGGCATGCTGGCGGGCCGGCAGGCTCGCAGCCGCCGCGCCGGGGGTGATGTCCTTCGGCGCCGCGCGCGCCGTCTCGCCGGCGCCTTTGGGGCTGCTCTTGACCTCGGCCTTCGCTTCGGCCCGCGCGTCGACCTCGCTCTTGGTCCCGGCGGCCTCGTGGGTGTTCGTCTTCGGAACCGCGCTGCGCGCGATCGGACGCGCCTTCGGCACCGGAACCTTGGCCGCGGCAGCCTTGGATCCCGAAACCTTGGACCCAGCAGCCTGGTCCTTGGCGAGAGCGCTATGTCCGGCGAGAGCCCATCCGAGTGTCAGGCCGGCGGCCAAGGACACCGAGAGTGAAACCGACAGGGCGGTCGATCGCAATGCAGTGGCGCGGGCAGAAAAGGGCACGGCGTTCCTTTTGCGGCGGATGACTTCGATCCCCTGACCAACATGGGTCTATCGAAAAGGTGAACAAATCCTAAATATACCGGGAAGGATTGCAACCTGCGCCAACACCGCGGCGAAATCACGACCGAAGGGCGGCGTGCGGGCCGTGGGGCTTCAGCGAAGGGTGATCGCGGGCCTCGGCAATGCGATTCGAGCGATCCGTGTGCCTGTTGAGAAGGCAGCCCAACCGCGGGCGGGCCTTCCGCCTCGTCGGCAGACCCGGTATGAAGTGGCTCGTACAGGGGCCAAGCGGCGTTTGGGAGGGAGTTTCATGGCAGCCAAGACGAATTTCCGGGGTTCTTTCACCGCCTTGGTCACTCCTTTCAAGAACGGCTCCGTGGACGAGGCCGCTTTTCGCAGCCTGGTGAACTGGCAGATCGACGAGGGCACCAACGGCCTCGTGCCGGTAGGCACGACCGGCGAGAGCCCGACGCTCAGCCATGACGAGCATAAGCAGGTGGTCGAGTGGTGCATCGCCGAGGCCCGGGGACGCGTGCCCGTCGTCGCCGGCGCCGGCTCCAATTCGACCAAGGAGGCGGTCGAGCTCGCCCAGCACGCCGAGAAGGCGGGGGCGGACGCAGTGCTGGTGGTGACGCCCTATTACAACAAGCCGACGCAGGAAGGCCTGTATCAGCACTTCAAGGCGATCAACGATGCGATCGGCATTCCGATCATCATCTACAATATTCCTCCGCGCTCGGTGATCGACATGTCCGTCGACACCATGAAGCGCCTGTTCGAGCTGAAGAACATCGCCGGCGTGAAGGATGCCACCGCGAGCATGGTGCGGGTGTCGCAGCAGCGCGCCGCGATGGGCGAGGAGTTCAACCAGCTCTCGGGCGAGGATGCGACGATCATCGGCTACATGGCGCATGGCGGCCATGGCTGCATCTCCGTCACGTCGAACGTTGCGCCGCGGCTGTGCTCGGAATTCCACCAGGCCTGGCAGAAGGGCGATGTCGCAACGGCGCTGAAGATCCACGATAAGCTGATGCCGCTGCATACCAATCTGTTCATCGAGTCCAACCCGGCGCCGGTGAAATACGCGCTGTCGCTGCTCGGCAAGATCGAGGAGAAGCTGCGGCTGCCGATGGTGCCGGTGTCGGAGCCGACCCGGGTCGCGGTGCGCGAGGCGATGGTTCATGCCGGATTGATCAACTAGGTTCCGAGGGAGCTCGGGATCGGCGAAGGTCGCGAGGATTTCTCGCAAGTCTGAGGGGGACGCGAGCATGTTGAAGGAATTCCGTGAATTCGCGATGAAGGGCAACGTCGTCGACCTCGCCGTCGGCGTCATCATCGGCGCGGCCTTCGGCGCCATCGTCACTTCGCTCGTTGCCGATGTGATCATGCCGATCATCGGCGCCATCACCGGCGGGCTCGATTTCTCGAACTACTTCATCCCGCTGTCCAAGACGGTCAATGCGGGCAACCTTGCGGACGCGAAGAAGCAGGGTGCCGTGCTGGCCTATGGACAGTTCCTGACCCTGACCCTGAACTTCTTCATCATCGCTTTCGTGCTGTTCATGATCATCCGTGTGATAAACAGGTTGAAGCGGAACGAAGCGGCAGCCCCCGCGGCGCCGGCGAAGCCCTCGGCCGAGGTCGAGCTGTTGACCGAGATCCGTGATCTCCTGAAAAAGTCCTGATGGCTGAAAAGAACGAACCCAAGATCACGGTCGCCGCCGAGAATCGCAAGGCGCGGTTCAACTACGCGATCGAGGACACCATCGAGGCCGGCATCGCGCTGACCGGCACCGAGGTGAAGTCGGTCCGCGGCGGCAAGTCGACGATCGCGGAATCCTATGCGGATTCGCGTAACGGCGAGATCTGGCTGATCAACGCCAACATTCCCGAATATCTGCAGGCCAACCGCTTCAATCACGAGCCGAAGCGGCCGCGCAAGCTGCTGCTGCATCGCAAGCAGATCAACAAGCTGATGGGTGCGGTCGAGCGCGAAGGCATGACGCTGATCCCGCTGAAGCTCTATTTCAACGAGCGCGGCCGCGCCAAGCTGCTGCTCGCCGTCGCCAAGGGCAAGAAGCTGCACGACAAGCGCGAGAGCGAGAAGAAGCGCGATTGGGGCCGCGAGAAGGGGCGGCTGCTGCGGGCGCGCGGCTAACGAGACCTTTGCCGTGCGCTCCTCGGCAGCACGCCCGAGCCTTGGGAAAGCATCCGATGAATCAGAAGAACCTCTTGGATGTCGACTGGAGCCGGATTCCGGCTCCGACCGACGACGGCGCAGCCGATCATCTGGTCGGGATGATCATTCCCGCGATCGGGCTGCGTGCCACCGACGACACGCTGGTCACGCTGTCGGATCTGCCGGGACGGACCGTGGTGTTTGCCTATCCGCGGACCGGCGAACCCGGCAAGGTGTCACTGGTCGAGGACTGGGACATGATCCCGGGCGCGCGCGGCTGCACGCCGCAGACCTGCAGCTTCCGCGACCTGTTCGGCGAGTTGAAATCAGCGGGCGCCGTGCATGTGTTCGGTCTGTCGACGCAGAGCAATGCCTATCAGACCGAGATGGCCTCGCGCCTGCACCTGCCGTTTCCGGTGCTGTCGGACGAGAAGCTCGAGCTGACCAATGCACTGCGGTTGCCGACGATGGAGATCGCCGGGCTGACCATGATCAAGCGGCTTGCCATGATCGTGGACGCCGCGCGCATCACCCACGTGTTCTACCCGGTGTTTCCGCCGGACAGGAACGCGGGCGACGTGCTGGCGTGGCTGAAGGACAACCGCGCATCTGGCGCGTGAGGGGGGGGCGTGCCGAACTAATCCAGCTCCGCCTTTACGCGCGCGAACACGGCGTGGAACATCTCGGTCGTGAGCACGCCGGTATTCGTGTTGTAGCGTGAGCAGTGATAGCTGTCGTACAGCCTGATCCTGCCGGCCTGGTGCACGGCGCCATGGGCGAAGGGCGCCGCGACCGCGCGCAAGCCCAGCAGCTTCAGCAGCGTGTCGTGGGAGATGCGGCCGAGCGCGACGATGCTGCGCAGCCGCGGCATCGCGGCGATGGTGGCGCCGAGGAAGCTCCGGCACTGGTTGATCTCGGCCGGCAGCGGCTTGTTCTGTGGCGGCACGCAGCGGACCGCGTTGCTGATTCGACAGTCCACCAGCGTCAGCCCGTCGTCGGGGCGGGCTTCGAACCGGCCTTTCGCAAATCCGTAGTGCAGCAGCGTCCCATAGAGCAGCTCGCCGGCGTAGTCGCCCGTGAAGGGACGCCCCGTCCGATTGGCGCCTTGCAGCCCCGGCGCGAGCCCGACGATCAGGAGCCGCGCATCGGGATCACCGAACGACGGCACCGGCGCGTTGAACCACGACGGCTCACGCGCGCGCTGCGCCTCGCGGAACTCCACGAGGCGAGGGCACAGCGGACAGTCTCGATCGGGATTGGTCGAGGACGGGGTGGATGGCGCAGACGTGGCGTCCGTCCGCCGCCTAGTCGTCGAAATCGTCATCGGTGGTGGGGGTGGTCGTGGTGGTGCGTGCGGCCGGTGCGGTCGTGCTGCGCTGGAGGAATTGCGGGGAATGGTGGCGCGGCTCGCGCGGGGCGGGGCGCTCCGACGGGTCGCGGCCGAGCTTGGACTGCAACTCCATGAGGTCGGTGAAGACGTCGGCCTGGCGGCGCAACTCATCGGCGATCATCGGCGGCTGGCTGGAGATGGTCGAGATCACGGTGACGCGAACGCCGCGACGCTGCATCGCTTCGACCAGCGAGCGGAAGTCGCCGTCGCCCGAGAACAGCACCATCTGGTCGATATGCTCGGCGAGTTCCATCGCATCCACGGCGAGCTCGATGTCCATGTTGCCCTTGACCTTGCGGCGGCCGCTGGCGTCGATGAATTCCTTGGTCGCCTTGGTGACGACCGTATAGCCGTTGTAGTCGAGCCAGTCGATCAAGGGCCGAATCGACGAATACTCCTGATCCTCGATGATCGCGGTGTAATAGAACGCGCGGAGCAGCGTGCCGCGGCTCTGAAATTCCTTGAGCAGGCGCTTGTAGTCGATGTCGAAGCCGAGCGTCTTGGCCGTGGCGTATAGGTTGGCGCCGTCAATGAAGAGCGCAATCTTGTTGGTCGAAGATGACATTCAGTGTCTCGCGTTCAGTTAGATTCTATTTTTGGCGCGACTCCAGTCGGTCGCGCATTCCATTTCAAGATACTGCCAAGGCGTCGGCGGTCCATCTGGTGTGAGGTTACCGCAAACGGGAGTGATCGGGGCAACAAAGGCGCACTTGTGACGACGTAATGAAGCGTTTTCTTGTCCAACGCCCGAATTCCGCGGGTCTGGACGGAGCGCCAGTCAAGGTTGCCGAATTCGGTACACCTTGCCCCTTACAGAAACCTGACGCCAGTTTAGCCTTGCGAAAACCGGCCAGCCTCTATAACTAGCCCAGCATAATCAGCATATTAAGCACACAAAGGACCGGAGCGACAATGGCGCGCGTCACTGTGGAAGATTGTATCGATAAAGTCGACAACCGGTTCGACTTGGTCCTTCTGGCCGCGCATCGCGCGCGCATGATCTCGTCGGGATCACAACTTACAATCGATAGAGATAATGACAAGAATCCCGTCGTCGCACTCCGCGAAATTGCGGATTCGACCATTTCTCCCGAGGATCTGAAGGAAGAACTGGTTCATTCGCTGCAGAAGTTCGTCGAGGTCGACGAGCCGGAGCCGGACACGGTGCCGCTGATCGGCTCGGCCGGTGCCAGCGTCGATGCCGACGACACCGAGGTCGCCGTCGAGCGCATGACCGAGGAAGAACTGCTGAAGGGCCTCGAGGGCCTCGCTCCGCCGGAAGAGCAGCCCGAAGAGGACGAGTGACGGCCTCGTCGCCGTCAGCGCGCGCTCCAGTTCACTTGTGAGATTGTGAAGGCCCGGACCGCGTCCGGGCCTTTGCATTTGAACGTGATTCCGTGATTACCATAGGGCTGCGGCCAGCGCCTGCCGTTCGGCAGATTTGGTCACGAAGATAAAGGTTTAGTCATTTTCCATGGTGGTTTCGGGCCACATTCCTCAGCAGATGCAGGCGGCGGCCGAATCGGCCGCGTTGGCGCCTCCGCCGCCGGCTGAGCGGCCGCGGCCGCAGAAGCCGCGCTCCCGCATGATGCGGCAGTACGATCTGGTGGAACGGGTCCGCTCCTACAATCCGGATACGAACGAGGATCTCCTCAACCGCGCCTATGTGTACGCCATGAAGGCGCATGGGTCGCAGACCCGCGCGTCCGGCGACCCGTATTTTACGCATCCGCTCGAGGTCGCGGCCATTTTGACCGACCTGAAGCTGGATGACGCGACCATCGTCGCGGCGCTGCTGCACGACACGATCGAGGACACCGAGGCGACCCGCGCCGAGATCGACCGCTTCTTCGGGCCCGAGATCGGCGCCCTGGTCGAGGGACTGACCAAGCTGAAGCGGCTCGAATTGGTCTCGCGCGAGGCCAAGCAGGCCGAGAACCTGCGCAAGCTGCTGCTCGCCATCGCCGACGACGTGCGTGTCCTGCTGGTCAAGCTCGCGGATCGCTTGCACAACATGCGCACGCTGGAGTTCGTGCCCGAGGCGTCGCGGCGGCGCATCGCCGAGGAGACGCTCGACATCTACGCGCCGCTGGCGGGCCGGATGGGCATGCAGGAGATGCGCGAGGAACTCGAGGATCTCTCGTTCCGGACGCTCGACCCGCAGGCCTACAGCGTGGTGATGCAGCGGCTCGATGCGCTGGCGGAGCGCAACCGCAACCTGATCGGCGAAATCGAGAGCCAGCTGGCGCGCAAGTTTCGCGACCATGGCCTGACGGCCCGGGTGTTTGGCCGCCGCAAACGGCCGTTCTCGATCTGGACCAAGATGGAGCGCAAATCGATCGGGTTCGAGCAGCTCTCCGACATCTTCGGCTTCCGCGTGATCATGCCGGATCTCGAATCCTGCTATCGTGCGCTCGGTATCGTGCATACGACCTGGCCGGTCGTGCCGGGCCGTTTCAAGGACTACATCTCGACGCCGAAGCAGAACGACTATCGCTCGATACACACAACCGTGATCGGCCCGGGCAAGCAGCGCGTCGAGCTGCAGATCCGCACCGAGGACATGGATCAGATCGCCGAGCTCGGCATCGCCGCCCATGCCTTCTACAAGGACGACATCGGCTCGCCGACCGAACGGCTCAAACGCGAATCGAACGCATTCGCGTGGCTGCGCCACACCATCGGCATCCTCTCGGAGAGCGCAAATCCGGAGGAGTTCCTCGAGCACACCAAGCTGGAGCTGTTTCACGATCAGGTGTTCTGCTTCACGCCGAAGGGAAAGCTGATCGCGCTGCCGCGCCACGCAAACGTGATCGACTTCGCCTATGCCGTGCATACCGACGTCGGCAACAGCGCGGTCGGTTGCAAGATCAACGGCAAGTTCGCCGCGCTGTCGTCGGAGCTGCAGAACGGCGACGAGGTCGAGGTGCTGACCTCGGACGCGCAGTCGGCGCCGCCCTCGGCCTGGGAGACGCTCGCCGTCACCGGCAAGGCCCGCGCGGCGATCCGGCGCGCCACCCGCACCGCCGTGCGCGATCAATATGCCGGGCTCGGCCGCCGCATCGTCGAGCGTCTGTTCGAGCGCACCAAGCTCGAATATGCCGACGACAAGCTGAAAGGGGCGTTGCCGCGCCTGGCCCGCGCCTCGATCGACGACGTGATGGCGGCGGTCGGACGTGGCGAGATCAAGGCCTCCGACGTCGCGCGTGCGATGTATCCGGACTACAAGGAAGAGCGCGTCGTGCGCTACGGCGCCAAGAAGACGGCCGCCGCGCCGGCAGCCAAGGCTGCTGCGCCTGCGGCCGAGCCCCACCGCGGCCCGTTTGCGATCCCGATCAGCGGGCTCAATTCCGGCCTGCCGGTGAAGTTCGCGCCGAACGGTGGCGCCGTGCCGGGCGACCGCATCGTCGGCATCGTGACGCCGGGCGAGGGGATCACGATCTATCCGATCCAGTCGCCGGCGCTGAAGGATTTCGAGGAGGAGCCGGAGCGCTGGCTCGACGTGCGCTGGGATGTCGACGAGACCTCCCCGCAGCGCTTCCCGGCGCGCATTCGCGTCGAGAACGTCAACGAGCCCGGCAGCCTCGCCCAGGTCGCGACCGTGATCGCCGAGCACGACGGCAACATCGACAACATCAGCATGAGCCGCCGCTCGCCTGATTTCACCGAACTCACGATCGATCTCGAGGTCTATGACCTCAAGCATCTCTCGGCGATCATCAACCAGTTGCGCGCCAAGACCATCGTGGCGCGGGTCGACCGGGTGAATGGCTAATCTGCGGGGATGGCAGCGGCGTTCTGCTCCGGGATGCGCTAAACAAGCCGTAGTCTACTCGAAAGTCCTGCGAGCCGGCCCATGTCCGATCCGTCTAAGTCACATCCTCCGAAGCTGCGCCTCGGCGTCAACGTCGATCACATCGCCACCTTGCGAAATGCCCGCGGCGGCCGTAGCCCCGATCCGGTGCGCGCCGCGCTGCTCGCGATCGAGGCCGGGGCCGACGGCATCACGGCGCATCTGCGCGAGGACCGCCGGCACATCCGCGACGACGACATGGCGCGGCTGAAGGCCGAGATCTCCAAGCCGCTGAATTTCGAGATGGCGGCCACCGAGGAGATGGTGCGGATCGCGCTCGCGACGCGGCCGCACGCCTGCTGTCTGGTGCCGGAGCGGCGCGAGGAGCTGACCACGGAGGGCGGCCTCGACGTGGTCGGCCAGCACAAGGCGCTGGCACCGGCGATCGCCCGGCTGAGCGATGCCGGCATCCGGGTCTCGCTGTTCATCGCCGCCGACCCGGCGCAGATCGAGATGGCGGCCCGGTTGCGCGCGCCCGTGATCGAGATCCACACCGGCGGCTGGTGCGATGCCATCACCGACGGCCATGATGACAAGGCGGCTGCCGAGTGGGAGCGGATCGTGACCGGCGCCCGGCTGGCCTATGCGGCCGGGCTCGAGGTCCATGCCGGACACGGGCTCGACTATGCCACCGCCGAGCGGATCGCGACCCTGCCGGAGATCGTCGAGCTCAACATCGGCTACTTCATGATGGGCGAGGCGCTGTTCGTGGGTTTGCCCCAGTCGGTGCGGACCATGCGCGCGGCGATGGATCGCGGCCGCGCGCGGCTGGGGACATCAGCATGATCATCGGCATCGGCTCCGACCTGATCGACATCCGCCGGGTCGGCGAGGTCATCGGGCGCCATGGCGAGCGCTTCCTGAACCGCATCTTCACCGCGGCCGAGCGCGCCAAGGCCGAGCGGCGGGCCAAGAACGAGAAGATGGTGATCGCCACCTACGCCAAGCGATTCGCCGCCAAGGAGGCCTGCGCCAAGGCGCTCGGCACCGGAATCCGTCACGGGGTGTGGTGGCGTGACATGGGGGTGGTGAACCTGCCCGGGGGCAGGCCGACCATGCAGCTTACGGGTGGCGCGGCCGAACGGCTCAAGGCGCTGACGCCTGAGGGCCACGAGGCCCGCATCGACCTGTCGATCACCGACGACTGGCCGCTGGCGCAAGCCTTCGTCATAATTTCGGCGGTGCGCCGCGAGACATCCTGATGGGCGGCCGCCCCGCAGGAAAAACAAAAATGCGATCGATTCCAGCGAGTTATATAGTTTTGATACGGCGATTGATTGCGCGGCCCCGCGCAGTCGTCTAAAACCCGCCGGATTGAACCGGCTGCATCACGGGCGGATTCTGGGTCAAACCGGAGTTGGCCTTAACCACCAGAATCAGGACAGACTCCCTTAAGCCGCGGAACGGTATGGTGTTCGCGGGCGGAGGGGTGTTCGGCAACGGCTGGCGAATCGTCGGACCATTCGCCAAGGGACATTGAAAGAGCGATGAGCGTGACCTCCGGAACCAAGACTGAGAGCGGCCTCGGTGAAACCGTTCGCGTCGTCGTTCATGCGCTACTGATTGCGCTGGTGATCCGCACCTTCCTGTTCCAGCCGTTCAACATCCCCTCCGGATCGATGAAGGCGACCCTGCTGGTCGGCGACTATCTGTTCGTATCGAAATATTCGTACGGCTATAGCCACTACTCGATTCCGCTGTCGCCGCCGCTGTTCTCGGGCCGCATGTTCGGCTCGGAGCCGAGCCGCGGCGACATCGTCGTGTTTCGTCTGCCCAAGGACGACACCACCGACTACATCAAGCGCGTGATCGGCCTGCCTGGCGACCGCATCCAGGTGCGCGAAGGGCTGCTCTACGTCAACGACAAGCCGGTGCAGCGCGAGCGGCTCTCCGATTTCATCGGCGAGGATCCCTGCGGGCAGCCCGACTCGACCGCGCGCGTCAAGCGCTGGAAGGAGACCCTGCCGAACGGCGTCAGCTACGAGACGCTCGACTGCGTCGACAACGGCTATGTCGACAACACCGCGGTGTATACCGTGCCGGCCGGCAACTTCTTCATGATGGGCGACAACCGCGACAACTCGACCGACAGCCGCTTCCTCAGCCAGGTCGGCTACGTGCCGTTCGAGAACATCGTCGGCCGCGCGCAGCTGATCTTCTTTTCCATTGCCGAAGGCGAGCATGCCTGGGCGTTCTGGCGCTGGCCGGTATCGGTGCGCTGGAATCGAATCTTCAAATTCGTCCGATGATCGACGACTCACCCGAAATCCAGACGACGCAGGCTGCCGCATCGAGCCCGCAACCCGGCACGGGTGCGATGGAGGCGACGCCCAAGGCCGCGTCGCGGCCGAAGTCTGAGATCAAGCCTGAGCAGAAGAGCGAGCCCAAGACCGAGTCGAAGACCGATTCCAAGACCGATCCGAAGCCGAGCTTCAAGGCGGATACGAAGACCGTCGAGTCCGAATCGGCGATCGCGAGCCCGGACGCGGCGGACACGGCCCTGCTCGTTGCCGAGACCGATCCCGACGGCAAGCCGCGCAGCAAGGCGAAGGGCAGTCGCCGCACCAAGAGCGCGGGAACCGGCGCGGCCAAGGGCGCCAAGGCCGCGGACAAGGCCGCCAATGCCGCGATCGAGGCGCGCATCGGTCATCACTTCGCCGATCCGTCACTGCTCAGCACCGCCTTCACCCACGTCTCGGCGCTGAAGTCGTCCAAGAAGCGTGGCGACAGCTATCAGCGGCTCGAATTCCTCGGCGACCACGTGCTCGGCCTGATCGTGTCCGACATGCTGTATCGCTCGTTTCCGAGCGCGGACGAGGGCGAATTGTCGAAGCGGCTGGCCGATCTCGTGCGCAAGGAGAGCTGCGCCGACGTCGCCAAGTCGCTCGGCCTGCTCGACGACATCAAGCTCGGCGCGGTCGGCGCCGGCGCCGGGGCGCGGTTGCGCAAGTCGGTGCTGGGCGACGTCTGCGAGGCGGTGATCGGCGCGATCTTCCTCGACGGTGGCTACGCGGCCGCCGCGGGATTCGTCGAGCGCAACTGGACCGAGCGCATGCACAAGCCGCGGCGCCCGCTGCGCGATCCGAAGACGGTGCTGCAGGAATGGGCCCAGGGCAAGGGCCTGCCGACCCCGGTGTACCGGGAGGTCGAGCGCACCGGCCCGCATCACGATCCGCAGTTCCGCGTCGCCGTCGACCTGCCGGGCCTGGAGCCCGCTGAAGGCGTCGGTGGCTCCAAGCGGGCGGCAGAAAAGGTGGCGGCATCGGTCATGATCGAGCGCGAAGGCGTCAGCGGCGGCAGCAATGACGGCTGAACAGCAATCAGTGCCGGCTGTCCAGACCCGCTGCGGTTTCGTTGCGCTGATCGGCGCGCCCAACGTCGGCAAATCGACGCTCGTCAACGCGCTGGTCGGCTCCAAGGTCACGATCGTCTCGCGCAAGGTGCAGACGACGCGAGCGCTGATCCGCGGCATCGTCATCGAAGGCGCGTCTCAGATCATTCTGGTCGACACCCCCGGAATTTTCGCGCCGAAGCGCAGGCTGGACCGCGCCATGGTCACGACGGCCTGGAGCGGGGCGCATGATGCCGATGTCGTCTGCGTGCTGCTCGATGCCAAGAAGGGCATCGACGACGAGGCGCAGTCCATCATCGACAAGGCGGCCGCGGTCGCGCACGAGAAGATCCTGGTGGTCAACAAGGTCGACCTGGTGCCGCGCGAGAAGCTGCTGGCGCTGGTCGCGGCTGCCAACGAGAAGCTGTCCTTCGCGCGCACCTTCATGATCTCGGCGATCTCGGGCGACGGAGTCGACGATCTCAGGCGGGCCTTGGCGGAGATGGTGCCTCCCGGTCCGTTCCACTATCCCGAGGACCAGATGTCGGACGCGCCGATGCGGCACCTCGCGGCCGAGATCACCCGCGAGAAGATCTATTCGCATCTGCATCAGGAGCTGCCGTATCAGTCCACCGTCGAGACCGACAGCTGGACCGAGCGCAAGGACGGTTCGATCCGGATCGAGCAGACGATCTTCGTGGAGCGGGACAGCCAGCGCAAGATCGTGCTCGGCAAGGGCGGCGCGACGATCAAGTCGATCGGCGCGCAGTCGCGCAAGGAAATCTCAGAGATCACCGGTGTGCCGGTGCACCTGTTCCTGTTCGTGAAGGTCCGCGAGAACTGGGGCGACGATCCCGACCGCTACCGGGAAATGGGGCTCGAGTTCCCCAGGGAATGACAATGAGCGTGCCGCGCAACGTGTTGTGGTTCGAAGTGCTGCTCTACATCTCGCTGATGCTGGATGCGTTGTCTGTTGCCGTCTCGGATCGGACGCCGACCTTCGACATGACCGAGGACATGATCACCGCGCAGACCGTGCTCAACGGGGTGGTCATCCTGCTGCTGTTCTATTTCGTCTATCTGGCGGCGCAGCGCCGCAAGAACTGGCCGCGCTGGGTGCTGCTGGCGGCGCTGGTGCTGTCCGACATCTCCCTGGTGCAGGTGATTGGTCAGAAGGGCATGACGCTCGATGCCGGCATCGAGGTCATCTCCTGCGCGCTGACGACGATGGGATTGTACTACTCGTTCACGGGCGATGCGCGCGGCTGGTTCAACGCGTGATGGATGGAATGCAGAATGCAGAGTCGGCAAAGCGCAGCGTGCCCACCCTGCGTTTGGCGCATAACGATCATTCCGTCATTGCGAGCGCAGCGAAGCAATCCAGGGCTGCGCGTGAAACTCTGGATTGCTTCGCTGCGCTCGCAATGACGGTGTTTGTGGCGGCAGCACGCGCGAGCAACGTTGGGGCTTGATCGTCGACTGGCGCTCACGGCTTGGCGTCTGCGAGTGGTGGAGAACCCACACCGATGGAATGGACCGACGATGGCATCGTGCTGGGCGTGCGGCGGCACGGCGAATCCTCGGCCGTCGTCGAGTTGCTGACCCGCGAGCATGGCCGGCATCTCGGTCTCGTGCGCGGGGCGAGCGGCAAGCGCATGCGGCCGGTGCTGCAGCCGGGCAACACGGTGCGCGCGATCTGGCGCGCGCGGCTCGACGAGCATCTCGGCATGTACGCCATCGACGCGCTGACCTTGCGGGCGGCGGGGCTGATCTCCGCGCAACACGGCGCCTACGGCGTGACGCATCTTGCTTCGCTGGCCCGGCTGTTGCCGGAGCGCGATCCGCACGAGGACATGTATCTGCGGCTCGAACATGCGCTCGATGATTTCGAGGATGCGGGCGGCGCCGCCGTCCACATCGTACGCTTCGAGCTGGCGATCCTCGCCGAACTCGGCTTCGGGCTCGATCTCGACTCCTGCGCTGCGACCGGTGAGATCTCGGACCTGATCTACGTATCCCCGAAGTCGGGCGGCGCGGTGTCGCGCACGGCCGGCGCGCCATGGGCCGACCGGCTGCTGCCGTTGCCGCCCTTCCTGCGCGAGAGCGACCAGGGCCATGGCTGGTCGCAGCAGGATCTGCTCGACGGTTTCCGGCTGACCGGCCTGTTCCTGCTGCGTCACGTGTTGGAGCCGCGCGGGCAGGGGCATTCCGACGCCCGCGAGGGCTTCATCAACGCCGTGACGCGGGCTAGGCCCGCCCCGCGATAGGGCTCGGTTTTCGACGCTCGTCGTCATGTGCCCTCGCGCTTGTTCGCCAACGTCGAGACTGACGACACACGCGCCGGCATCACAGCAAAGCTGATCCGGATACCGTCTCCGACTGTGACGTCATTCACATCCGCCTTCACATGACCGACGTAGGATCATGCAACAATCCTGGTTGATGACCAGTTTCAAATCATTTTGAGGTTGCGTCGTCCGCGGCTCATGGCGAAGATTGTAGCCCTTCGGCGAGATGCGTTTCGTGCGCGCCTTTTTTCATCACCGTGGGGCATTTCGATCATGAGCGATTTCGAGAACAGCAAATCCAGCAACGGGTTCACGTCCAAGCTGTGGCGTGGAGAGCGCATGACGATGATCGGCTTCGACGTCGCCGAGCCCGAACCCGATCTGGTCGGATTCTCGATCGAGGTGAAGTCGCCGGGCGCGCGGGATTTTTCCCAGTTGCGCAACAGGATCGCGTTTTCCTATCCGGCCGGGGCCGGCGCGGAGGTCGACGGCAACCGGAATTTCCCGTCGACCGAGGCGCCGTTCCAGAAATTCCGCTGGATCCATTTTCCTTACCGGCCCAAGGACGGAGTCTATACGTATCGCGTCGCCAAGCAGCACATGCGCAACGACGGCACGCTCGTGGCAGGGACCAGCCTCTCGCTCGACATCACGCAGAGCGCCGTGACCTATGATGGCCTCATCGACATCGGTTTCACCCGCAACTTCGCCTCGTCTCAGGCCTATCGCGATCAGTTCGGCAACAATGCCGAGATCATCCCCGTCGAGAGCCGCGACGGGCCGAGCTTCGAGAAGCTCGACCTCGCCAACGAGGCCGGCGACAGCGTCTACGAGTGGCTGGGGTTCGAGGCCTACGACCTCCTGTTCGGCTTCTTGAAAGAGGCCCTGGCGGATCCCGGGCTCACGCTCGACGTGATGGCCTATGACCTCAATGAGCCCGACGTGATCGGCCTGCTGGAGCAGTTCGGCCCGCGGCTGCGCGCGATCATCGACGACTCCAACGCCAAGGATAACAGCCACAAGCTGCCCGGCAGCGCGGAATCGCGCAGCGCCAAGCGCTTCAAGCAGGCGGGTGCTGCCGTGCTGCGCACGCACTTCAGCAATCTCCAGCACAACAAGGTCCTGATCTCGCGCCGCAACGGCAGGCCCGAGAAGGTGCTGTGCGGCTCGACCAATTTCACCTTCCGCGGCCTCTATATTCAGGCCAACAATATGCTGGTCTTTCATTCGCAGGGCGTCGCCGGGCTGTTCGGCGAGATGTTCGACATCGCCTTCGAGGACCCTTCGGCCTTCCGGACGAATGATTTCTCCAAGAAGTGGCACGCCGTCCACACCGAGGGAAAGCCGACCGTACAGCTCTGCTTCTCACCGCATCAGGCCACTGATCTCTCGCTCAATCCGATCCGGGCCGCGATCGATCAGGCCACCTCGTCGGTGTTCTACTCGGTCGCATTTCTGAGCCAGCTCGGTGACGGTCCGACCAAGGAGGCGTTCGACCGCGTGATGGAGCGGCCGATCTTCAGCTACGGTACCGTCGACAAGCGCGGCGCGCTGGAGCTGCGCAAGCCCGACGGCTCGATCGGTCTCGTCGATTTCGCCTACCTAGCGAGCAAGGCGCCGGAGCCGTTCCGCAGCGAATGGTCCGGCGGCAAGGGCCGCAACATCCATCACAAGTTCCTGGTGACCGATTTCAGCCTGCCGACCGCGAAAGTGTTCACCGGATCGAGCAACTTCTCGCCGAGCGGCGAGAAGGGCAACGGCGACCATCTCATCATGATCGAGGACCGAAAGATCGCCACGTCCTATGCGATCGAGGCCACCCGCGTATTCGATCACCTGCAGTTTCGCAACCGGATGCGCGACGCGTTCCACGGCAAGTCCGAGCGGCAGCGCGCTGCATCCGCGCCTGCCGCGATCACGCTGCGCAAGCCGACCGCATTGTCCGGCAAGCCGGCCTGGTTCGAGCGCTTCTATGTCGAGGGGTCGCAGGCCGAACGCGATCGATTGCTGTTCTCGTCCTAGATATCGTTACGGACAGAGTTGGAGACGACCATGCCATTGAACGACTATTCGCTTCTCAAGGGTCGGCCTATCAACAATCGTCTGGCGACGGGAAGCAGTCCGCACTATCAGGTGCAGGTCTCCGCCGATGGTGAGCTCTATCGCATCGCCATCAATGTCCGCTCCCAGGATGGCAGCGAGGTCGAATTCCTGGTCCGCTCGCGCTTCGAACATCCGATCGTCGATGGCCTGAAGGCGTTTTCGGAAGGGCTGCATCCGCTGGAGAGCAAGCCCGGCGGCGTGGCGCTCGATTTCATCCGGGGCAATCTGATGCAGCCATGGGAGCTGAAGCCGCTGCCGCTGTCGGCCGCGGGCCCCGACAACGATCTCAACGAGAAGATCGACGCCTACGTTCAGCGCGCCATGTCGGACGAGACGGCTCTCATCTACGCCTTCGGCGTCGCATGGGGACCGGAGGACAAGGCCGACCGCTATTTCGGCTTCAAGCCAGGCCGCGGCATCCACGACATCCATTTCAACCAGGGCAATCCGCCCGGCAAATACGCCAAGGACAACGGTCCCTGGCAGGATGGCGGACTGCTCTTCGAGTTTCCCGACCAGCAGCAATGGGTCGCCGTCTTCCTGAAATTCCAGACCCAGGCCTGGCATTCGGACGATGCCAGCGGAGGGGTCATCCTTCCGCCCGATCCCGATCACCCGAACGCGCCGCATACGCCTCCCGACCGTGACCACATTCCGCCGCTCGACGTGCCCGATGGGCTGGTGCGGATCATCGCGGCCTATGTCAACGACGTGCGCACGCCGGAGCACGAGACGGTCACGCTGCTGAACACCGCCGATGTCGACGTCGATCTCACCGGCTGGCAGATCAAGGACAGGCAGAAGAACGCCATGCAACTGAGCGGCACGATCGCGCGCGGCGCCACCTTGGTGGTGCCCATCGTTGCGCCGGTCGCGCTGTCGAACCGCGGCGGAATCATCACCCTGTTGAATGCCGCGGGCGTGAAGGTGCACGGCGTCTCCTATACGCGGGAACAGGCGGCGCAGCCGGGCCGCACCATCCCGTTCCAGTCGTGACCGCGTGTTTCGGCGGAGCCGTGCCTTGAAGCGCGGGCTCTCCGCTGGCGCAGCGGCGGAGTGATGTGTACTCCTGTCATGCGAGGGGCCAAGGCAAAAGGGCGGCACATTGCGGCCCTCCGCCCAGGCCACGGTGTGGGAGGAGAGCGTCATGGGAGTCCTGGTCGACGGCCAATGGCACGACGTCTGGTACGACACGGCGGCGTCCGGCGGCCGTTTCATCCGCAAGGATTCGGCGTTCCGTAGCTTCGTCACGGCTGACGGCCGTCCGGGCCCATCCGGCACCGGCGGCTTCGAGGCCGAAGCGGGCCGCTATCATCTCTATGTGAGCCTGGCCTGCCCGTGGGCTCACCGCACCCTGATCATGCGCGCGCTGAAGGGGCTCGATGACATGATTTCGGTATCGGTCGTGCACTGGCTGATGCGCGAGCAGGGCTGGACGTTTGCCGAGGGGCCGGGCGTCGTGGCCGACAGCGTCAATCACGCCGGCCTTCTGCATCAGGTCTACACCGCCGCGGAATCGCATTATTCCGGCCGCGTCACCGTGCCCGTGCTCTGGGACAAGCAAAACCGCACCATCGTCAACAACGAGTCATCAGAGATCATCCGCATGCTGAACTCGGCGTTCGACGGCGTCGGCGCCAAGCAAGGTGACTATTATCCGCAAGCCCAGCGCGATGAGATCGACGCCATCAATGCGCGCGTCTACGATACGCTGAACAACGGCGTCTACAAATGCGGCTTCGCGACCACGCAATCCGCCTATGAGGAGGCGATCGGGCCGCTGTTCGCCACGCTCGACTGGCTGGAGGAGCGGCTGTCGACCCGCCGCTTCCTGCTCGGCGACACCATGACCGAGGCCGACATCCGGCTGTTCACGACCCTGATCCGCTTCGATTCCGTCTATGTCGGCCACTTCAAGTGCAACATCCGCCGCATCGCCGACTATCAGCATCTTTCAGCCTACACGCGCGATTTTTACCAATGGCCGGGGATTGCCGCGACAGTGAATTTTGAGCACATCAAGCGGCACTACTACGAGAGCCATCGCACCATCAACCCGACCGGCATCGTCCCGGTCGGGCCGCTGCAGGATTTCACCGTGCCGCATGGTCGCGAGCGCCTCGCGGCGAACTGACGAGGATCCATGGCGGGCGAACCCAACCTCGATACGCTGCTGCGCACGATGGCTCCCGAGCTGCAGGACGGCGTATTCGTGTTCTGCACTGTCGATACGCATCACGACATCCCGGTCGAGCTGACGCCGTTGATGCTGTTTCGAGAGCGCGAAGGGATCACGCTGATCGTCCGGCGCGAGGACGCCGAGCAGGTCGGGCTGCCGTATCAGTTCGTCGCGCGCCTGATCACGCTGTCGGTGCTATCAGCGCTCGATGCGGTCGGCTTCCTCGCCGCGGTCACGACCTGCCTCGCAGGGGCGGGCATCAGCGTCAACGCGGTCTCGGCCTTTCATCATGATCACCTGTTCGTCCCGGAAGCGCAGGGAGAGCAGGCGATACGGCTTCTGCAGGAGCTGTCCCGCAGCGCGGCCAGCAGATGATTGCGCAAGGCCGGCGACCGAGTCAGGCTTTGCCCCTGGTGGGATTATGCGATTGATTACGTCCGGTTGTGCTCGGCTTCTTGCGTGGGACGGGTCGAGACCGATGCATGTCACGTGCGACGCGGGGAGCTGGCGGCCGGCGTGGTCCGGTCAGCGTTCGCGCAGCTTGCGCGCGCACCAGGTCCATCAGCATCATCGCTGCGGGCGATAGGGTCCGTCCCTTCAGCCGCAGGATGCCGAACTGCGCCATCAGCAGGTCCGACGCGCGCGGCTCTTTCAGTTCGGCCACGTTCAGGCGGACCAACTGCCCGGAGGCCAGCTCATGGGTGAGCACGGCATCGCCGGCGACGAGCACGATGTCGGAGCGAATGGCCATTTGAATCAGCAGGCTCGCGTTCTCGGATTCGAGCGCGACGTCGAAGCCGCGGCCCTCCGGCGCAGCGATGAGCGCTTCCAGGCGCCTGCGGAATTCCGGTGGCAGCGCAACGGAGGCGAAGTGCTGGCCGGCGAGTTCGCGTGCCGAAAGCTCCCGTCGGCGCGCCAACGGATGAGTCGCCCGACAGTAAAAGTGTCCCGGAAGGCCGCCGAGCGGCTCGATGTCGAGGCTGTCGTCGGCGCGGATGTCGGTGATGTGCGCGAGGAAGAAATCGAGCTTTCCTTGCTGCAGCACCTCCATCAGGGCGCGCCAATTGTCCTGCACCACGATGATGCGCACGGACGGGTGCTCCGAATACAGCCGCGCCATGGCATCCGGCAGAAGCGTCAGCCCGGTGAACGCGCCGACGCCCACCGTCACCTCGCCGGCATCTCCCGAGCGCAGCAGGCGCATCTCGCGGCCAAGGTCGTCTGCGCTCGACAGGAGCGAGCGGGCCCGCGCCACCAGTCGCTCGCCGACCGGTGTGATCTCCACCGAGCGCGAGCTGCGGTCGAACAGCCGCATCCCGACGGCGTCCTCCAGGGTCTGCAAGCTGCGGCTCAGCGCCGACTGCGTGACGTGGGCGCGCTGGGCCGCCCGGGCGAAATGCCGCTCTTCCGCGAGGTAGACTAACTGCTGCAGCTGGCGCAGGGTGGGGGTGTACATCGATGCACCGAAATCATTGATCAAGCCATAACAATTCATTGGATTTCTGAGACCGTCAATTCCAAAATGGCGCAAATATAAACAGGGGAAATGCCATGGCGGGGCCGGCCAAGTCGCCCCGAGCTGCGGCAGTTTCCCCGCAACAGGCTTTTCTCATGCCCAACGGCGCACAAGCTCTGATACGGACCCTGGTCAATTCCGGCATCCGGGTCTGCTTCACCAATCCCGGCACCTCCGAGATGCATTTCGTCGCGGCGCTGGACTCCGCGCCGGAGATGCGCGCCGTGCTGTGCCTGTTCGAAGGGGTGGCCACCGGTGCTGCGGACGGCTACGCCCGGATGACCGGCACGCCCGCGGCAACGCTGCTGCATCTCGGTTGCGGCCTCGGCAACGGCCTCGCCAATCTGCACAATGCGCGCAAGGGCAAGGTGCCCGTCGTCAACATCGTCGGCGACCACGCCACCTATCATGTCCCTTATGACGCGCAGCTCCAGTCCGATATCGAGACCGTCGCGCGCAACGTCTCGCCGGAATTCGTCTGGACCTCACAGGTGACGTCGGAGCTGTGCCGCGACGCGGTGGCGGCCGTGAAGGCGGCGTGCTCCTGGCCCGGGCAGGTCGCGACGCTGATCCTGCCGGCCGACGTGTCCTGGGGGGAGGGCGGCGTCGCCGAGCCGGCGCCGGTGATCGAGCCGCCGGCGCCCGCTGACGATTCCGCCGTGCAGGCCGTCGCCGAGGCGATCAAGTCGGGCGGCCGCAGCGCGCTTCTGCTCGGTGGTACGGCGCTGCACGAGGAATCCCTGCTGGCGGCCGCGCGCATCGCCGCAGCCTGCGGTGTGAAGGTCTACGCCGAAACCTTTCCGACACGCATGCAGCGTGGAGCCGGCCTGCCGGCCGTCGAGCGGATCGCCTATCTCGCCGAGATGGCGCAGGTCCAGCTCAAGGAGATCGACACGCTGATCCTGGTCGACGCCAAGGCGCCGGTGTCGTTCTTCGCCTATCCCGGCAAGAAGAGCTATCTGCCGCATGACGGCTGCAAGGTGCTGACCTTGTCGACGCCGGCGCAGCACGCCGCGTGCAGCCTGACCAGGCTTGCCGCCGCCCTGGAGGCCGGGCGCGCCACGCCGGCGTTGTCACCGGCCTCGCGGCCCGGACGTCCGCGCGGCAAGAAGCTGACCGCGGAAAAGGTCTGCAAGGCCGTGGGTCATCTCCTGCCCGAGAACGCCATCATCGTCGACGAGGCGATCAGCTCCGGCCTGATGCTGTCGAAATTCACCGCGGGCGCGCCGCGCCACGATCTGATCACCTTGACCGGCGGCGCCATCGGGCAGGGGCTGCCGAATGCGATCGGGGCGGCGATCGCCTGTCCGGACCGGCCGGTGATCGCGCTGATCGGCGACGGCAGCTCGATGTATACGATCCAGTCGCTGTGGACGATCGCGCGCGAGCGGCTCAACGTCACCGCCGTGATCTTCAACAATGCATCCTACTCGGTGCTCAACGTCGAGCTGGAGCGGGTCGGCGCCGAGGAGATCGGACCGAAGGCGCGGGCGCAGCTCGACCTTCACGGACCGGTCCTCAAGCTCGCGCAGATCGCCGACGGCATGGGCGTACGCGCGACCCGCGTCAGCACGCCGGACGAATTCACCAGCGCGTTGCAGGGGGCGCTGGCGCGGCCGGGGCCGCATCTGATCGAGGCCATGGTGCCGCCGGCGCTGACCGGCCTCAAGCTGAAGCTTTTGCCGCACCTCTTGGGATCGCTCGACCGCGTCCCGCTGCCGGTGGCGCGGATGCTCAAGCGCAAGATCGCGCCGTGACATGAGCGCGACGCTGCAATCCGATGTCGTCATCGCCGGCGGCGGTCTCGCCGGCATCGTCACCGCGCTGGAGGCACTGCGCGCCGGCAAGTCGGTGACCATCGTGGACCGGGACACGCCCGAGCGGTTCGGCGGGCTGGCGTTGTGGGCGTTCGGGGGCATGGCGCTGGTCGGCACGCCGTTGCAGGCGCGCATGAAGATCCCGGATACGCCCGAGATCGCGTTGCGCGACTGGATCAGGTTTGGCGAGCTCGACGCCGCCGAGCACTGGCCGCTGCAATGGGCGCGCTACTACGTCGCGCATTCGCGCAGCGAGGTCTACGACTGGCTGCTGTCGCACGGCCTGACCTTCATGCCGGCGGTGAACTGGGTCGAGCGCGGCCGTCACGGCGACGGCAATGCGCTGCCGCGCTATCACATCGTCTGGGGCACCTCGCAGCGGCTCACGCGCGTGATGATCGAGGCGATGCGTGCGGCCGATAGCGGCGGCCGGCTGACGGTGCTGCACCGTCACTGCGTCGTCAGCCTCGATCGCGCTGCCGGCGCCGTATCGGGCGTTGTTGCCGTCAACGAGGAGACGGGCGCCGAAATCCGCATCGCCGCGCCGCTGACAGTGCTGGCGATGGGCGGCCTCAATGGCAGCCACGAGGAGGCCCGCGCCAATTGGGTGAAGAGCCGGCCGCTGCCGCAGGCGATGCTCAATGGCGCGCATCCGTTCTCCGACGGCAAGCTGCATCACCACGCGGCCGAGGCGCTCGGCGCCGAGATCACGCATGCCGGCGAGATGTGGAACTACGCCGCCGGCATCCCGCATCCGTTTCCGCATTTCGACGGCCATGGCCTGTCGCTGGTGCCGTGCAAATCGGCACTGTGGCTCAATCACAGGGGCGAGCGCATCGGGCCCGAGCCGCTGGTGACCGGCTTTGACACCCATGATCTGTGCCAGCGCGTCGCGGCGCAGGAGAAACCGTATACGTGGCATCTGTTGAACTGGCGCATCGCCGCCAAGGAGTTCGCCATCTCCGGCGCCGAGCACAATCCGCGCATCCGCGACCGGCAGATGCCGATGTTCCTCAAGGAGACCCTGTTCGGCAATCATCGCCTGGTCAGGCAGATGCAGCGCGAGAGCCGGCACTTCCTGGTCGACGAGACGCTGGCCGGTCTCGCCGCGAAGATGAATGCGCTGACCGGCACCGGCGACGTGAAGCCGGAGGTGCTGCAGGCCACCGCCGACGCCTTCGACGCGAACTTTGGGAATGGCGACAAGCTCCACAACGACGACCAGTTGCGCCGCATCCTGCACGCGCGGCAATGGGGGCCCGACAAGCTCCGCACCAGCAAGCCTGCGCCGCTGCAGGCGCCGGGCTCCGGGCCTTACATCGCCATTCACATGCAACTCATCACCCGCAAGAGCCTCGGCGGCCTCAAGACCGATCTGCAGAGCCGGGTGCTCGACACCACGGGTGCGCCGATCGGCGGGCTCTATGCGGTCGGCGAAGCCGCCGGCTTCGGCGGCGGCGGCGCGTCGGGCAAGCGTTCGCTGGAGGGTACGTTCCTGCCGGGTTGCATTCTCACCGCACGGGCGGCGGTGCGCGCGATGTGACGCTACGGGAACCGTACGAGTCGGCGGAACCGCCGCTGAATTTTTGCTCCGTCACTGTCGATCCGGTGCTGCTACGTTCGTCTTCAAGGCACAGGAGATGGAGACCCGTCATGAAGATCTACTGGATCAAGGCCCAGGCGCCGCGCCGCGTGCTGGCGCTGGTGAAGCATCTCGGCGTTCCCGCCGAGTTCATCGAGATCACCGGCCGGATGAAGACGCCGGAGTTCGCCGCGCTCAACCCCAACATGAAGGCGCCGGTGCTGGTCGATGGCGACACCGTGCTGTGGGAGTCGACCGCCATCATGGCGCATCTGTGCGTCCGTGAGAGCTGCGACATGTGGCCGGCGCGCGATCCGCAGGAGCAGATCGAGGTGCTGCGCTGGCTGGCGTGGAACGACTGCCATTGGGCGCCGGCGGTCGGACCGTTCTATTTCGAGCACATCGTCCGCAAGACGTTCGGCCTTGGTGCGCCCGACCGCGCCGCGCTGGCCGGCAAGGTCGCCAACCTGAAGACCTTCGCCGCCGTGCTCGATGCGCATCTGCGGGCGCGCAGCCACGTCGCCTGCGACAGGCTCACCATCGCCGATTTCGCGGCGGCCTCGATGGCGACCGACTGGCGCGAGGCCGAGATGCCGATGGAGTCGTTTCCGAACATCGTGCGCTGGCTCGATGGCCTGATGCGGCTGCCGGCGTGGGCCGAGCCGTGGCCGGAGAAGCGCTCCGTCGCGGCCTGAGGCTCACGGCTGCGCGATGCCGTGGCCGAGCTGCTTGGAGATCTCGGCCGCGCAGGCACGCAGCCGCATCGCCAGCGGTGACTGCCAGCCGGCATCGAAGGTGCCGGCCGGGCCCATCGCGGTGATGACCAGCGCGACGTGGCCGGCGTGATCGAACACCGGTGCGGCGAAGGCATTGACGCCGGGCAGCGGATCGCCGACGGCGCGCGCGAGGCCCTGCGCGCGCACTTCGGCCAGCATCTCCGCGACCTTCGGACTCCTGGGCGCGCGCTTCGGATTGTAGCCGACGCCGAGATGGTCGAGGCCGGCGTCCAGCGCCGCTTTCACGGTCTTGGGCGGCAGGAACGCCGCGAACGCGCGGCCCGTCGCCGTCTCCAGCAGCGCCATGATCGAGCCGACGCGCATCACGATGTGCACCGGATGGCTCGGCTCCTCCAGCCGCACCACGGTCGGGCCGTTGGTGCCCCACACGGCGAGCGACACCGCGTGATCGATGGCTCCGGCGAGCGCGGCGATCTTCGGCGTTGCGATCCGTACCGCCGACAGCCGCCGCAGGCTGATCAGGCCGAGCTCGAGCGCGAGCGGGCCGATCTCGTAGCGTCCGGTGGTTTCGTCCTGCTCGATCAAACCGATGCGCGAGAAGCTGACGAGATAGGGATGCGCCTTGGCAGGCGGCAGCCCGGCCTCGCGCGCGAGGTCGCGCAGCATCATCGGCTCGCCGCTGCGCGCCAGTGCCTGCAGCAACGTGCCGCCGACCTCGATCGACTGAATGCCGCGGCTTTCTCGTCCCATGTCTCGTTGTGCCCCCTGGTCCGGCGCCGTGCCTACACCGCCAGGAAGCCGCCGTCGACCGGCAAGGTCACGCCGTTGACGTAGGACGCCATGTCCGAGACCAGGAACGCCACGGGGCCCGCGAGCTCCTCGGGCTGGCCGACGCGGCCGAGCGGCGTGCGGCTCATGAAGCCGGCGAGCCGCTCGGGATCGTTGCGGGTCGACTCCGTCATCGCGGTGGCGATCACGCCGGGCGCGATCGCGTTGACGCGGATGCCGTCGGCGGCGAGCTCGCGCGCCAGCGCCTGGGTCAGCGACTTCACGCCGCCCTTGGAGGGCGAGTAGCCGAGCGTGTTGCTGATGCCGATGAACGAGGCGACGGAGGCGATGTTGACGATGGTGCCGCGCGTCGCGCGCAACGCGGCGAGAAACGCGTAGGTGACGTTGAACACGCCGTTGAGATTGACGTCGAGCACGCGCTGCCAGTTCTGTGGCGCGCGGGCTGAGTCGATGCCCTCGCGAATGATGATGCCGGCGTTGTTGACGAGGATGGAGATGGCGCCGACCTCGGTGCGCAACTGCGCCGCCAATGCGGTGCAGCCCGCGGCGTCGGTGACGTCGAGCCGATGTGCCCACGCCTTGCGGCCGTGATCGCGGATCTCGGCGGCGCAGCGCTCGGCGCCGTCCAAGTCGATATCGGTGATGACAACATCGGCGCCGCGGCCGGCGAGCCCCAGCGCGATCGCGCGGCCATTGCCGTGCGCCGCTCCCGTCACCAGCGCGAGCTTGCCGGCCAACATCTGACTGTCGCTCATGCGGCGCTCCTTTGCCTGGCGCGTTCGGCGAGATGCCGGCCGGCAATGTAGCCGAAGGTCAGCGCCGGGCCCAGCGTGATGCCGGCGCCGGGATAGTTGCCACCCATGATGCTCGCCATGTCGTTGCCGGCGGCATACAGCCCCTCGATCGGCTGTCCCCTGGCATCGAGCGCGCGGGCATGCTCGTCGGTGCGGATGCCGGCATAGGTGCCGAGATCGCCGATCACCATCTTGATCGCGTAGAACGGCCCGCCCTTGATCGGCGCCACGCACGGGTTCGGCCCGTGCAGCGCATCGCCCTGGTAGCGATTGTAGGCGCGCGAGCCCTTGCCGAAGGTCGGATCCTGGCCCAGCGCCGCATCGGCGTTGAAGGCGGCGACGGTTGCTTCCAGCGCCATGGCGTCGATGCCGGCCACGCGCGCGAGCTCGACGAGCGTCGCGCCGCGCTTGAGATAGCCGGTGCTCAGATGATGCCCGAGCGGCATCGGGAACGGCGGCACGCAGCCGAGGCCGTAGCGGCGCAACGAGCGGTGATCGGTGATCAGCCAGGCAGCGATCTCGCGGCCGGGCTTGGCCGCCTTGACCATCGCCTGCACGAAGTCGTGGTAGGAATTGCCTTCATTGGCGAAGCGCACGCCGTCCGCGGTCACTGCGATCACGCCGGGCTTGGCACGGTCGATGAAGTGCGGCATCACGCCCTTGCTGCCGTCCTTGCGCGTGGTGACGGAGACCGGCACCCAGGCCGCCGCATGCGGCAGGCCGTCCTCGACCCGGCCGCCGACCGCTTCCGCCAGCCGCAAGCCGTCGCCGGTGTTGCCGACCGGGCCGGGCGACACATGCTCCTGGCCGGTCGGCGCATGCGGAAACATCGCCTTGCGCCTCTCGACATCATGCGGGAAACCGCCGCAGGCAAGCACCACGCCGAGCCGCGCATTCACTCGGATGCGCCGGCCCTGCCGCGTCACCACGGCGCCGCGCACGGCATCGCCGTCGCGGATCAGCTCCGCCACAGGCGACGACAGCCACAGGGGAATGCCGAGATCGAACGCGGATTTCGCCAGCCGCCCCGCCAGCGCATTCCCGTTGGTGAGCGTCATGCCGCGGCCATGGCGCAGCACGTCCAGCGCATGTTTCGACAGCCGCTTGGCGACATAGAACGCGGACGCCAGCGACTTGGTCGCGCGCATGAAATGGATGATCTCCTTGCCGGAGCCGAGCATCATGCCGAACACGGTGAGCTCGGGCAGCGGCTGGCCGAGATCCTCGATGTGACGCCCAAGCTCGCGGCCGTCGAACGGCCGCGTCACCATCGAGCGGCCGCCCTGCGTGCCGCCCGGCGCCTCCGCGTGATAGTCAGGGAAGGTCAGCGGCATGTCGAACTTGAGTGCCGTCTTGCCGATGAAGAAGTCGACCGCCTCCGGGCCCTTGCTCAGGAACGCATCGACCCGCGCCGCATCGAAACTGTTGCCGGCTTCATGACGCAGATAGCTGCGCGCCAGCTCGGGCGGCTCGTCGATGCCCCACGCCTTCGCCAGCGAGGTCCCGGGGATCCACAGCCAGCCGCCGGAGCGCGCGGTGGTGCCGCCGAACCGCGGCTCCTTTTCGGTGACGAGGACCTTCAGCCCGGCATGGGCGGCGGTAACCGCCGCCGACAGCCCGGCGCAGCCGGAGCCGACCACCAGCACGTCGCAGTCGTAGACGTCGCCATTCTTGTCGTCGGCACCGGTCATGGCAGCGCTCCTACTTCTTCAGCAGCGGGCACTTGGACTCGGAGACCGGCCGGAACGCGTCCTCACCCTTCACGGTCTTGACGATCTCCAGATAGTCCCACGGCTCCTTGGACTCCGACGGCTTCTTGACGCGGGCAAGATACATGTCGCGGATGACCCGGCCATCCTCGCGCAGCTTGCCGCCGTGAACGAAGGTATCCTCGATCGGCAGCTCGCGCATCTTCGCCATGACAGCCTTGGGATCATCGGTGCCGGCCGCCTTGATGGCCTTGAGATAGTGCAGCACCGAGCCGTAGACGCCGGTCTGGATCATCGTCGGCATCACCTTGGCGCGGGCGTAGAACTTCTTCGACCAGGCGCGGGTGGCCTCGTCCATCGCCCAATAGGACGCCGTGGTCATGTAGGTGCCCTGCGCGGCCTCGAGCCCGATCGCATGCACGTCGGTGTCGAACATCAGGAGGCCCACCAGCTTCTGGCCGCCCTTGACCAGGCCAAACTCGCCGGACTGCTTGATCGCGTTGTCGGTGTCCTGGCCGGCATTGGCGAAGGCGACGACGTCGGCCTTGGAGCTCTGCGCCTGCAAGGCGAAGGAGGAGAAGTCGGCGGTGTTGGTCGGATGCTTGACGCCGCCGAGGATGGTGCCGCCGAGCTCCTTGATGAAGCGTGTGGCGTCCTTCTCCAACTGCTGGCCGAAGGCATAGTCCGCGGTGATGAAGTACCAGGATTTGCCGCCCTGGCCGATCACGGCCGAGGTCGTCACCTTGGACAGCGCATACGTATCATAGGTGAAATGCACGGTGTTCGGGCTGCACAGCTCGTCGGTCAGCGAGCTCGCGCCGGGACCGGACAGCAGCGCGATCTTGTTGCGCTCGCGCACCATGTTGTGCACGGCAATCGCGATGCCGGAGTTGGGGATGTCGACGACGGCGTCGACCTTGCCGTTGTCGAACCAGTCGCGCACGACCGTCGTTCCGACGTCGGTCTTCATCTGGTGATCGGCGCTGATGATCTCGATCGGCTTGCCGAGCACATTGGGGCCGAACTCCTCGACCGCCATCTTGGCCGCCTCGACCGAGCCCGGCCCGCTGTTGTCGCGTCCCCAGCTCGAGAGATCGGTGAGTACGCCGATCCGCACCACGTCGTCAGAAACCTGGGCTGAAGCGCCTGTCGCGATGAATGATGTCGTTGCCAGGAACGCGCAGGCGAGCAGCTGCCGTCGCATGAAGATCCTCCCCGTTTTGCTCCGCTCTGTCGGCGGTGATGTGAATTAGACATTGACGAATAGATTTGTCAATTGCGAACGAGTGGGACGTGGCGCAGCGGCCGGGGGATAGAAGATGGAGGCCGGCGGCGCGTCAGGCGCGATCCGACGTCCTCATGGTGAGGAGCGCCGCGTGCGGCGCATCTCGAACCAAGAGGTCCCGAAGTGAGCGCGTTGGGGATGCTTTACGACTGTAGGAAAGCCTGTGATCCGCTCTACATGCGCGGCATGATCTGCAGTTCGAGCAGCGCGAGCCGCTGCATCGCGGTGACGTCGCGCTCGCCGGCCTTGGCGGCACGCAGCACGGCTTCCGCAAGCAGGTTCACGTTCGTCGAACTCACCGGCTCAGGCAGCGCGGCGACCGACGCGTTGAGGGCTTCGGTCATCAGCGCGATGACATCAGGCGAAAAGGACGCATCGGAAAAATTCTTCATGCAAAGATGCCCGCCAGCAGGTCGTGCTTCGGTTGATATCGCATACGCATTACGTTGATGCGGAGAGAACGCGCTTTGGGCGCTATCGGTTCCCGCGGTCGCGCTGAGCTGCGTGCGGTCCCGTTTCTGATATGCAGAATTGCGCGATCTCCCATGCGCCAATTGCCCGTCGAGCCAATCTGCCGCAGTCCGCACGGCTTGTGTCGTCGGGCAAATCAGGACGATGTTTCCCGGCATCCCGCCTCCACATGAGGGGCGCATCGCGATCGTCACGAGACGTAGGAAGCGGGGAGCGGTGGCCTGTCGGATCGCAGCGTGCATGTGCGCGCGGACGAACGTGTCCGGCAGGACGAGGAAATCGCAGCGTCCTGGCGCCCCGATGCTGGCGCCAAGTCCGTGGGTGATGATCCCAGGGGCGACGGTGGCTCACAAGCCGGACACCGGGGAGACTGCGTATAACTCGTAAGCCCATCGCACAGGGAGGGCCGGGTCGTCCGGCTGAACCTGTGGTACCTGCCGCCTGCATTTTTTGAGCAGGCGGGCCACGGGCCTCAGTCGAGGTCCGGCCTTCCCTGTGCCCTCTGTCCGAAGAGGGTAATCGATCTTGATAGCTCGGGCGCGGAGCGCGTCGCGGGAAGGCAGGACGACGTTTCCAACGCGGAAATTGAGATAGTGGATCAATGGTCGCCCCGAACTCGTCGTGCCCGGGCTTGTCCCGGGCATCCACGTCGTTCGGCGTGTGCAGTGCTGCGTGGATGGCCGGGACAAGCCCGGCCATGACGAGCAAGATTTGAGATCTATCGCTTCATCGGCATCGGAATGCGCATTCGGCGAAGTGCAATGATCGAGCTACCCCTTGATGAAGGCCAGCAGGTCGGCATTGATCACGTCGGCATGCGTGGTCGCCATACCGTGCGGAAAGCCCGGATAGGTCTTCAAGGTCCCATGCTTCAACAGCTTGATGCCGATGCGCGCGGAATCGTCGATCGGGACGATCTGGTCGTCCTCGCCGTGCATCAGCAGCACCGGCACGTCGATCGCCTTCAGGTCCTCGGTGAAGTCGGTCTCCGAGAAGGCCTTGATGCAATCGTAGTGGGCCTTGGTGCCGCCCATCATGCCCTGGCGCCACCAGTTGCGGATCACGCCTTCGGAGACCTTGGCACCGTCGCGGTTGAAGCCGTAGAAAGGGCCGGTCGGAATATCGAGGAAGAATTGCGCGCGGTTGGCGGCGAGCGCCGTGCGGAAGCCGTCGAACACCTCGATCGGCAGTCCGCCGGGATTGCTCGTCGTCTTCAGCATGATCGGTGGTACCGCTCCGAGCAACGCGGCCTTGGCGACGCGGCCCTTGCCGTGCTTGGCGACGTAGCGCGCGACCTCGCCGCCGCCGGTGGAGTGGCCGACATGGATCGCGTCTCGCAGGTCGAGCTTCGCGGCAAGCGCAGCGACATCGGCGGCGTAGGTGTCCATTTCATTGCCGGTCTCCGTCTGGCTGGAGCGGCCGTGACCGCGCCGGTCGTGCGCGATGACGCGAAAACCCTTGTCGAGGAAGAACAGCATCTGCGCGTCCCAATCGTCGGACGACAGCGGCCAGCCGTGGTGGAAGACGATGGGCTGGCCCGATCCCCAGTCCTTGTAGAAGATCTGCGTGCCGTCCGATGTCGTCACGAATCCTGAGCTCATGGAGCATCTGCCTTTCTCACTGGATGGGATCTGCCGCGTTCAAGGCGCGGCGCGATGGCTCTCCTCGCAGGGCCGTTGCGTCGGCGAGGATGAGCGCCGTCACCTTAGCGACGGCGGGTGACGATCTCAGCTACACAGACTCGTGTGCGACATCGTTGCACCTCAACGGGACGCGGGTCGGCTGCTCAATCCGTGAGCGTTGCGACATGCGTCGGCGTCACGTGAACTGCATGATTTTCGGGCCGGGTTGCGGTTCCACGGCCGAAGTCCCGGCTTTTTTCCTCGGGGAACCGGGCAGGGCCGTCATTGCGCCCCAGCGCATCATCGCATAAAGCCTGTTCCCAAATCGTTCACGCTAGCTCAGGCTCAAGGGCTAACCCACTGAAAGCTCAACGCGAATGGGAAAATCACTGATTCCGCCGGAACCAGCCGAGATTCACGAGGTGACGCTCCGGGATGCGCTGGAAGAGCGCTATCTCGCCTACGCGCTCTCGACCATCATGCACCGCGCACTGCCGGACGCGCGCGACGGCCTCAAGCCCGTGCACCGGCGCATCCTCTACGGCATGCGGCTGCTGCGGCTCGACCCGGGCACGGCGTTCAAGAAATCCGCCAAGATCGTCGGCGACGTGATGGGCTCGTTCCATCCGCATGGCGACCAGGCGATCTACGACGCGATGGTGCGCCTCGCGCAGGATTTTTCCTCGCGCTATCCGCTGGTCGACGGCCAGGGCAATTTCGGCAACATCGACGGCGATAATCCGGCGGCCTACCGCTACACCGAAGCGCGCATGACCGATGTCGCGCGGCTGCTGCTGGAAGGCATCGACGAGGACGGCGTCGAGTTCCGGCCGAACTATGACGGCCAGTCGAAGGAGCCGGTCGTACTGCCCGGCGGCTTCCCGAACCTGCTGGCCAACGGCGCCCAGGGCATCGCGGTGGGCATGGCGACCTCGATTCCGCCGCACAATGCCGCGGAGCTCTGCGACGCCGCGCTGCATCTGATCGAGAAGCCTGACGCCAAGTCGCGCGCGCTGCTGCGCTGGGTGAAGGGGCCGGACTTCCCGACCGGCGGCACCGTGATCGATTCCAAGGAGTCGATCATCGAGGCCTACACCACCGGCCGCGGCTCGTTCCGTGTCCGCGCCAAGTGGAAGCAGGAGGAGGGCAACCGCGGCACCTGGATCGTCGTCATCACCGAGATTCCCTATCTCGTGCAGAAGTCGCGGCTGGTCGAGAAGATCGCAGAGCTGCTCAACGAGAAGAAGCTGCCGCTGGTCGGCGACGTCCGTGACGAGTCGGCCGAGGACGTGCGGCTCGTGATCGAGCCGAAGTCGAAGAACGTCGATCCGGCGCTGATGATGGAATCGCTGTTCCGGCTCACCGATCTCGAGAGCAAGATTCCGCTGAACCTCAACGTGCTGATCAAGGGCCGCATCCCCAAGGTGGTGGGCCTGGCCGAGTGCCTGCGCGAATGGCTCGACCATCTGCGCGACGTGCTGCTGCGGCGCTCGAACTACCGCAAGAAGCAGATCGAGAACCGGCTGGAGATTCTCGGCGGCTATTTGATCGCCTACCTCAACATCGACGAGGTGATCAGGATCATCCGCACCGAGGACGAGCCCAAGCCGGTGCTGATGAAGACGTTCAAGCTCACCGAGGTGCAGGCCGAGGCCATCCTCAACATGCGCCTGCGTAGCTTGCGCAAGCTCGAGGAAATGGAGATCCGCACCGAGGACAAGAATCTGCGCGGCGAGCTGAAGGGCATCAATGCGCTGCTCGGATCCGAGGAGCTGCAATGGGCCAAGGTCGGCGAGCAGGTCAAGACGGTCCGCGACATGTTCGGGCCGAAGACGCCGCTCGGCAAGCGCCGCACCAATTTCGCCGACGCGCCGGAGCACGATCTCGCCGCTATTGAAGAAGCCTTCATCGAGCGCGAGCCGGTCACCGTCGTCGTCTCCGACAAGGGCTGGGTGCGCACCTTGAAGGGCCACGTCGCCGACCTGTCGAACCTGCAGTTCAAGACCGACGACCAGCTCGGCCAGGCGTTCTTCGCCGAGAACACCTCCAAGGTGCTGCTGTTCGCCAGCAACGGCAAGTTCTACTCGCTGGACGTCGGCAAGCTGCCCGGCGGCCGCGGCCACGGCGAGCCGATCCGCATGTTCATCGACCTCGACCAGGACGCCTCGATCGTGTCGATGTTCGTCAACAAGGGGGAGCGCAAGTTCCTCATTGCCGCCTCGGACGGTCAGGGCTTCGTGGTCAAGGAGGAGGATTGCGTCAGCAACACCCGCAAGGGCAAGCAGGTGCTGAACGTGACGGCGCCGGCGGAAGCGCGCGCCATCACGACCGTCCAGGGTGATCAGGTCGCCGTGATCGGCACCAATCACAAGATGGTGGTGTTCGGGCTCGACCAGGTGCCGGAGATGGCGCGCGGCCGCGGCGTCCGGCTCCAGAAATACACCAGCGCGCAGCTCTCCGACGTCACCACCTTCGAGCAGAAGCAGGGACTGGCCTGGAAGGATTCCGCCGGCCGCGACCAGGGGCTGAGCTGGAAGGAGCTCGCCGACTACCGCGGCAACCGCGCCGATGCCGGACGCATCGCGCAGGGGCTGCCCAAGTCGAACAAGTTCAACCGGCCGATCGAGTAGCGACGTAATAGTATCCGTCCAGCGGCCGTCTATATCAGGCAGCGGGCGATCGCGAGGTGCGCGATCGCCCGGGGGCACGTTGAATGGCGCACTCGCATTCTCATCATCACGGCCATGACCATTCCCATGATCATGGCCCCTCACATGCCCACGGCCATGCCGGCCACAGCCATGCGCCGGTGAGCTTTGGTGCGGCCTTTGCGATCGGCGTGTCGCTCAACACGGCCTTCGTCATCGCCGAGCTTGTGTTCGGCTATGCCGCGCATTCACTGGCACTGATCTCGGACGCCGTCCACAATCTGTCCGACGTGATGTCGTTGCTCCTGGCCTGGGGCGCCCTATGGCTGGCGGGCCGGCGGCCGACCGACCGCCATACCTACGGCTATCGCCGCGCCTCGATCCTGGCGGCGCTGATCAATGCGGGGCTGCTGCTGGTGGTGGTCGGCGGCATCGCCGTCGAGGCGTTCGATCGCCTGCGCAATCCGGGCGAGGTGGCCGGCACCACCGTGCTGTGGGTCGCCGCGCTCGGCATCGCCATCAACGGCGCCACCGCGATGATGTTCATGCGCGGCCGCGACACCGACCTCAACATTCGCGGCGCCTACCTGCACATGGCCGCCGATGCCGCCGTGTCGTTCGGCGTGGTCGTCGCGGCGCTGGTCACGATCTGGACGGGGTGGCTGTGGATCGATCCGGTGGTCAGCCTGGTCATCGCGCTCGTCGTGCTCCTGAGCGGCTGGGATCTCGCCCGCGACAGCGTCAATCTGGCGCTCGACGCCGTGCCGCGCGACATCGCGCTTCCGGAGGTGCGCGAATATCTCGCCTCCCTCGACGGCGTCAGCGAGGTGCACGACCTCCACATCTGGGCGATGAGCACCAACGAGACCGCGCTGACGGCGCATCTGGTACGGGCAGGCGGAACGGATGATGCATTCCTGCATCGCGTCTGCGCGGAGCTGTCACATCGCTTCAACATCCAGCATCCGACCCTGCAGATCGAGGCCGATGGCTGCGCCTGCAAGCTCGCTCCTGCCGACGTGGTGTGAGCCGCGATGGGTCAGCTCCCGCCAGCCAGTCTGCACAGCGCGCCGGCGATTTCTCTCGACCGGCGGAGTTCCCATTCCGGCCGGCGGCGGCGCCGTGGTAACAGTGACCATTTCCCGCATCGCGGCCGCACCATCAGGGACACGATGCGTGGGGTGAGACGCATGGCACGGGAATGTGCCTTTGGAACGCAACGACTGGACAGCCCATGCCCGTGACGATCTTTCACAATCCGGCCTGCGGCACGTCGCGCAACACGCTCGCGATGATCCGCGCCTCGGGTGAGGAGCCTGAGGTGATCGAATATCTGAAAAGCCCGCCGAGCCGCGAGCAGCTGATTGCGCTGATCAACGCGATGGGCGTCAAGGTGCGCGACGTGCTGCGCGAAAAGGGCACGCCCTATGCCGAGCTTGGGCTGGGCGATTCCAAATGGACCGACGACCAGCTGATCGAGGCGATGCTCGCGCATCCGATCCTGATCAACCGGCCGATCGTGGTGACCAGCAAGGGCGCGCGGCTCTGCCGCCCGTCCGAACTTGTGCTCGACCTGCTCGATCATCCCGTCTCCTCCTTCACCAAGGAGGACGGCGAGGTGGTGAGCCGGCCGGCCTGAAGCTTTCCGGATCGTGACGCGTTGATGAGCTGAAACCATGGACACGGCGACCCGTCTCGAAGTGGCGAACTGGCTCGTGGCTCAGAGCCTGACCGGCATGCCCGAAAATGAGATCCTGCGCGGCTTCTGCGAGCGCTGCCGCGTGGCCGGGCTTGAATTGTCGCGCAGCCTTGCGATCATCGATACGCTGCATCCGATTTTCGAGGGGCGTGGCTTCCGCTGGAACGATTTCGACACGAACGAAGCGGACAGCTTTGAATATGGCTCCAGCAATGAGGGAGAGGCGGCACAGAATTGGCGGCGCTCGGTCTTCCACCACATGCTGGAGAACGGCCATGACGAGTTCAGCATCGACTTCACGAATTGTGCGCATCTCGATTTTCCGGTCATCGAGGAGCTTTCCGCACAGGGGCATCGGCACTATCTCGCCTTCGTGCACCGGTTCGGGGAAGCCGGCACGCTCGGCCAGATGGACTGCTTCTATTCCAACTGGCTGACGCGACGTGACGGCGGCTTCACCGACACGCAGATCGGCGCATTGCGCGACCTGGTCCCGCTGCTCGCGCTGACGATCAAATCCGCGCAGCAGGTCGATATCGTGCGGACCCTTGGCCGCGTCTATCTCGGCCGCGATGCGTCGGAGCAGGTGCTGCGCGGCCGTATCTCCCGCGGTGTCACCGAGCGCATCAATGCGGTGCTGTGGTTCTCCGACCTGCGCAGTTCGACCGCGATCAGCGAGAGCATCTCGCCGGACGAGATCATCCCGCTGCTCAACGACTATGCAGAGGCATCGATCGACGCGATCTACGAGGCGGGCGGCGACGTGCTGAAGCTGATCGGCGACGGCGTGCTGGCGATCTTCACCGGCGGCGACATGGCCTCGGCCCGTCACGCTGCGCTGCGCGCCGAGCATCGCTTTCGGCTGAACATCATGAAGCTGAACGCGCGGCGCGCCGGCGAGGGACGGCCCGTCACCTCGGCCTATGTCGGCCTGCATGTCGGCGAGGTGTTCTACGGCAATATCGGCAGCGAGGACCGGCTCGACTTCACCGTCGTGGGACCGGCCGTCAACGAGGTCAGCCGCATCGCCTCGATGTGCCGCTCGGTCGATCGCGAACTGTTGGCATCCTCCGAGTTCTGCGAGGGGCTCGACGACGAAGGTCGCCGCTATCTGGTGTCGACCGGACGCTACGCGCTGCGCGGCATCGGCCGCGCGCAGGATCTCTTCACGCTCGATCCGGAACTTGCCGGCAGCGCATCGGCCACGCGGGCCTACGAGAACTACCTGGCGGACGAGATGTCGCACCCTTGACCCACGTCAATGCCCCGCAGAAGCGAGTCTGCCCAGCATCCTCTGCCGGGAGGTGAAAGCTCATGTACAAACATATTCTGCTGCCGACCGATGGGTCCGACCTTTCCAAGGCCGCAATCAAGCACGGTATCGCGCTCGCCAAGGCGACCGGAGCCAGGGTCACGGCGTTGGTGGTGTCGACGCCGCTGCATTCGCTGGTCGTCGATCCCCACGCTGCGACCAAGGCGCTTGCGCAATACAAGTCGCTGGTGGCCGATCAGACCGCGAAATACCTCGATCATGTGAAGGACGACGCGGAGCAGGCCGGCGTCGCCTGCGCCACGCTCTGCGTCGAGCACGACAAGCCCTATGAGGCGATCGTCGAGACCGCCCGCAAGCAGCATTGCGATCTGGTGCTGATGGCCTCGCATGGGCTGCGCGGCGTCTCGGCGATCCTGGGCAGCGAGACCTTGAAGGTGCTGACGCATTCGACCGTGCCGATCCTGGTCTATCGCTAGGCGGGCTGCGGCTCCGGCTGGCGCGCGATCGCGACGACCGGCGAGGCGAGGATGACGAGCGCCTGCAGGCCGAAGATGGTGGCGACGAGGTAGAGACACATGTCGGCGCCGTAACGGCCGCCGACGACCGCGCCGAGCAGCGAGCCCAGCGGACGGGCGCCGTAGCTCAGGATGTTGATGGCCGACACCCGCCCGAGCAGGCCCGCCGGCGTCACCGACTGCCGCAGCGTCGTGGTCGAGATCACCCAGAGGATCGGCCCAGCGCCGAGCAGGAAGAAGCTGAGGGCGGCAAGGTAGGGCGAGGGGACGAACGTGGTCAGTGCCATGATGAGCGCCGCGGCGAAGCCGGTGACGGGGCCGAGTCCGATGACGGTGCCGAACGGCAGCCGCCGCATGATGCGCGTCGCCAGCAGCGCGCCGCACACCATGCCGACGCCGAACATCGACAGCACTGTGCCGACGCCTCCCGCCGACAGGCCGAGCCGATGCACCGCATAGGGCACGAACACCGCGAGCAGCAGGAAATGCGCGGTGTTGAAGATGAACTGGGTGACGAACACCGGCCGCAGCAGCGGATGATGCAGCACGAAGGCGGCGCCTTCGCGGATGTCGGCGAGCGGATGGCGGCGCGGCACCGGCGCACGGGCGGGCTCGGCGATGCCGGCCAGGCACATGGCTGCGATCAGCGAGAGCGCCGCGGCGCAGCCGAAGGCCGGAGCGCCGCCGATCCAGCCGACCAGCATGCCGCCCAGCGCGGGCCCGGTGGCAAAGGCGATGGTGCGGGCAAGCTCGATGCGCGCATTCGCAGGGGCCAACTGGGCCGGGGCGACGAGGCTCGGCACCAGGGCAGGCGCTGCGACGCTGAACACGACCGTGCCGCACACCGCCGCGAATCCGAGCGCCGCCAGCAGCGGCAGCGTGAGCGCGCCGGACGCGAAGGCGATGAGGATCGCGAGCAGCGCGAGCGCGCGAAGCGTCTCTGCCAGGGCCATCAGCAGCCGTCGCGACATCCGGTCGGCGAGCAGCCCCGCAGGGATCGCGAACAGCACGAAGGGCGCGGTCAGTGCCGTCTGCAGCAGGCCGGTCGCGCCCTCGCCAACGCCGAGTGCGAGCACCGCGACGATCGGTGCTGCGGCGAGCGCGATCTGCTCGGCCGATTGCGCGGTGAGGTTCGACCAGGCGAGGCGGTGGAAGCCGGCGGGCAGGACGGGAGAAGGAGGCATGAAGAGGAACCTGATGTGATGATGTGGCCATCATCGCCGCTCCGTCTCCCTGCGCCCACCCGCTTCCTGATCTCCGGCATCGGCCGTCGTGCTGCGGACGGCCTATGCCGCGGTCGGTGCCTCGGCCAATCCCCATTCCGGGGGCAGCGTGCGGAACGCCAGATGGGTGCCGGCATTCAGCGGCGCCGTCTTGAAGCCGAACCGGTGCCAGGCCAGCGCCAGCGCATGCTGGGTGTAGATCGAGATGTGGCCGTTGCGCGGCGCAATGTACCACCAGGACATGCCCTGGCTGTCGAAGTCGTCCGGCTGAGTCAACGTCGAGTAGAACACCGCGCCCGGTTCGGCCACGCAGGCCGCCATGGCTCCGATCGTCGCCAGCGGATCGGGCACGTGCTCGAGCGTCTCGAAGCAGGTGACGAGATCGAACTTGCGATCGGGGCGGGTGGCGTGCTCGGCCACCATCGGATCATAGGTGACCGCTTCCGCAAAGCCTTGAGCACGCAGGCCGGTGCAGAACACGTCGTTGCCGCCGCCGAAGTCGAGCACCCGCATGCCGGCCTTGTGTGGCGCCCAGAAGCGGGCGACGGCCGCCGCATTGTCGGTCGGGCGCTTGACCCGATAGTCGGGATCCACGGCTTCGTAGCCGTCGCTGTAAATGTGCGTCTTGAACTGCTCGATGCTCCAGTCGTCGAAGGCGTCGGTGAACAGAAAGCCGCAGTCCGCGCAGCGCCGGTAATAGATGGGCACACCCGAGAGCGGCGCGCGATACGCATGCGCCGTCTGGCATGGGCGGTTCATGTCGACGACGCCGTAGAGGTCGGCAGGACCGTCGCAGATCTTGCAAGGAACAGGCGCGTTGGAGATCGGTCGGAGGCCAAGGTGGGCAGACATGTTGGATCCGGTCAGTGGGGAGACGGGGACCCGGCCGCGCCGATTCGTGTGTGCTTCAGGCGCTCTCGCGAATCGGCAAGGGCGAGCAGCTGCCATGATGGAATGGTATTGGATTAATACCAACGCTCGCGGGTACCAGCCCGCAGCGCTCCTCTACTTGCAAATCAGTTGCATTAAAGGTCGGTTTCGTTCAGGATAGCGGAATGGACGCAAAACCGTCAGATCTTTCGCAACTGCAAGCCTTGGTTCAGCCCAGCGACAGCCGCTCCGGCTGGCGCGGTGAGCGCGGTGAGCCCTCTCTCGGCGACATGTTCGCGACGGTGCGAACCGCAACCAAGGGGTCGCTCTGGCGAAAGCTGCTCGCCTTTCTCGGACCCGGCTATCTGGTCGCGGTCGGCTACATGGACCCCGGCAATTGGGCGACCTCGCTCGCCGGCGGTGCCAAGTTCGGCTACGTGCTATTGTCGGTCGCGCTGCTGTCCAACCTGATGGCGATCGTGCTGCAGTCGCTGTGCACCCGGCTCGGCGTCGCCACCGGCCGCGACCTGGCCCAGGCGTGCCGCGATTCGACGCCGCGCTGGGTTTCGTTGCCGCTGTGGCTGTCGGCGGAGATCGCGATCACGGCCACCGACCTCGCCGAGGTGATCGGTACTGCGATCGGTCTCAGCCTGCTGTTCGGGCTGCCGCTGTCGATCGGCGTCTGCGTCACCGCGCTCGATGTCTTTCTGATCCTGGCGCTGCAGGCCTTCGGCTTCCGTTGGATCGAGGCGTTCGTGGTCGCGCTGCTCGGCATCATCGCGCTGTGCTTCGCGATCCAGATCGCGATGGCGCAGCCGGACTGGGCCGAGGTGGTGAAAGGCTTCGTCCCCAGCGGACAGCTGATCGCCAACCCGGAGATGCTCTATCTGGCGCTCGGCATTCTCGGCGCTACCGTGATGCCGCACAATTTGTATCTCCACTCGGGTCTGGTCCAGACCCGCGGCTACGGCGACAGCCCAGAGGACAAGCGCGAGGCGATCACGCTCTCCACGATCGATTCGACCATCGCGCTGTGCCTTGCGCTGACCATCAACGCCTCGATCCTGATCCTGGCGGCGGCGACGTTCCACCGGACCGGACAACGCGACGTCGCCGAGCTTGATCAGGCGCATTCCTTCCTGGCGCCGCTGCTCGGGTCGACGCTGGCACCGACGCTGTTTGCGATCGCGCTTTTGTGCTGCGGCCTGAATTCGACGATCACCGCGACCCTGTCCGGTCAGATCGTGATGGAAGGCTTTCTTCACTGGCGGATCGCGCCCTGGCTGCGCCGGCTGATCACCCGCATGATCGCAATCGTGCCGGCCGTGGTGGTGACGATCTGGGCCGGCGAGAAGGCGACCGGGCAGCTCCTGATCCTCAGTCAGGTCGTGCTCAGCCTGCAACTGCCGTTCGCGATCGTGCCGCTGGTGCTGCTCACCGCGAGCCGGGCCAAGATGGGGCAGTTCGTGGCGCCGCGCTGGCTGACGGCGCTCGCGACCTTGATCGCGGTGGTGATCATCGCGCTCAATACCAAGCTGGTGTGGGATCTGGCCACGGGATGATGAGGAGAGGCGAATAGCGAAGGGGAAAAGCGAATAGGGACGTTCGAAGCGCTCTATTCGCTACTCCCCATTCGCTATTCGCCTCCTCTAGAGCGTGATGTTTTTTGCCGGAATCAGGATTCCCGAGTCGGTGAACTTCTGATTCAGATTCCATGCTGGAGC